>JAYUGA010000280.1:0-9348 GCA_043738565.1 Rhodobacterales bacterium
CGTCCGCGTAATCCGCGCGCAACCCCTTGACCATGCGGAACCCGAGCCGGATGGCGCCGTTTTCGATGGCGCAATCCCAGACCGAGGCATTGACGCAGACCGGGCGGATCGTCACGCCATGTTGTTCCGCGTCCCGGACGATCTGCGCGGGGGCGTAAAATCCCATCGGCTGCGCGTTCAGCAGGCCGCAGGTGAACACCGCCTGATGGTGCCGCTTCAGCCAGCCAGAGATATAGACCAGCCGCGCGAAGCTGGCGGCGTGGCTTTCAGGGAAACCGTATGACCCAAAACCTTCGATCTGCGCAAAGCAGCGTTCGGCGAAATCCTGCGCGTAGCCGCGCGACAGCATGCCGGTGACAAACCGATCCCGAAATCCGCCGATGGTGCCCATGCGTTTGAAGGTCGCAAGACTGCGGCGCAGCTTGTCGGCCTCGGCCGGGGAGAACCCTGCCGCCACCACCGCGATCTGCATCGCCTGTTCCTGAAACAAAGGCACACCATAAGTGCGACCCAGCACCTTCATCAGGTCCGGGCCCAGATCCTCGACCGGCTCTTTGCCCTGACGCCGGTTGATGAACGGATGCACCATGCCGCCCTGGATCGGGCCGGGGCGCACGATGGCGACTTCGCAGACCAGATCGTAAAACTCACGCGGCTGCATGCGGGGCAGGAAGTTCAACTGCGCCCGGCTTTCGACCTGAAACACCCCGATGGCATCGGCGCGGCACAGCATGTCGTAGACCTTGGGGTCTTCCGGTGGCACGTTGGCGAGGGTCAGCGCCAGACCGCGATGTTGGGCCAGCAGACCGAAGCATTTGCGAATGCAGGTCAGCATGCCGAGGGCCAGAATGTCGACCTTCATCAGGCCAAGCGCGTCGATGTCGTCCTTGTCCCATTCGATGGTGGTGCGGTCCTCCATCGCGGCATTCTCGATCGGGCAAAGCTCGTCCAGGCGGCCTTGGGTGATCACAAAGCCGCCAACATGCTGTGACAGATGCCGGGGGAAGCCCACGATCTCGCCAATCAGCTTGACGGCAAGCATCATCCGGCGGTCGGCCGGGTCCAGCCCCGCGTCGCGCACCCGTGCCTCGGATGGGGCCGACGACGACCAGCCCCAGATTTGACCTGCAAGACGCGCGACCACGTCCTGGCTGAGGCCCATCGCTTTGCCGACTTCGCGGATCGCGGCGCGACTGCGGAAATGGATCACGGTTGCCGTCAGCCCGGCGCGGTGGCGACCGTAAGTGTCATAAATCTTCTGGATCACCTCTTCGCGGCGCTCGTGTTCGAAATCCACGTCGATATCCGGCGGCTCGCCGCGCTCTTTCGAGATGAACCGCTCGAATATCAAGGTGATGCTCTCGGGCGGCACTTCGGTCACGCCCAGAAGGTAGCAGACGACCGAATTGGCTGCCGAGCCGCGGCCCTGGCACAGGATGCCGGTGGAACGGGCATGGGCCACAATGTCATGCACCGTGAGAAAATAGGGCGCATAATTCAGCTCGCCGATCAGGGTCAGTTCCTTTTGCACCCGGGCGGCGATGTGTTCTGGTGGCCCACCGGGATAGCGCCAGCGCATCCCTTCGCGGGAAAGCCGCACCAGCCGATCCTGCGCCGCCTCGCCGTTCAGGCATTCGTCGGGGTATTGGTAGCGCAACTCGTCAAGCGAGAAGGCACAACGATCGGCAATCTCCAGCGTGCGGCGGATGGCGGCGGGGTAGTGGCGGAACATCCGGGCCATGTCGGCACCGCTCTTGATCCGCCGCTCGCCATTCGGCAGGCGCAGCGCGCCCAGATCATCAATGCGGCAGCCTGTGCGAATGCAGGTCAGCACGTCCGCCAGCGGCCTGCGCCCGGCGCGGTGCATCATCACATCGCCCAAAGCGACCAACGGCAGGCCGGTGCCTTGCGACAGCGCTGACAGCCGCTCAAGGCGGCGTTGATCCAGCCCGTCATAGCGCGGCACCATGCCCAGATAGGCATGGCCTGGATGGGCACGGGCAACGGCAAGCAAATCACGCATACCCTCGGAACCGCGCAGCGGATCGGGCGGCAGCGCGATCAGGATCATCCCGGCAGCGCCCGCGATCATATCCGCGCGGGTCAGATGGCATTCCCCCTTCGGTGCGCGACGCTTGCCGAGGCTCAAGAGTCGCGAAAGTCGCGCATAGGCCGCATGATCGGTGGGCAGGGCCAGCCATTCCACCACAGTGTCACTCAGCACCAAACGACTGCCGACAATCAGCCGGGGCAGAGAAAGCAGCGTGGCAGGCGGCGCTTTATCTGCCCTGCGCGGCACCGGTTGGCGGCTCGAATGGTCAATCTGCGCGTGGGAGCGGACCGCAGGGGCTTGCGGCGGGGCGGCTGCAGGCTTTGCCGCAGCCTCGGCCTGCATCCGCGCCAGTTCCTTCAGCGCCGAATAGGCCCGCACCACACCTGCCAGCGAGTTTCGGTCGGTAATCGCAATTGCTGCAAGCCCCAACTCCGCAGCGCGGGTGATCATCTCTTCGGGATGCGAGGCTCCGGTCAGGAAGGTGAAGTTGGTGGTGACGCAAAGCTCGGCATAGGCAACAGGGGGAGGCACCATCACAGGAACTCTCCCTGTACGCACCAGCCAGGGTTCTGTGGCGTGTGGAACATCCAGAGCCGCAGGCCCTGATGCGTCTCGATCTTCCAGTAATCGCGCAGACCTGACCGCCAGGCCGGGTCATCGAACCACCATTCCGCGGTTATCCGTTCCGGCCCGGTGGCGCGCAGCGTCGTGAACCCCATCCGCCGCCAGCGGAATCGCCTGGGTGGGTTGTGGCCTTCGGATTGAACAGGCTCTGGCGGAAACAGCACTGCCGGCCGGGGCAGGGGTTGCCCCCAGCTATGGCTGTCATCTGCCGGAACATAGGCGGCGGCCACCGTCAGAAAGCTGCGCTCTGGCACCAGACTTGTCGCAGGCTGCATCCGCAGCACATTGTCAAAACCGATGCGGTTGCCGAGCCGGGTGATCAGATCGGCCAGATCATCACCGGCCTTGTGCTCCGCGCCGGTTTTTGCCCCGGTCGAGGTGATCTGGGTGGCGACCATTGGTTCAACCACCGGCGCGGTCAGACGCAGCCCGTCGATGCCGAACCCTGCATCCACCTCGTCCACGCCGCGCACGAACAGCGCGGCCAGACGGGCTGGATCGCGCATCGGCTGGGCCAGACCGATCTCGACCACCGCCGCTTGGCCATCGACCCGGCGCAGTTCCAGACGCAACCGCCGCGCACCCGTGGCTTGCGCTGCAAGCGTGGCGCACAGCCGTTCCAGCAGGCGGGCCAGTCCCGCCATCACATCGGATTGCAGCCCGATCGGCTCGGGCAAGGTCAGCCGCACACCGTAGTGGGGTGGTTCCGGCTCGGCTGCGACGGGTTCCGGCTGATCGCCAAGCGCCTGATCCAGCCGGAACAACAGGGACTGCCCAAAGCGACGCGCCAGTGGTGCCCGGGGCAGGATGGCCAGATCCGCGATCCGGCGCAGACCAAGTTTGCGCAATCCTTCTACCGTCGCATGATCAACGCGCAACTGCCCGACCGGCAGATGCCCGATGGCCGCCAGCGTCTGGCCGGGCGGCGCGATACCGCCACGGCTGCGGGCCAGGGCGTAGGCAGCCCCCTTTGTGTCGGCCAGACCGCTTGCGCCTTCAATTCCCGCCCGGTCCAGCCGCGCGTGCAGATCATCCCGCAGGCCGGTCTCATCGCCGAAAAGATGCGCAACGCCGGTGATATCGGCCACCAGCCCATCCGCCCCCTCGCGGCCCACCATCGGCGAATAGCGCGAGAGCCACCGGCGCAGGGCCGCCAAGGCTGCCGCCTCGTCTGCAAGGCTGGCCGGACGGGCCACCAGATCTGGCCAGATCGCCCGAGCGTCGGCCAAGGACATCGCCCGGCGCAGTCCCCTGACCTCGGCGGCCTTGTTCAGACAATGCAGATGATCGGTATTGCCCGACCGCAAGGTCAGGGCGAATGGCCCGTCACAGGGTCGCATCCGCAGGGCATGATCGCTCGCCAGCCGTGGAAACCACACGGAGAGCATGCGTCTTGTCATTCCAGCAGACCCTCCAATGGCCAATAGTTCCCTTTTTGTTCTTATTAAGGGACCAATCTTGCAGAGTCGAGTCAGGCCGATCTGATCCCGGTGCGCCGGGATCGGCGGCGGGCGCACAATGCCAGCGGGTTTCGGCGGCATTGCTGCCGCCATTTTCAAAGATCAGCAGCAAGCCGGTGGTGCGTCCGGCCTCGGCAGCCAGTTGCAACCGCCGTCCGGCGGTCAGTGAAAGCGGTTTTTGCGGCTCGGCGATTACGAGTGCAGGGGCGGTCGCGCGCAGGGCCTCTTCGACCGACCACAAAAGATCGGTCTCACTGTTCGCCCGCAGCAGGAGGATGCGGTTGGCCAGTCGGTCCGGCAGGCTCCAGGGCATCAGGTGTTCCGCCACATGGGCAGGCTGGACCCAGAGTACCTGACCCTTCATCTGTGCGGCTTGCAGCACGGCAAAGCTGCGTCGGCCGGGCCCCCCGGCTTCATGCACGCGGTGCGCGGCAAGCTGCAAAGGATCGGCCTGTGCGACCTCGTGCTTAAGCAGCATCCTCACGGCTGCCCTCCGCGACGATTTGCAGACGCCCATTTGACAGCGGGCGTTGCAGTTGCAAAGCGTCGGCTGCGGGGGCATTCATCCAGTGCCGCCAGTCTTCGGGTCTGGTCAAGATCACCGGCATCGCCTTGGGATGCACCGCGCCGACCTCGGCATTCGGGGCGCAGGTCAGGAAGGCGAAAAGCTCATCGGTGGTTTCGCCATCGCGCAATTTGCGCACGGATGTCCAGGTTGTGCGGATGCCTGCGAAAAACGCCAACGGGCGCGTGGCATCCAGCGCAAACCAGATCGGATGGTTGCGCGGCGCACCTGGCCTTGTGTCGAGTTCCGAAAAGCTGGTGAAGGGTGCGAGGCAACGATGCTCGACCCCGAGCCAGCGCCGCCAATGTGGCGAGTCCACCCGCCGCACATTGGTCACACCGGGATCGGTGCGCTTGCCTTCCAGATAGATCGGGGGCGTCGGCATGCCCCAGCGTGCCATAGTCAATCGCGGCCCTCGGTCGCCATGACGGATGATCGGTGCCATGTAGTCGGGATAGATCCCCGGCATTGGCGGCAGGTTGCCGATGTCATCCTCCGGCACATCGGGTCCGTCGAACACATGCCGCATCGCATCCTGGCCTTTGGTCTGGGAATAGAGGTTGCACATGGGGAAGTCCTTTCAGGTCGGGCAGGCTGTGCAGCAGCATAAGTCAATCAATGGCATTGCAGGCAAGGTTTGCGCAGCAGATCCTCCGTGACGACCGCTGTTCTTGACCCCCGAGAGCTGATTGCCCGGTTTCTCTGAAACCGGGCGGCGGGTTCGATTCCCAAGCGGTGCAAGAACGCGGCCCAAGCAAGAACAATACAAGAACAATCTCTGTTTGGGAAGATGGCTTTGACATTGTTGCAGAACGTGCGCCTGAGGCGTGACTTCCCCTTTTCCCGTTGGCTTCGGGCCCCGCGAATGATCCCGGCGCCGCCCGGGGCCGAGAAGCGGTTCATGAGGGCGACCGGATTTGGATCTCGGCGGTCAGCCGGTCAGGATCCCTTGCGCGGATGCGCTCGCCGAAGGCCTTGAGCCCCCGCTTCTTTGTCTCGACGCGACTTCGGGCAAGCTACCCGGTCCAGCCAGATCAGCAGCGAGCCACGCTTCCTCACCGCGGGTTGTCGCTGTGCCAGCTCGTCGTGCCGCACTTCCAACCGCATGGCAACGGCTTTGACGACCCCGAGTTTCACCGCCGCGAAATGGCGCTGCTGGCCAGCCGCAATGCCACCCAGGAGGATTTTGACCATGTCATTTCGGCAATTCGCCTTGGACAGGTTGATGTCGACCGTTTGATCACGCATCGTGCAACTCTGGCCCAGATGGCCACGGATCTGCCGCGCTGGGCGGCCGACAAGGCGGGGTTGATCAAAGCTATGGTTGGGTTGGATTGAATGGCTACCCGGGTTCTGCAATTTGGCACCAGCCGGTTTCTTCAGGCCCACGCCGATCTGTTCATCCATCAGGCGCGTGAGGCGGGGCAAGACATTGGCCCGATCACCGTCGTCAAGACCACCGCCGGAACCGACCGCGCCGGGCGGATTCTGGCCTTTGCCGATCCCGCCGGTTTCCCGGTGCGGATCAGAGGTTACGAGGCAGGTCTGGCCGTTGACCGCGAGGTCCGGGTGAAAAGCGTGACCCGGGCGATCGCAGCACAGGACGACTGGGAGAGACTTGCCGGCATCTTTGCCCATGAGACTGAGGTTGTCGTCTGCAACACCGGAGAGATGGGATTTGCCGTCGCGGCACCGGACCGCGCCCGCCAGACGCTTGCCAACATTCCGGCCAGCTTTCCGGCCAAACTGCTGCGGCTGCTGCGCTTTCGCTACGATCATGGTGCGGCACCGCTGCTGATCCTGCCCTGCGAACTGGTCAGCGAGAATGGTCGCGAACTGCGCCGCATTCTGACCGCACTTGCCACCGACTGGGCCGAACCAGGCGACTTTGCCGAGTGGCTGAGCCGTTCGGTGACAATCTGCGACACTTTGGTGGACCGGATCGTTTCAGAGCCTTTGGAACCCATTGGCGCTGTGGCCGAACCCTATGGGCTTTGGGCCATCCAGCGCGCGCCGGGTCTGATTGCTCCTTTCCATCACCCGAATGTGGTTTACACCGACGATCTGACACCTTTTGTGCGGCTGAAACTGCACATCCTGAATCTTGGTCATAGCTGGCTGGCAGCACGCTGGCGCGACGACCACCGCGCCGCCGATGAAACGGTGCGGGAAATCCTGGCGGTTCCGATGATACGGCAAGGATTGCTGAGTCTGTACCGGGATGAGGTGGTTCCAGGCTTCGCCGCGCATGACATGGCCAAGGCGGCAAGCCGCTACGTGGTGCAAACCGTCGAACGCTTTGACAACCCGTTCCTGAACCATCGTCTTGGCGACATCGCGCAAAATCACGCAGTCAAGATCACCCATCGGGTCGCGGCGTTTGTGGATTGGGTACATGCGGCTGATCCGGTTGTGGCTTTGCCAAGGCTCGCGCGACTGGCGCAATCAGCCTCGTAACCATTCATTCTGGGTCAAAGCGAAACCAGCAGGTGCAAAAAGTAACTTAACTTCCCCCGTAAACGCGCAAACAACGCTGGTTTGCGGCGGGGCGACGGCAAGGGGTTGGCGGCGGCCGAGGCTTTGTACGCCCGCCCTCCCGATTGCCGGGTCGTGGTGCTGAACGGCTGTAGTGCGATTGCCAACGCAGTTGCCGCCGTCAAAATTGGGCCATCGACTATCTGACCAAACCCGATGCCCATCCGCCTCTGCCCGACCATCTGCTGTCAGCCGACCGGGTCAAATGGGAGCATTTTCAGCGGGTTTATGAAATGTGCCGCCGCAGTGTTTCGAAAACCACGCGGCAGTTGTCGGTGCCCAGGCGGAGCTTGCAGAAGATTCTTGCCAAACGCGGCCCCAAATAGTTGGATTGGCTTGATTTCCCTTTGGCCGGGTCATAAATGGGGACAGGCAATAAGAAGGAAAAATGCCGTGGATATTAATCTCAACGCCCTGTCGCTTAAAGAGTTGAAGGACCTTCAATCGCAGGTGGCAAAGGCCGTTTCGTCGTTCGAAGACCGCAAGAAGCGCGAGGCGATTGCCGCACTGGAAGAAACCGCCCGTGCCAGCGGCTTTACGCTGGCCGAACTGACCGGTGCCGCCGTCACCCGCAAACGCTCGCCCGCCGTTGCCAAATATGCCAATCCGGCCGACAAATCCGACACCTGGTCGGGCCGTGGCCGCAAGCCGCGCTGGTTCGCGGCGGCACTGGCTGCCGGCAAGCGCCCGGAAGACGTGGCGATCTGAATCTTTCGGACCGGCAAGAAAGGCCGCCAGCTAAACGGCGGCCTTCAGCCATTTGATGAACGTCTTCAATTCCGGCCGTTTCGGCCCCGGCCTGCTGACCATGTAATAGGCCAGAGTGTCATCCTTGACCTGCCCGACAATCTCCAGCGTGCCGCGCGCCACGTCCTGCTCCAGCAGCGCCGCCGCCTCGACATGCAGCCCGTAACCCTGCCGCGCCGCTGACAGCGCCAATTCTTTGGTTGGCATATAGGAAATCGTCATTGCATCCCGTTGCAGGCCAAAGCTTTTCAACCAGATGAGCGCCTCTGGCCAACCCTCTTCAATCACCCAGGGCATCGCGGACAATTCCGTCGCTGTCAGATCCTTGCGCCCGGCCAGTAACGCTGGTGCCGCGACAATCACATATTTCGCCGCTGTCAGAATCTCGACATCCAGCCCCGGCCAGATGCCGGTGCCAAAGCGGATGCCCAGATCGATCCCGTCACGCCGCAAATCCACAACCCGCTTGTCGGGATGCAGCGAAATCGGAATTTCCGGATGCACCGACCAAAAGGCCTTCAGGCGTGGCATCAGCCATTGTGCCGCAAAGACCGGCGTAACCGTCACCCGCAGCGGTGCGCCCGGCCCTGCCGTCTTGAACTCCTCCAGAGCCATCGCAATCGTGCGAAACCCCTCTGCCAAAGCCTGCGCCAGTTTTGCCCCCTCCGGCGTCAACGCCAGCCCGCGCCCCTCGCGGTAGATCAATTCGCGGCCCAGATGATCCTCCAGCCCGCGGACCTGCTGTGTCACCGCCGCATGGGTCACGTTCAGCGTCTTTGCCGCCAGGGTAAAGCTTTGCTGCCGCGCCGCCGCCTCGAAAGCGCGCAGCGCAGTCAACGACGGAAAACTGCGCCAATCAACCGCCATATGATAGTCTGCCTAACATCCCGACATAATCCCTGACTCGCGGAACGTAACATTTCCTCATATAAACAGCCTATGACGAGGCCGTGAAAGGAACAAGCCATGTTGAATATTCTTGCAGATGTCCTGCTGATCGCCACCGGAAAGCATCCCGACCGCAAACACCCCAGCCGCCATGCCGACGCCGATTGGAGCGACCGTTTCATCTCGGCCCGGATGCAGGGGCTGGACCATCAGGCCCACCGCTTCAACCCCAAACGCGACCTGAACTGGTAACTACATGCCCGCCAGCAATTCCGAATGCCGTGCTACATAGTCCGCCCGCACCACAGCGGGCGGACGCAGCCGTATCTCCAACCCCTTCAGCATTGCATCCTCGGGCCGGCCGAAAAACTTGTCCGCCTCGCCCTCGGTAAACCCGGCAATCTGCACCGCCTCCAGCCAGGCTGAGGCCTTGTCCGCCACCTTGATCGCCTTCTTGATCGCCACCGGCAGGCTGG
>JAYUGA010000281.1:0-9347 GCA_043738565.1 Rhodobacterales bacterium
CCACGATGCCGCACTCTACCGTCTGCGCCACCGGATCGAAAACATGTTCGCCCGCCTCAAGGACTGGCGGCGCATCGCCACCCGCTACGACAGATGCCCCATCCTGTTCCTCTCAGCCTGCGCTCTGGCCGCAACCGTCATGTTCTGGTTGTGAGTCCTGACCCTAAAGACAACGACTCTAGGGCGCCTGCAAATGAGTCCAGTCCACCGGAAAACAATATGACCTCCTCCGCCTCGAAGTTTGGCCCGATAGGGTCGAAAGCCAAAAATCCGCTCGTGAGCCGTTTTTCCATCTGCTGTACAAAAACGAATTCAAACTGGTCGTCAGTCAGAAAGTTGACTACATCGCTAACCGCAGCCGTTAAATCTGGCCTTTGCCAAAGTGCCGGTTGGTGAACCGGAATTGTCAGGCGTATCCGCCGGTACCAGTGCCGTCCCATGTCGGGCCGCGTATCGCCGCCTCTGCCAAGTTCTCCGTCTGCGAAAAACACGGCGGTGGCAATTTCCAGAAGATCCTCTGAAACTGGGTCGATGCCGCGCAGCGCTGCATCTTCGATGGCTTCCGTCCGTAGTCGGAATGTGGGGTGGGGCCCGTTTATCCCGAGGCGAAGCTGAACCTCGTTGACAACATCTTCGATGAGCACATCGGTCATTCGGGATTCCGCCGGACGCGAAGTTCTGCGGTTATCTTCTTCAAGCCGACGTAGCCAAAGTCTCGAGCTTCGGATGATCCGATGCCGCCCTTCTCGTACACGGTTTTGCCGTACCAGCCGCCGGCGAACTCCTGGATGATCCTGGTAACTTCACTGGAGTACTGGCGCAGTGACCGGTCAAACTCCGCCCTTTGGCTGATGTCGGCGAACCTGCGATCGTCCCCGATCTGATGTGCGAGGATCCGGTCAAGCCAGTATGAGAGTGATGAACTGACGATCGTGCCAAAGAAGGTGCGCGTCAAAACGGCGATGCCGTTGGAATAGGAAAACTTGCGGCTGCTCAGCCGTACGTCCTCGGCGGTCGGTCCGAAGAGCCCTGGCAGGTCCGAACCTATGCAGTCGACCAAAGCACTCGTCAGGGATCGCGTGGCCAGTGCCGAGAAATCAGATTTGGCAGAGTTGGTCGCACCGACCGCGTCGAGCCGCGCCGTCACGGCCATCACTATGCCCATTAGCGAAGGTTCGCTTGAGATCTCGAGCCCGACGGAACGAAGCGCATTTCCGAAGTCAACTTGGCGCGCGGCGAGTGGAATGGACAGCAGTAGGCGCACCGCCTCAATAAAAACAGGGTCACGCGCTGCAGCCTCAAGATCGTGCTCGGCAGCCTTCGCGCTTTGTCCGGCAATTGTCGCAATGCCGGCGCCCGCCGCGATTGATGCTATCACCTCAACCCAAGCTTTGGTTTTCGCCAAGGTGGCGAGGTGGATATGGCCCATCGCCCCTTTATTCCCCCGGAGAATGCTTGCGACGCCAGTTCAACTCTTACGCGAGACAGTCGTCAACAAAACAATACGCTTGCTCCAGCATCCCGGACACTTTGGACAGACGATTTCCTAATTGTTTTCACACCCGCGCGCGTGAGACAGAATAGTATTCTTCTGTCCAATATGTCCTGTCTGTCCCAATGCGAATACCGCTGTCGTCTCCTGTCGCCCGGTGTCGATCATTGTCGATAAAGATAGTAATTACAATGGCTTAGTCCTGTGATAGGCTGCCGTTGCGGCCCCTGGTGGCCCCAGAACGGAGGCATTCATGGACGGCGGACAGCAACTGACGGTCGAATACCGTCCCCTCGGTGATCTCATCCCCTACGCCCGCAATGCGCGCACCCATTCCGAAGCGCAGGTGGCGCTGATCGCGGGCTCGATCCGCGAGTTCGGCTTTACCAACCCGGTGCTGGTGGACGGCAGCAATGGCATCATTGCGGGCCACGGCCGGGTGCTGGCAGCACGCAAGCTCGGGCTGGAGACAGTGCCGGTGATCGAACTCGGCTATCTCACAGAGGCGCAGAAGCGGGCGCTGGTGCTGGCGGACAACAAGCTGGCCGAACGGGCGGGTTGGGATGCCACGATGCTGGCGCTGGAGGTGGGCGATCTGCAGAGCCTCGGCATCGACATGACGGATTTGGGCTTTACGGGGCGGGAGCTGGATGACCTCTTGCGCCAGGACGGGGCCGATCCGCGCGAGGACGCGGTGCCACCGGTTCCTGCCGTGCCGGTCAGCCGCCTTGGCGATCTGTGGCTGCTCGGCCCCCACCGGCTGATCTGCGGCGATGCCACCGATGGTGCAGTCGTCGCTCGCCTTCTGGACGGTGTTTCTCCGCATCTAATGGTGACCGACCCGCCCTATGGTGTGGCCTACGATCCGGAGTGGCGCAACCGGGCGGGGGCGTCAGAGACCAAGCGTGTCGGCAAGGTTCTGAACGATGACCGGGCCGACTGGCGTGAGGCCTGGGCGCTGTTTCCGGGCGAGGTCGCCTATGTCTGGCATGGCGCGCTGCATGCCGCAGAGGTGGCACAGAGTCTGGAGGCCACCGGTTTCACCATCAGATCGCAGATCATCTGGGCCAAGGAGCGCCTCGTCCTGTCGCGCGGGCATTACCACTGGCAGCATGAACCCTGCTGGTACGCGGTACGGGACAAGGGCACGGGGTACTGGTCGGGCGATCGCAAGCAGACCACGCTGTGGCAGATCGCCACCGCCAACCAGGATGCCGAGACCGTGCACGGCACGCAGAAGCCGGTCGAGTGCATGCGCCGCCCGATCCTGAACAACTCGTCTCCCGGTCAGGCGGTATACGAGCCGTTCTGCGGATCTGGAACGTCGATCATAGCGGCAGAAACCACCGGGCGCGCCTGCTATGCCATCGAACTTGATCCCGCTTATGTCGATGTGGCGGTCCAGCGCTGGCAGGCGTTCACGGGGCAGGTGGCACATCTGGCGGGGGACGGCCGCGGTTTTGCCGAGATTGCCGCTGAGCGGGCCACCATGCGCGTCGGGGCCGCTGCCTGATGGGCCGCCCGACGAAAACCCTCACCGACGCGCAGAAGGCCGAGGTGGAGACCCTGGCGGCGGTGCTCACCACGGATCAGATCGCTGACTTCTTCGGGATAGGTCGGCGAACCTTCTGGTCGATGATGGAGCGGGATGAAGACATTGCGGCACGGTATAAAAAGGGCAAGGCCCGGGCCATCGGTGCCATCGCGCAGGGTTTGATTGCCAAGGCACGGGGCG
This sequence comes from Rhodobacterales bacterium, assembly GCA_043738565.1. Lineage (GTDB taxonomy): Bacteria > Pseudomonadota > Alphaproteobacteria > Rhodobacterales > Rhodobacteraceae > Stagnihabitans. Next base: position 3,228 of record JAYUGA010000281.1, read on the forward strand.
GCGATACGGCGTCGATGATCTTCTACCTCAAGACCCAGGCAGGCTGGCGCGAGACGGCGGGCCTCGAACTGTCTGCCGCACCAAGGCAGGGGCAGGATCCCGAGATGGACGAGGCGTTCCGCATCTTTGTGGACCACCTGGATGACATGGCAGACCGACGGGCGCAGGAGGCCGCGCCCCTGCAGCCCGCGATCACTGTGGAGGCAGAAGCCCTGACAGCGGAAACGTGGCGGAGATGAACCAGGACACAGCCCAGCCGCGGGGGGGGCCTCGATCTCTAGGGGATTCAAGCCCGGGACCGGTTGGGTCCTCTGCCTGTGAGAGCCGCGAATTTGGCGACCGGGTATCCCGTCGCGCGATGTGAAGGATGAGGACAGGTGCGTGGACGCAAGGGCAAGCCGACAGCGTTGAAGATCCTGGAAGGCAACTTGGGCAAGCGTGCCATCAATGGCCATGAGCCCAAACCCCCAGGCAGTCTGCCCGATTGCCCAAGCCACTTGTCGGTGGTGGCGCATCAGGAGTGGCACCGGATTGCCGCGAGCCTGAACCGCATCGGCCTGCTGACGCAGGTCGACCGCACCACGATGGCGGCCTATTGCCAATGCTATGGCCGCTGGGTCGAGGCCGAACTGAAGCTGGCCGAGACGCCGTCGATCCTGCGCCTGCCGTCGGGCTATATCCAGCAATCGCCCTGGCTCACGATCTCCAACAAGCAGCTGGAGTTGATGGTGAAATACATGTCGGAACTAGGCCTGACCCCGGCCTCGCGGTCCCGGTTGGCGATACAGATGCATTCAGGTCCGAAGCCCTGGGAGTTTGGCGGCGTGACGCAGATCACCAGGGTGATTATTGAACCCGCCAAAAGACGTACGGCTGAGCAGATCGACGCGGCGCAGTCCGTCAGCGGTGGCCTGCAAGAGGATGAGTACGGCAACGACTGAATCTGGGGCGGGATACAAGTCGCTACCCCCTTGACAGGTGCGGCGTCGACGTTCGTGTCGGTATAGTCGTCAGATGCGCGGCAGGTGATAGACCCGGCCACGCTCCTCCACCTTGGCCGAGGTGACCTCCAGCCCGAGCTTCTTCTTCAGCGCCCCGGCCATTGCCCCGCGCACGGTGTGGGCCTGCCGGCCGGTAGCCGCGATGATCTCGGCAATGGTCGCGCCTTCCGCGGTGCGCAGCATGGTGATCAGAACAGCCTGCTTGGTGCCCTCGCGGGGTGTGCGGGCCAGTGGCGCGACAGGTGCGGCCGTGGCGCTGTCAGGCGCGTCTGCGGCGCTCAGGACCTGTGTGGCCGCCACGGGTGCGCTGTCGGGGCTGGCAGCCTGCGTGTTCGAACGTTTGGGCATCTTGGTCTCCGTATTCGGGCGCGCGGGATGCGGAGCCCTTCTACGAGGCCAAGCCCGCCGATGGGCGGGCGCTGAGCCTGCAGGGTTGATGTCACTCGGCGTGTTCGCCTTCGTTGAAGGCGCTGTCGGTGATCTCGCGCAGTTTGGTGCGGATGTCGTTCAGGGCGCCGACATGGCCCCAGGTGATCTCGTCTGGGTCGGTTCCGAAGTGGTCGGCGCTGAGGGATGTCAGCCGCTTCAGCATCGCGTCGATCTCGGACTTTGCGGCGAGGATGGCGTCGAGGGCCTCGGTGTTGTCGGTCGGGCGGCGGGTCATCGGATGGCTCCCAGGGTCGAGTTGCATCATTCGGATGAACCGACGTTTGCTCTGACGTCCAAAACGATCAAGCTTATAAGCCATTGCCCGCAATATATAATCAGAAAGGCTAGCGACGTCGAATTCACGCGGCCGGGCGAAGATGGTCCTACCCTGCAACGGGTCAGATGCCGTACACAACTGCGCAACGAAGGTTAGGCAGTTGTGAACAGGAGGCTGAGTTGGCGCAGGCAGGTGCAGGTTTGACGTTCCCGCAGCGGTTTGTGGGGTACGAGCGGGTGTCGACGGCGCGGCAGGGGGCGAGTGGTCTCGGACTGGAAGCTCAGCGGCAAACGATCGAAGCTTTTGCCGTATCGCGCGGCGCCGAAGTCTTGGCGCGATTCACGGAAGTTGAAAGCGGGCGAAACCCGAACCGACCGGAACTGGGCAAGGCACTGCATCTCGCCAAGGTAACCGGTGCCACACTGGTGATTGCCAAGCTGGATCGGCTGAGCAGAAACGCTGCCTTCCTGCTCACCCTGCGCGACAGTGGCGTCCACTTTCTCGCCGTCGACATGCCGGAGGCCAACGACCTGACTGTCGGCATCATGGCACTTGTCGCACAGGCAGAGCGCGAAGCCATCTCGCGGCGCACCAAGGAGGCGCTGGCGGTGGCCAAGGCGCGTGGGGTGAAACTCGGCAACCCAAATGGGGCGGCGGCGTTGCGGCGCGCTGGCAAGGGCGCTGTGGCGCTCAGGGCGGCGGTTGGGCGCAATGCCGAGCAGCACTCGGCCGACCTGGCGGAGGTGGTAGCTGACATCCGGGCGGCGGGGTCCACCACCCTGCGGGCGATGGCTGACGCGCTGATGCAACGGGGAATGCTGACGCGGCGGGGCGGGCGGTGGCAGGTGTCGAATGTCAGGAATTTGGTGGGGAGGTTGGCAGGCCAACCTGACTAGCGACCCAAGTACCGGTCCAGCGAGCCATTCACTTCGGAGCCAGCCAAATCATACCAGCGGCCTTCGAGGCTGACTCTTTTGGGATTCCCAAGCCTCGCGAAGTCTGACTCAATGGGTTGACGAGGTCAGGGGGGCGGGCATGTCAGGGATCGCGATCACGCGGCGGGAACTTTCGGGGGCGGAGTTGCGCGCGGCGGCGGGCAAGACAAGGATGCGCGGGCGGTGCGGCGGATGCTGGCGATCGCGCTGGTGCTGGAGGGCGCGACCCGCGCGACGGCGGCCGAAACCTGCGGGATGGACCGCCAGACGCTGCGCGACTGGGTGCACCGCTACAATGCCGAGGGTCTCGCCGGGCTGGTGAATCGCGCGGTTCCGCACCGCCCCGGGCGGCCGGCACCCGACCAGATCGCGGAGCTTGCGGCCTGGGTCGAGGCGGGTCCTGGCCCGGCGCGCGGTGGCGTGGTGCGCTGGCGGCGCAAGGATTTGCAGCACCGCATCGAGGACGCGTTCGGCGTCGTGCTTCACGAGCGTAGTGTCGGCAAGCAACTGGCGGCGCTCGGTTTCCGGCGGCTGTCGGTGCGTCCGCAGCACCCGAAGTCGGACCCAGGCGCGCAAGCGGCGTTCAAAAAAACTTCCCCGAAGCGGTAGCTGCGGCGATCCCCGCGCGGGCACGGGGCAAGCCGCTGGAGATCTGGTTCCAGGATGAAGCAAGGGTCGGCCAGCAGGGCACGATCACCCGCGTCTGGGCCAGGCGCGGCACCAGACCCGGCGCGCCCCGCGATACCCGCTATCAATGGGCCTATCTCTTCGGTGCCGTCTGTCCTGCCCGCGGCACCGCAGCCGGTCTCGTGCTGCCCTGCGTCAACACCGGGGCAATGACCGCCCGCCTGGCCGAGATCGCCCGCACCGTCGCCCCCGGAGCGCATGCCTTCCTGGTCCTTGATGGGGCAGGCTGGCACGGGCCAAGGCGCCTCGTCTTGCCCGACAACATCTCGCTCCGGCCGCTGCCGCCCTATGCACCCGAACTGAACCCGGCGAAAACCTCTGGGCCTACCTCCGCGCCAACAAGCTCGCCATCAGCGTCTTCGACACCTACGACGACATCGTCAACGCATGCTGCGAGGCGTGGAACTTCTTCGCCAACGACCCAGCCGCCATCGCTTCAATCACCGCACGCGATTGGGCAGAAGACAGCTGAAAGGGCCGTCGGTATCACTGATTTGGTCGCCCGCCGAATATCAGCCGGCCTTGCAACCGAACCATAGGTTGGTCCGGCACCCCCTAACAGGAATGCATGCCGGGCCTGAATATCAGTTTCAGTCGCTCGCCACGGAATGTAAACGAGGTTGACTTCGCAAGACATTGCCGCACCATGCCGTTCGATTTTGTTGGGGGCAGCGTAATGTCGGCGGATGGTCGTGTGTTGAACGAAGAGCAGATCCCATCCGCCGGACGGATCAACAGGGCGCAACTGGCGACCGTGGTCGGTGTCGCGGTCGTGCTTAGCGTCGCGCACGAGATTTTTGTGCCGCTGGCAATCGCCATGCTGATCACCTTTGCCCTTTCTCCGCTAGTCACGGCGCTGCGGCGCTATGGCATGCCGCTTCTGGCAACCGTGCTTGCCGTGGTCGCCGCTGCCTTTGCCGTCATCGCTGCCTTCGCGCTGGTCGTCGTCACGCAACTCGGCACGCTAGCTCAGAACCTTCCGACCTTTCAGGCCAACATCCTTGCGAAAGTCGAAGGCCTGAAGGCAACGGGCGGCGGGAGCGGCGTCATCGCGCGGCTGTCGGATATGATCAGCGCAATCAACTCAAAAATTGGCGCGGCCCTGCCGTCAGATCGGCAAGCGCCGATGCCGGTTGAAGTGATTCAATCCTCCAATGCGCTGGATTTTCTGGAACGCCTGGTGATCCCGCTGATCAGCCCGGTAGCAACCACAGGTCTGGTGATCGTCATCGTGATCTTCATGCTGCTGGAGCGCGAGCATCTGCGCGACCGCTTCATCCGGTTGGTGGGGTCGAACGACCTACACCGCACCACGCAAGTACTTGAAGAAGCAGGTTCTCGCGTCGCAAATTACTTGCTGATCCAGCTTTTGGTGAACGTAATCTATGCGATACCGATCGGGGTGGGGCTTTACACCATTGGTGTGCCGAATGCGCCGCTTTGGGGGCTTCTGACGCTGATCCTGCGCTTTGTCCCCTATATTGGCTCTGTCCTCGCCGCTGCTTTCCCGCTCTTTCTGGCCTTTGCCGTGTCGCCGGACTGGTCGGCGGTCTTGTGGACGGGCGCGCTGTTTGTCAGCGTGGAGTTGATCACGTCGAACGTTGTAGAGCCCTGGCTTTACGGAAGCCGGACGGGCGTCAGACCGTTGGCAATCATCGTGGCCGCGATTGTCTGGACTTTTCTGTGGGGACCGCTTGGCCTTGTGCTGTCAACGCCGTTGACGGTGTGTCTGGTCGTTCTTGGCCGTCATATTCCGCAGTTTGCGATCTTTGACATCCTTTTCGGCGACGAGCCTGTGCTGGCGCCGCATGCCAAACTTTATCAGCGGCTGCTGGCGGGCGATGCGATGGAGGCGACCTTCGGTGCGGAAGAGGCGCTGGAAACTATTGGTATTGTGGACTATTATCAGGACACTCTGATACCTGCGCTGCTCTTGGCCCAGGATGACCGGGATCGCGGTGTGCTGACCGGCGATCAAGAGGCGCGCCTAGCTTCGGTCGCAATGACAATGGTGCAGGACTTGTCTGCAGATGTTGAAACCGAAACCGAAGAGTCCGTTGGTGAGCCTTTGCCCGGCGCGGGCCTGCGCATTGGCGTAGTGGGCGGGCGATCCACCATTGACGATGTTGCAGCGACGATGCTTGCTCAGGCCATGCAGATTGAAGGTGCGTCGGTACACTCCTATCCCCACACGGACCTGACGCCGTCGCGGATTGCAGCACTGGAGCCGACCGCAAGTGATTGCCTGATCCTGACCTTCCTTGACCCCAGCCCCTCCCGCACCTCGTTGCTGCATGTCCGCCGGATCAAGCGTGCGGCGCACGCATTGCGGGTGGGCGTTGTGATCCTGCAGATGCCTGCAGCCATCACCGAAGCCGATGACGAACTGCGCCGCGTGGTACCGGTTCAGGCCGCCAAACTGGCCGAGGCCAAGGAGATCGGCGCTGATTTTGCCGTGACCAGCCTTGAAGAGGCATTGCAGGCTGCATGTGACCGCAGCCCCGCCAAGCTGGTGGCGGACCGCGCCAAACCTGTTTTACGTGCGAAAGCCCGCGCGCGTCTGAAACCCGTTGCCTGAGGAGGCGTATGATGGCCGAAGCTGACGTAGATCACGACGTCGCTCAACTTGCAGAGCAAATTGCCCTTCTGCGGGCCGACATGGCTCCCATTGCGGAAACGCTTGCCGCTCTTGGCTAGGTGTCCCATCCCGGATGATCACATATCCCCTCGTCGATCTGCGTTTTTCATGGCAAGATCGGTTCTGCGGGACATTCGAAGCGGGGTGCGGACA
>JAYUGA010000282.1:0-9306 GCA_043738565.1 Rhodobacterales bacterium
CGTGCGGTAGCTCGGAGGTGTGGGTTTGCGCATGCCCTGCGACTAACCCTATGGAGTCACACAGTGAATCCCTCACGATTTGTGCAACAGAGCCGGGTCTCCCGATCAAGGAAAGCCGCGATGGCGGTTTGTTCTGGGAGGGGTGGGAATACCCAAGGTCGTTCGAGCGTTTGGTTCGTGAGGATGAAAGGCTGCGCTGAACCGCCTTTGTCCCACCAATCCTCAATATTCGTGAGATACCAAAGAAAGTCTCGGTCAGAAGTCTCGGTCGGGAACAAACTATGTGTATTCGCCACTGTGCCCCAATGCCCATCAGCTTTGAAGGTCTTTCCACAGCGGGCGCCTACCGCGCTGAGAACGATACCCGGGACATCGAAATCATAGTCTTCAAGCCAAACGTCCGGGCCAGATGCGCCAAAGCCCTGATACAAGCCATCAGTCGGTTCACTGGAACATTGTCCTTTGATCAGAGTTCCGCCCGACTTTGAGAACATTTTGCGTTTGGTTTGGATGGTGGTCCAATGCGCTGGCACTTCCCCCAACCACTCCACCCCAGATTCCCGATAGGCCGGATAGGGCTGCGTCATGCCGACAGCCCTGCCAGCATCTTTTGAATCCGCCCCGTCACCTCGGCCAGATCGGCGTCAATCTCGGCCAGCGGGCGGGGCGGCTCGAAGACATAGAAGTGGCGGTTGAAGGGAACCTCGTAGCCGACCTTGGTTTTCTCGTCGTCAATCCAGGCGTCGGGGGCGTGCGGCAGCAACTCGCGCTTGAAGTAGGCGGTTACATCCTCGGCCAGCGGCACGTTTTCGGTATCGCGCAGGGCGCTGTCGGGTTGGGGCTGGCCCTTCTGCTTGCCCTTGGTGCCCAGCACGACCTTGCCCGCCGCATCGCGCAATGGCCGCTCGACAGGAATGGTGCGATAGCCGAACGCCTCATTGGCAAAGATGCGCGACAGCGGGGCCAACTTGACGCGGCCACCGGGCGGGGGTTCACCGTTAAGCACGACGGTCTTTGCCAGTTCCTTGCCCGTGGCGTCAAAGCTGCGGGCAAGTTGGGCGGGATGGAAGCCACCGAACAGGCGGGTGATGGCGGCAATATCGTCGTCCCCCATTTCCTTCCGCTTGGAGCCAAGGCTTTGCGCATCTTTTGCCAGAAGGAGGAGCCGTCAATCAGTTGCACGCGGCCGCGGCGTGTGGCGGGTTTGCGGTTGGTTAGAACCCAGACATAGCTGGCAATGCCGGTGTTGTAGAACATGTCGGTGGGCAGAGCGATGATCGCCTCGACCAGATCCTTTTCAAGGACATAGCGGCGGATTTCGGATTCGCCCGACCCCGCGCCGCCGGTGAACAAGGGCGAGCCGCTCAGCACGATGCCAAAGCGGCTGCCGCCATCCCTGGCCGCGCGCATCTTGGACAGAAGGAGCATCAGGAACAACAGCGAGCCATCCGACACGCGCGGCAGGCCGGGGCCAATGCGGCCCGAAAAACCCTTCTGCTCGGCTTCGGCCCGCACGGTCTTTTCAACCTTTTTCCATTCGACGCCAAACGGCGGGTTGGACAGCATGTAGTCAAAGCGGTGGCCGGGCAGACCGTCATCCGACAGGGTGTTGCCGAATTTGATCTTGGACACGTCCTGCCCCTTGATCAGCATGTCCGCCTTGCAGATCGCATAGGATTCCGGGTTCAGTTCCTGCCCGAACATCACCAAGGCGGCGCGGTCATTGTGGCTGGCCAGATATTCGCCCGCCACCGACAACATGCCCCCGGTGCCCGCCGTCGGGTCATAGATGGTGCGCACGACACCGGGCTTGGACAACACATCGTCATCCTCGACAAACATCAGGTTGACCATGAGGCGGATGACCTCGCGCGGGGGGAAGTGTTCGCCGGCGGTCTCATTGGACAATTCCGAAAAGCGGCGGATCAGTTCTTCGAAGATCAGGCCCATCTGGTGGTTGTCGACACGGGTGGGATGCAGGTCGATCTGGGTGAATTTCTCGACCACCTGATAGAGCAGGCCGGATTTGAAAAGCCGGTCGACCTGCGCCGCAAATTCAAACCGCTCGAAAATGTCGCGCACGTCGTCGGAGAAGCCCTGCACATAGCTGAACTGGTTGGCACCGATGTTGTCCTGATCGCCCATCAGCATTTCATGTCGAGCGTCGAGGTGTTGAAGAACGCTTGCCCGGCCTTTTTGGCGAGGAAAGGCCCCGGGTTCATGCCCATCGCCTCTTTGGCGACCTTCTCGGCCAGCACGGCGTCTTTGGTGGGGGCCAAGAGGCAATCCAAGCGGCGCAGAACGGTCAGGGGCAGGATCACCTTGCCATAGTCAGACTGCTTGTAATCGCCACGCAAAAGGTCAGCCACCGACCAGATGAAGGATGAAAGGGGCTGTTGGTTCCGCGCCTTCGTTATGCTTTTTGCCCACCTGGAACACATCGTGGGGCTGTTTGGCAACGGCTGGCGGGACTGCAGTACATGATCGAGTTTCAACGAACTTTCCCATCGTGGAATGATCGTCGAACGCAAGACCCATCAATGGGGTCACACCCGGATCAGGAATATGCAGCCGTCATCGTGAGAGAGCTCAGACGTGTCAGCGTCTCCTGAGATTTTTGGCGGGGTCTGGCCCGCTGATTTCGATGCGAGTTCCGTTCGACACCCAAATGAATATTACAAACGCCAAAAATCCGACCACAATTACGCATTTGAATTCAGTGGCTTAACGCTGAACACCAAATCCACGCAGTCATCAGCTTTAGAGAGAAGGGCGCCCGAGAGAACACTTCCGGGCTTGCTGGCACCGAGGCCGGTGCTCAGCCTTTCCTGCATAGCCCTCGAAAATAACGGGAAATTCCGGCCGCAGCCAGGTCCGGAAAAACTTTCCTCAAGGATAAGTGGCGGAGGGAATGCGACTGGCGTCGAACCGTCTCTGGGGCATAGCTCCCTGAATTTGCGCAATTGCTGAATCCTTGGAATAGTTTGCGTGTTTGCACAACACGGACCAGCCAAACGGTTCCACCAGAACCTGATCGTTGCGAGGTATATGTTGGGCACCTCGATTTTTGCCTGTTTTCGTTGCTGTTTTTCTGCGTGGCTGGTTTGAAGCGGACACTACGCCACTGTCTGGCGGGCTGATGGGTGGTTCTGTGTCTGTCGCACGGTCTTTTGGGCTCGATCCGGGCGCCTCGCTGCCCGATCGGCAGTTCCGGTTGCCCCTTTCTCATGCCGGGCACGGGTCAAGGCGGCGTAGCTGGCCCAGACGCCGCATGTTGTAGATGATGTTCTTCATCCCGATCTTGGCTTTGGCACGCGCCAGCCCCTTGGTTCGCATGAGCACACCGCCCATGTCGTTGGCCTACGCGCCGAAGATAGCGTCGCTATCGCCGCGATGGGTCACGGCGATCTTGAGGCCCTCTTCAAAATCATGCGCGCACAAACAAGCTTATAGCGCGATGGCCAGCGATTCTTCAGCCATCCAACCGCCGCCAAGGGACTCGGCAGTCTCGGGACCACCATCACGCTGGGCATTAAGGGCCGCGCGTATTGCTGAAGCGGTTTCGGCTCCATCCTGCAGCGCCGCATAATCCCGAAACGCCTCATTTGCCGCGTCCTCCAGCTTCGCACCTGCCGCGACATCCGCCAGCATCTCGGCCCAAGATACGGTTGCCAACTGCCCCATAGGATGACCAGCCCGATCATGCTGATGGCGGCGGTGCCGGTGGCAAAAACCCGCGCCGCCCGCACGGGCAAAAATGCCCCGGCGGGCACGGCGGCAAAAGTCACGGTGCCACCGCCCACCGTGGTGACCTTGCATTTTTTATATATAATGCGCGCTACTCACCGCTTTTTCCTACTCGACCTCCCCCACGATAAGTTCGCCTTATCGTGGCCGTCTGGCGGCGCGGCAAAATCCCAGTACGACTCAGAACCATTGCCATCAAGAATGTCATGGCCAAATGGTTGCCCGTTCAGCCTTGGGTGTCGGTTGGCACCACCTGTGTTCCCTTTGAAGGATCCCGCGCAACGCCTTCATGATGGCGCGCCTCGTTCGCCCGCTTCAGGTTTTCAAGACTGTCAGTCAGTGTCGCCTCGATGAGCATCTCCATGGCCCGGGCAGCTTCAGGGGCGTTTTGGGACGCCACGGTCTCGAACACGCGGGCATGATCTGCAACAGGGTCGCGCACCAGTCGAAGGGAGGGCAGCATCATCTGCAACTTCATCGACCACCGGATGTTGGTGCCGATCACCGGCCAAAGCGAGGCCATCGCCGCGTTCTTGCTGGCCAGCAATATCGCTTGATGGAAGTTGACCACCGCGTTCAGCCAGCCGCCACTGGAGGGATTCGTGCGCGCCATCCTCGCCAGCGCGTCGGCCAAATCCGAGACATCGTGATCGTTGCGTCGCAACGCAGCCAGGGCTGCGGCCTTGGGTTGGACCGCGCTGCGAAGTTCGAACAGATCGCGGACGAAGGCCTCGTCAGGCCCCGCCTCAAAGTGCCAGGCCAGAACGTCGGGATCGAGAAGTTGCCAGGATGCCCTGGATGCGATCTTCGTCCCGACTTTGGGCAGCGCCACGACCAGCCCCTTGGCTGCCAAAGTCCGCATGGCCTCGCGATAGGCGCTGCGGGATACGCCGAAAGACGCGCTGGCTTTTTCCTCGTTCGGTAGCAATTCGCCCGGAGCAAGCTTGCCCACGATGATCTGGTTGGCGATCTTGTGCGCCAAAGAGCCATGCGACCGCGACCGGCTGGTCAGGAAAAGAGGTTCCACATTGATCAGGGTGGAACTCTGGCTGCCGAGGGTTGACTGGGGTTCTTGGCCCTTGGACGCAGCCGGCCCCTCAACCTGCGTTGTCTGAGTATTGCGCCCCCGCGCCTCGATGAACTGAACGATCGTGCTGGCCGCCTGGGTGACGCTGTCAATCACACCCACGAAGTGCATGCAGCCGTGCGGAAGGTTGGGCCAAAGCGACAGCGTGACATCAACCCTCGATCCCGCCAAGCGGCTGTACAGCGCCAGCGTGTCGTCAAGCAACAGATCGCATTCCGCACCGATGCACAGGGTCGAGGGGAAACCGGACAGGTCCGCGACGACGGGGGTCAGCTTGTCGCGGTCAGAGGGCGCAAGTTGCGGAGCGTAGAGGTTCCAGAACCAGCGCATCTGCGCCTCGGACAGACCGAAACGCCCGTCGCCGTAAAGCCTGTGTGACGACAGGTTCATCTCGGGTGCATAGGCGCCGTAGATCGACACGAATCCCGCGATGCGCTTCTTCTGGGCGGCATCAAGGCGCAGGATCGCCATGGCAGCGATGTTCGCGCCCGCAGAGTCGCCCGCCACGAAAATCCGCGCATTCCTGGCGGTATATATTGTTTTTTCAAAGACTTCGCGGCATTCCTCGACGGCGCGGGGAAACGGATGTTCGGGCGCAAGGCTGTAACCGATCGAGATCACCCTTGCGCCGGTCTGGGCTGCGATCCAGCGGGCGATCTGGTCATGGGTGTCGAGGCTGCCGATCACCCAGCCACCGCCATGAACAAACAGAACCGTCAGATCGGTCACATCGGGGTTGTAGATGCGGTTGATGATCGTGCCGCCTGCAAGCGTGACGGTTTCATCCTGCGCGACGATCTCCGGGATCGGATTTCGCTCTGTGGCCTTGCGCGCGAACACCTCGATCCAGCGACGCGACTTCGCCAGATCGAAAGACCCCTCGGTGTCGTCCATGCCAAGTTCGCGTTTCACCGCCTCCATGCGGTTCGCAAGATCGGTGGCGAGGATGCCATTTCCCCGGCCATCGGTGCGTTTGTCCAACAACAGCGCCACAGTTCCACTCCTTGCCGTACAGCACGGCGCAGTTTCAATGTACCCAGACATATGCGTCAATTCTTGTTGACCTAGTATGAGTATAATGCCAATTATTTCCCACTGACAAGATATGAGCCTGACTGAAGGGCCGGGTCAGCTGCAACTAGTCATACAACGCGCTGCCGCAGACGCAAAGTTCGCCGCGGGGCGTGGATCAAAGGGAGGATTGAAGTTGAAATTCATGAAAGACGCGCAGAGCCAACTGCCCTTGGCACGCCGGATCGCACTCACGGCGGGGGGAATAGGCCTTGCCGCTGTTATGGGCGGGGCCCTGCCGGCGCTGGCGGACGATGCGCAAATCTCGATCGCCTTCGTGTCGGGCCCGCTGAACGATTCGTTCTTCCCGCCGCTCTACCAGGGCGCGCAGGATGCAGCCAAAGCGTTAGGGGTGAAACTGAGCTACATCCCGATTGATGAGGCCGATATCGAAGCCTCTTCCGCCCGCACCATGCAGGCCGCCATTGCGATGGCCCCCGATGCCATTGTTGTGGGCGACTTCATCACCGGCGTGGTCGATCCGCTGATCAAGCAGGCGGTCGCGGCAGGGATTCCGGTTTATGTGAACCAGTCCGGTCAGGATCAATGGCAGGCGGACGGCGCCTTCGGCTTCGTTGGCCAGAAAGGGCCCGAGGTGGGCGTTGTTGCCGCCGAACATCTGACCAAGGCTGGCGCGAAGAACATTCTTTGCGTCATCAACGTGCCGGGCAACCCCTATCTGCAGGCGATCTGCAAGGGTCTTGCGGGCAAGGCGACCGAACTTGGCGCGACGTCGGCCAACCTGGAACTGCCCACGGCGGATTCGACCGATCAGGGCAAGGTCTCGCGTGACATCGGAGCCTATCTGCAGGCGCATGGCGATGTTGACGCCATCTTCACCGAGAACGCAGCGGTTGGCACGGCGGCGGTGGCTGCGGTCGAGGCCGCGCAGATGGGCGACAAGGTCAAGATCGGCACGATGGAAGTATCGAAAGTCGCGCTGCAACAGATCAAGGATGGCAAGCTTCTGTTCCTGATCAACGAACAACCCTACCTTGACGGGTTCTATGGCGTTTTGTTTGCCTATCACTATGCCAAGTACGGGATGGCGCCGGTGGGCGTGGTCTCGACCGGGCCGAGCGTGGTGGACAAGGCGAACGTCGACAAGATCTCGACCGTGTTCGACAAATACAAGAACGTCATCGGCTCGAACTGAGCTTTTGCAGTCAAAAAGACGGTCCGCGCCCGATCCGTACGGGCGCGGCTGCATCAGACAAGGGCGGATTTCCAACGTGGTGAAAACGGAAACTCAAGGAAAAGCGACGAAAGCAGTTGGCGCGCAGTCCGGGCGTTTGCGGCGTCTGCTGCACAGGCCAGAGGCCGGGGGGGCCATCGCGGCGCTGCTGGTTTTCGCCTTTTTTGCGATCATGGCGGGGCATAACGGGTTTCTGTCGCTTTTGGGAACTGCCTATTGGCTGGATACCGCCTCGGAACTTGGCATCATCGCCATCCCGGTGGGGATGCTGATGATCGGCGGCGAGTTCGACCTTTCGGTGGGCGCTGTTGTGGGTGCAACCTCGATGATCGTCGCCATCTGCTCTGGCTCTTACGGGCTGCCCGGTTGGTTGGGCTTCACGCTTGCCGTGATCTTTGGGGCCACGGTCGGGGCGGCCAATGGTCTGATCGTCGTCAAAACGCGGCTTCCGTCCTTTATCGTGACGTTATCGACCATGTTGATGGTCACCGGCTCGATCCTAGGGGTGTCCATCGCGCTGACCGGGTCCAGCAGCATTTCGGCCATTCCGAATGATTTTCTGGGGGTGCTCGTCGCCTTCAAGTGGCACGAGTTCCATGTCTCGATCCTGTATTGGGTGCTTTTTGGCGGGGCTGCGATCTATGTCATGGAACGCACTTCGTTCGGCAATTGGGTCTATGCGACCGGCGGCAATGTTTTGACGGCGCGGCTGGCTGGCGTGCCGACGGACCGCGTCAAGGTCGTCCTGTTCATCCTGTCGTCGCTTGGCGCGGTGATGGTCGGCACGATCGAGACCTACAACTTTCAGAATGGCAGCATCACGCTGGGTGCCCAGTACGTGTTCAGCGGGATTGCGGCCTGTGTCATCGGCGGCGTGCTGCTGACGGGCGGTTATGGATCGCTGCTTGGCACCGCCTTTGGTGCCACGACCTACGGCATCGTTTCGCTGGGCGTCTTCTTTCTGGGCTGGAATGCCGACCTGACGGAACTGTTCATCGGCATGCTTCTGCTGCTGGCCGTCATTACCAACAACCGGCTGCGACTGCTGGCGATGGGGCGATAGGAGACTGACATGACCCAACCCGAGACCCCCATCCTTGAACTGCGCGACGTTACGAAATCGTTCCTTGGCGTGACTGCCGTGAGCAACCTGTCCTTGACCGTCCGTTCGGGGCGCGTGCTGTGCCTCCTTGGCGAAAACGGCGCGGGCAAGTCCACCGTCATCAAGATGCTGACGGGCGTCGAACGCCCCACGTCGGGTGAGATGCGGATTGATGGCAAAGTGGCCACCTTCGAAAGCCCGCGCGATGCGCGTGATCACGGCATTGCGACGGTGTACCAAGAGGTTGGCACCCTGCCGCTGATGAGCGTGGCCCGGAATTTCGTGTTGGCGGCAGAGCCGCAGAAGGGGCGCGGCCTGTTCCGACGCCTCGATCTTGAAGAAGCCGGCCGAATGGCGGTGGAACGCCTGAAGGAACTGGGTATCAGCCGCGTGACCGATGGTAGCCAGTTGGTCGGAACCCTGTCGGGCGGCGAGCGTCAGGCCCTGGCCATCGCCCGTGCGCTGCACTTCGGCGCGCGCCTTCTGGTTCTGGATGAGCCGACGGCAGCGCTCGGAGTGCGCGAATCCGCCACCGTGCTGCGCCTGATCGAACGGGTCCGCAACAGCGGTGTGGCCGTCGTCTTCATCACCCACAACGCCTATCACGCGCATTCGGTCGGCGATGACTTCGTGATCCTGCGTCGGGGCGAGACCCTCGACATGTTCCACCGTGGCGACAAGCAGGTGGGCGAGATCATCGAGTTGATGGCGGGCGGGGCGGAACTGCAGTCTCTGCTGTCGCCGTCCGAGAAGCACGCGATGGGGCAATGAGGGCCCAGCCGACCGAGGATTGTTTAGGATATGATTGGATCGTGTCCCTGGGCGTGGTACAGTTTCCGGTGGAGGTGGTCACCGGCAATTTTGGGTTAGAATTTGGTTGCGCGCAGATAAAACGCGGGACCTCAACGGCCTGTCACTTTAGCGAAGCCGGAAAACTCTGCCTTCAGCGGCGACGGGCTTTGTTGCACAAATCAGCCTTTGGCCGAGCTTCCCCTGTCCTTGGACAGAACCGCCCCTGCTTTGCCGGAGGGTGAGGTGTTCAACGATCAGGCGACCATATCGAGCGTGTTCAGGTTTGCATGGAACGCCTCCTCTGCGTCTGCG
>JAYUGA010000283.1:0-3376 GCA_043738565.1 Rhodobacterales bacterium
AGTTCACTCGACCTCACCCACCCCGCCGAATACTGGCAGCGCCACCTTTACTTCAACGCGGGCTGGTTCTTCGGCCAAAGCCCCCAAACCTTCGGCCAACGTTTTCTCGAATACGCCAAGGAAATCAAAGACAACCGTCCCGAACCTCTGGTCTGTCAGGAACTCAACCCCTGGCTCGACCAGATCGCTCTGCCCCTCGTGATCCATTCCCTGAACGGCACCCGCCCCGGCGCGAACCTCGCGGGTCTGGACGGCGACGTGACCTGCCACTATCGCACCCTGCCTCTCCTCTACGCCCGCGAAGCCGACCGCGTCGTGCAAGTGCTGGAACAAGTCGCCGCACCCAACACGATCAAGAAGATCCTCAAAGACTACGAACCCTTCCGCAAAATGATCTACCAGGGCAAAGGCGCCGACGTCCGCGCCCTGTTCGACCGCAACGACCTGCCGCGCCGGGAACAGATGATCCGCAATACGATCAAGCGCGAAGGCCTGTGGTTGCGATAAGACGCCACGCAGGGTGCGTCACCTGACGCGCCCTGCCCGGGGGATCAATGGGCGAAGACGCCGGACAGATCGGGAAAACCCTTGATCTCGATAGGATTTCCCGACGGGTCGCGAAAAAACATCGTCCATTGTTCGCCCGGTTCACCCTCAAACCGCACCGAGGGTTCCAGCACGAACGCCGTCCCCGCTGCCCGCAACCGTTTCGCCAGGTCCTGCCACTCGACCAAAGGCAGAACCACGCCGAAATGCGGCATCGGCACCAGTCGCTCCCCGACCTTCCCGGTCGCCGCATTGGGAAACGGCTCCCCCAGATGCAGGCTCAACTGGTGGCCAAAGAAATCGAAATCCACCCAACTCGCCGTGCTGCGCCCCTCGGCACAGCCCAATATTCCGCCATAGAACCCCCGCGCCGCGTCAAGGTCGTGGACATGGATCGCAAGGTGGAACGGCGTCAGCATGGCAACCTCCGGCAGCAACTGTCCAAAGCTAGCCCGGTTGGCGGCCACACGAAAGACCCGGATTCCGCCTGCGGCACCGCCCAAAGCAGCACCCGATTCCACATTGCCCGAAGGTCCGCCCTGGCCTAGCCTCGCGCCACATTCCCTTGGGAGGATTCCATGACACTTGGCTTTGACACGCTTGCGATCCACGCCGGCACCGCACCCGACACCGCCACCGGGGCGCGTCAGGTACCGATTTACCAGACCACGGCTTATGTGTTCCGCGACAGCGACCACGCCGCCAAACTGTTCAACCTGCAAGAGGTCGGCTATATCTATTCCCGCCTGACCAACCCGACCGTCACCGCGCTGGCCAACCGGATCGTGGCACTGGAGGGCGGTGCGGGCGGCATCTGCTGCTCGTCCGGCCACGCCGCGCAGATCATGGCACTGTTTCCGCTGATGCAGCCCGGCTGCAATGTGGTCGCCTCGACAAGGCTCTACGGCGGCACCATCCAGCAATTCACCAACACCATCCGCAAATTCGGCTGGTCCGCCAAGCTGGTCGATTTCGACGACCCGAACGCCATCGCCGCCGCCATCGACGACAACACCCGCGCCCTGTTCTGCGAAACCATCTGCAACCCCGGCGGAGCGATCTCCGACCTCGACGCCATCGCTCGCGTCGCCGACCGCCACGGCATTCCGCTGATCGTCGACAACACCACCGCCACGCCCTACCTGTGCCGCCCCATCGAACATGGCGCGACCATCGTGGTCCATTCCACTACCAAATACCTGACCGGCAATGGCACCGTCACCGGCGGCGCCTTGGTCGACAGTGGCAAGTTCGACTGGTCCAAGACCGCCGGCCGCTTCCCCTCGCTCAGCGAGCCGGAACCGGCCTATCATGGCCTGACCTTCCATGCCGCCTTGGGGTCGATGGCCTATACGTTCCACTCCATCGCCGTCGGTCTGCGCGACCTTGGCATGACGATGAACCCGCAAGGCGCGCATTATACCCTGATGGGCATCGAAACCCTGAGCCTGCGCATGCAGCGCCATGTCGAAAATGCCCAGATCGTCGCCGAATGGCTGGAGCAGGATTCGCGGGTCGAATATGTGACCTATCCCGGCCTGAAATCGTCCGCCTATCACAATCTGGCCAAGATGATCACGCCCAACGGGGCCGGGGCGCTGTTCACCTTTGCGATGAACGGCGGCTACGAGGCTTGCGTCAAGTTCGTCGACAGTCTGAAACTGTTCAGCCATGTCGCCAACCTCGGCGACACCCGGTCTCTGGTGATCCACTCCGCCTCCACCACCCACCGCCAGTTGTCCGATGAACAGCGCGCGGCGGCGGGGGCCTTGCCGAATGTGGTGCGGCTGTCGATCGGGATCGAGGATGTGCGCGACATCATCGCCGACCTGGATCAGGCGCTGACGGTGGCCACGGCCTGAAGCGGTCCGGTCGGCCCTACGGCGCGATCTGGAACACGATCGTCACCGAAGCCGTCACTCCAACCTCGCCCGCCGCGACCGGAACGGCGGCGGCATCGGCCAACCTGTACAGCGGCTGCGGCCCGGGCTGCAGGCCGCTGTTTTCGCTGATCGACAGGATGGCGCCCAGCTTGGCCCCGGCCGCCTCTGACAAAAGTTTCGCCCGCGCCAACGCATCTGCAACCGCCGCCTTGCGCGCCGTGTCTTCCGGCGGGCGCTGGTTTTGCAGCCCGAAGGTCAGGCCGTTCAGCGTATTGGCCCCATCGGCAATCGCCGCATCCAGCACGGCGCCGGTGGTGTCCATCGCCCGGACCTGCACGCTCAGCATGTTGGTTGCGACATAGCCCTTGATCTCCTGCGCCGTCCCGTCAGCGTTGTTCACCCAGTTCGGGTTCAGCGACAGATTCGAGGTCTGCATGTCGCGGTCGGCAATTCCGGCGGCCTTCAGGCGATCCATAACCGCGCTCAGTGCCACCGAATTGGCGGCCATCGCGGCGGCGGCAGTGTCCCCGTTGGTGGTGACGCCCAGGGAAATCGTGGCAAGGTCGGGCACCACATTGACGGTGGCAGTACCGGTCACGGTGATGGTGCCTGGCGCCGCATCGGCCAGCGCGGCCCCTGACAGGGGCAGTGCCAGAAACGCGGCAAGCAGCAGGGGGGATAGAATTCGCATGGGGGAACCTCCGGTAAATGCGTCTGTCTTCCTCACTTAAGACGTCCGGCACAAGCCGATCCTTGGTTAAGACCGGGCTTTTTCTTTCATTCGGCAAAAACCTGCTGTAGGAAGACGCCAATCTTCGGGGCCACGTTCCCGCCGCTCGAATAGCTGTGCTAGACCCAACCCATGAAACCATCATTCGCACTGGATTTCCGTGACGGCGTCATTGCCCTGCTGCACCGCACCTCGCGGGGCTGGCAGCAGGTTGGCA
>JAYUGA010000284.1:0-3348 GCA_043738565.1 Rhodobacterales bacterium
TCATGTGGCATATCCTTTTCTCTGCGAGAACTGCGGCGCGTGAACAACGCCTTGATATGCCACCCAATCCCCCCGTCACCAACTTTCAGCTATAGCTCGCCGACGCTATCCGCGTTACACTGGGGCCCCGGTCCAAATCCGTGCTGATCGAACGCAAATGGAGAACACCCGTCGTGTGTAACGACGGGGTGACAATCGCCAAGGAGTTCGAGCCTAAAGACCCCGAAGAAAACCTTGGCGCGCGGATGCTGCGCCCGGCCGCCGAGAAAACCGGCGAAATGCACGACGGCATTGACCGGCGTCAATGACGGGCGCGGGGCGAACCGTCATCCTGACCGGGTGAGCCGGGCGCTGAAGGTGCGCTGATGTGCCCTGCAGCAGACACGCCACGCGCAGGGAGTAGTCGGCATGTTCACGGATCGCATTCAGGCAGGGCGCATGTTGGCTTCGCGGTTGACGCATTTGCGAGGTGCCGATCTGGTCGTGCTGGCCCTGCCGCGCGGTGGCGTTCCCGTGGCGGCGCAGGTGGCCGAAGCGTTGTCGGCGCCGCTTGATCTGCTACTGGTGCGCAAAGTGGGTTTGCCGGGCCATGAGGAACTGGCCTTGGGGGCAATCGCAGGCTCTGCGGGGGCGCAGTGGGCGGTAAACCCGGAGGTCGCGGCGATGTCGGGGTTGTCTTCTGCCGAGATCACGCAATTGGCCGAACACGAGCGCGCCGAACTGCGTCGGCGTCATGCTGTCTATCTTGGGGACCGCGCGCCGGTGCCGCTGGCGGGCAAGACTGTGATCCTGATTGATGATGGCATCGCAACCGGGGCCACCATGTGCGCCGCTATTCAGTCGCTGCGGCTTGCCGGGCCCAGGAAGATCGTTCTGGCCATTCCCGTTGCCCCGCCCGAGGCCTTGGCCGAACTGCGGGCTTTGGTTGACGAGCTGATCTGTCTGGAGGCACCCTACGGCTTTAGTGCTGTTGGGGGGCATTACCGCAGCTTTCCGCAGGTCAGCGATGCCGAAGTGTTGGCACTTCTGCGCCGCCCGCCCGCGCTGTGAAGGCTAGAGCCACAACTCCCTGAGCGGCTTGCGCAACCCTCGGGCAACCTGGTCGATTTCACCCTCCGACACCTGGCGGCGCAAAAGATCGAACACTGCCGCCACAGCCCGGTCTATGTCCTCGGGAGGATTGTCGCGGAAAGGTGCTGCGACTCGGGCCATGAAATCATCCTTGCCGCGCGGATACGCCGGGGTTTTCGACGGGTCCCACCCCTCAAAATAGATCCCGCGCACAAGAATTGGCAATTGTGCAGCAAGATCGGCAGCTTCGTCCGGTGTCAGGAAATCACGCAGAGTCTGTAGCGTCATGCGCAAAAGCATGTAGGCGCGGCCTTTGTCGTACCAGCCAAGGTCGTCACAAAGCCGGTTCAGCCATTCCGCCACCACTTGCGGCGCATGGTCCAGCGAAGAGATACCACTTGTTGTCATCTTGCCACCTCTCGATTTGCAGGTTCACTGTCGCAGGTGCCTGCAAATGGGGCATTGACGGCAATCAATCGGAATAGGCCTGCGCGGATCGGCCCAGATGGGGGGCTGTTTACGCCTGCGCGGATGCTGCAATCTGGCCTGCCAACACGGCCCGGGCCTTGGCAAGCGCCGCGTCAAGCGAGCCTTCTGTCGGCACCCGGTGCCAGGTATTCCGCCCGGCATCCTGCTCAAGCTGGCTGCGCAAGACGGCTTCATCGGCATCCGACGCGTTGCCGACGCGGGCATTGACGCGCGACACCAGCGTCGCCTCGGGTGCTTCCAGCCAAACACCCGCAAAGGGGATATCCAGAGCCGCTGCCACCGCCTCTGCCTCGGTCCGCTTTTCAGGTTTGATAAAGGTTGCATCCAGCAAGACCGAATGACCCGCGCGCAGGATCGCTGACGTGCGATCCAGCATGTGACGGTAAACCTGATCGCGACCCGCAGCTGAATAATGATCGGCGGATAGCCGGGTCTGGGCCTTCACTCCGATCATGGCCTTGCGTTCCAGATCGCTGCGCAGATGCACGGCTCCGGGGGCGGCCCCGATGCCGGGGGCAAGCCGGCGCGCCAGTGTGGTCTTGCCAGAGCCCGACAATCCGCCCACGGCGACCAACCGGGGCGTGGACGGCCGCAGTGCGCCCAATGCCTCGGCCAGATAGGCCCGCGCCTCGGGGTCCGGCTTTCCGGGCGTGCCGGACGTCTGCACGCAGACCATCGCGCGAATTGCAGCGCGAACTGCCACAAACAGTGGCAGGGCGGCCAGCCCGGCATCCTCGCCCCCCCCTGCAGCCAGCAGATAAGTGTTCAGAACAATGTTGGCGGCGGCCTGCAAATCGCGGTACTGCAAATCCATGATCAGGAATGCCAGATCGTAGAGCACGTCGCATGTGCCCAGCTGTTCGTCGAATTCCAGCGCGTCAAAGGGCACTGGTTTGCCGTCGATCAGCACGATGTTGCGCAGATGCAGGTCGCCGTGGCACCGCCTTACATGGCCATCGGCACTGCGCGCCGTCAGCAATACTGAGACCTTTTCAAGGCCCGCACGCGCCTGAGTATTGAAATCGGCGACAGCCTGCGCGCCAAGCTCGGGCTTCATGCCGTCGAACACCCGGTCGAGTTCCTCCAGAATGCCGAGGATCAGCAGGCGCCCGTCTGCGTCCCGTTTGCCCGCCACGGTGTGATAGGCAAAGATCGAATGCCCCAGATCCTGGGCCAGCGCATCAGTCAGCCCGCCCGATTGCGCAATGACCAGAAGCTCATCCTTGAGCGGGAAGCGCCACATCCGCAGCACCCATTCCACCACTTTGCCCTGACCATCCACCGCCAGCCGCCCCTCGGCATCTTGGGTGACGGGTACCACGTCGTGGTAGATTTTCGGGGCAACCGGTTGATTTAGCGCCAGTTCACGCCGCAGCATTTGCTCGCGCAGGGCAAGTGTCGAAAGGTCCATATAGTCGTAGCGCACGGCCCGTTTCATCTTGAGCGCCGTGTCGCTGTCCAGAAACACCAGCGCACCATGCGTCTTGATGGTTTCCACAGGACCCACGCCCGGATGAGCCGCAGAAGACTGCAGAAAGGCAATGACGGCCGATTGATTATCCGGCATTGGAGTCTCCGATACACAACACCCGCTCGCGCAGAACACGCGCCGGGCAGCTTTGCCTTCAGGGTATGGACGCACCTTGACGACTGTCAACATTGGGCGGGCCGGTTTGCAGCGTCATCTTACCACCCATCCCGGTGGCGTTCGGGGAATGCGGCAGCCCAAGTTGACGCAGGTCAAGGCGCACCGGGGCAATTCGTGCTCCAAGACATCAGGAAGACCAA
>JAYUGA010000285.1:0-9190 GCA_043738565.1 Rhodobacterales bacterium
TGGTTCAGCACCACCACATTGCGGATCACATTCAACACCTGCCGCACATTGCCGGGCCACGGCAGATTGCGAAACAGATCGGCCACTTCGGGCGACAGACCGTCGAAATGCCGCCCCTCTTCTGCGGCAAAGCGGTCCAGCGCCGCCACCGCGATCTCGACCACATCATCGCCGCGGTCGCGCAGCGGCGGCATGTGGATCGGCACGACATAAAGCCGGTAATACAGATCCTCGCGGAACTGGCCGCGCCTCACCGCCTCCAGGGGATCGCGGTTGGTGGCGCAGATGATGCGGACATTGACCTTCTGCGGTCTGGTCGCCCCGACCGGAACCACCGTTGAGGTCTGCAAAAACCGCAACAGCTTGGTCTGCAACGCCGGGGCCATCTCGCAAATCTCGTCCAGGAACAGCGTGCCGCCATCCGCCGCCGCCCCCGGCTTATCCGCAATCGCCCCGGTGAACGAGCCTTTCACATGGCCAAACACTTCGGATTCCAAAAGGTCATGCGGAATGGCCCCGCAGTTCAGCGCGATAAACGGTCCTTTGGCGCGGCTCGAACTGCCATGCACCGCCAGCGCACACAGCTCTTTGCCGGTGCCGCTTTCGCCGGTGATGAAGACGGTGGCCATTGAACTGGCCACCGACGTGATCTTGCCGTGAATCCGCTGCATCGTGGCAGAGGTGCCGATAAACGGGTCTGCAGGATCATGCGGGACCGGCGACCTCATCTCCGCAGAAACCCGCGATGGGCGGTGGCCTGCCGCACTTGGGCAGGCCGCAGCGCCCCTTCCATATCGTCGGGCAGCGGCAATCCGCCGGGCCGCGTCAGCCCGTTTGCTCGCTCGGGATATGCTTCATCGGCCAATTTTGCCCGGTCTCCCTGTCACCGGATTCAACTGTAAAGCGAAACCGGGGTGCCCGCCAAGGCCGACACGTTCAACAGCCCGCGTGCGGTGATCGACTGCGTCACAATATGCGCCTTGTTGCCCATGCCCATCAGGATCGGCCCGACCTCCAGCCCCCCCGCCTTCATCTTCAGCATGTTCCGCGCCGCATTGGCCGTATCGGTATAGCCGAAGATCAGGATATTCGCCGCCCCCTGCAACCGGGAATTGGGGAACATCCGCGTGCGGAGTTCAGGGTCCAGCGCCGCATCGAGGCTCATCTCGCCCTCAAATTCAAAATCCACCTCGCGGGCGTCCAGTATCTCCATCGCCGCCCGCATCCGCCGCCCGGAATCGCTGTCCAGATTGCCAAAGTTCGAATGCGAACACAGCGCCAGCTTCGGCTGCACCCCAAACCGCCGGGCATGCCGCACCGCGCCCACCGCGCTTTCCGCGATCTGTTCCGGCGTGGGGATCGGGTTGACCTGAGTGTCGGCCACGAACAGTGGCCCATCCTCCAGGATCATCAGGCTCAACGCCCCACGCGGATGCAGGCCGCCCCGCGCCAGAACCTGCCGCACATAATTCATATGCCACAGATATTGACCGAACGCGCCGCAGATCATGCTGTCGGCATCGCCGCGATGCACGGCCACGGCAGCAATCGCGGTGGAATTGGTGCGGATGATCGCCCGCGCCGTATCCGGCGTCACCCCCTGCCGCTCCAGCAGTTCATGGTAACTGCCCCAATACTCCCGATACCGCCGGTCGCTTTCCGGGTTCACGATTTCAAAGTCCTTGTCGGGCCGGATCGGCAACCCTGCCCGCTCGCAGCGCGTCGCAATCACTTCCGGCCGCCCGATCAGGATCGGCGTCACCGTCATTTCTTCCAGCATCGCATTGGCCGCCCGCAGCACCCGCTCATCCTCGCCCTCGGCAAAGATGATCCGGCGCTTGCTATCCCGCGCCACGTCAAACACCGGCCGCATGATCAGCGCCGATTTGAAGACCGAGCCGTCCAGTTTGCGCCTATACGCCTCCAGATCGCTGATCGGTCGGGTGGCAACCCCGGTTTCCATCGCCGCGCGGGCCACGGCCGAGGCGACCACCCCGATCAACCGCAGGTCAAACGGCTTCGGGATCAGGTAATCCGCGCCAAAGGTCAGTTGCTCTCCCTTATAGGCCGCCGCCGCCTCGGCACTGGTCGTGGCCCGCGCCAAAGCGGCGATCCCCTCGATGCAGGCCAGTTCCATCTCGGCATTGATCGTGGTCGCGCCCACATCCAGCGCCCCGCGAAAAATGAACGGAAAACACAGCACGTTATTGACCTGATTGGGAAAATCGCTGCGCCCCGTGGCAATGATCGCCTCAGGTGAGACCGCCCGTGCCGCATCCGGCATGATCTCGGGGTTGGGGTTGGCCAGCGCGAAGATGATCGGTCGCGGTGCCATCCTGGCCACCATCTCCGGCGTCAGAACCCCCGGTCCCGACAGACCCAGAAACATATCCGCCCCGACAATCACTTCGGCCAGCGTCGCAGCCTTGGTGCCTTGAGCATATTCCGCCTTCTGCTCGGTCATCTGCGTGGTGCGGCCCTTGTAAACCAGGCCATCCAGATCACACAGCCAGATATTCGCCCGCTTCACTCCCAGTTTGATCAGCATGTTCAGACAGGCGATTCCCGCCGCGCCACCGCCGGTCGAGACGATCTTGATCTCGCCAAACGCCTTGCCCGCCACATGCAGGGCATTGGTCGCCGCCGCCCCCACCACAATCGCCGTGCCATGCTGATCGTCATGGAACACCGGAATTTTCATCCGCTCGCGGCACAACCGTTCAACGATGAAACAATCCGGTGCCTTGATGTCTTCAAGGTTGATCGCACCAAAGGTCGGCTCCAGGGCGCAGACAATATCCGCCAGCTTGACCGGGTCAGGTTCGTTCAACTCGATGTCGAAACAGTCGATGTTGGCGAACTTCTTGAACAGAACCGCCTTGCCCTCCATCACCGGCTTCGATGCCAAAGCGCCAATGTTGCCAAGGCCCAGCACCGCCGTGCCATTGGTCACAACCCCCACCAGATTGCCGCGAATGGTATAGCGGCTGGCGGTCGCAGGGTCGGCCTTGATCTCCAGACAAGCCTCGGCCACGCCCGGCGAATAGGCCCGGGACAGGTCGCGGCCATTGGCCAAGGGCTTGGTCGCGCGGATTTCCAGCTTCCCCGGTTTGGGGAATTCGTGATAATCCAGCGCCGCCTGCTTGGCATTGTCGTGCCTGACCTCTTCCATCCGCGCCCCCGTAAAAAATATGGTTTACCATTAAACTATCTCGCCGGTGGCGCATAGCAATGGTTTCCGGCATCAGTTTTCGGGTCCGCTTGCAAATCGCCCCCCAAACCCGCAGTCTGACCGAAAGCCCACAGGATTGCCATGCCAGACACCTATGAAACCCGCGCCGAAATTCGCCTGCCCACGGCAGAGCTACGCAATGACCTGCCGTTCTACACCAAGGTGCTGAAAATGCGGCTCGACAGCATCTACCCGGCCGACAACCCCGAGGTGGCGGTGCTGTCCGGTCACGGCCTGCGCATCCGCATCCAGAAAGGTGCGCCCGAAGCGCCCGGCACCATCCGCATCCTGACCGACGACCCTGACGCCTTTGCAGACGGCCAGCGCAGCCTCACCGCCCCCAACGGCACCCGCATCGAAATCGACGAACTCAACCCCCCCGTCCACCTACCGGAAACCCAGCACGCCTTCGTCGTCCGCCGCCTCGCCGATCAGGCCCCCTGGGTCATCGGCCGCGCCGGCATGCACTACCGCGACCTGATCCCGTCGCGCCTCGGCGGCGCGATGATCGCCAGCCACATCCGCATTCCCGACGGCGGCCCGGTCCCCGACATGGTGCATTTCCACAAGGTCGGCTTCCAGCTGATCTTCTGCATCAAGGGCTGGGTCGATGTGGTCTACGAAGACCAGGGCGGCCCGATCCGCCTGACTGCCGGTGACTGCTTCATCCAGCCGCCCGAAATCCGCCACCGCGTCCTGCATGCCAGCGACGGGATCGAGGTGATCGAAATCGGCGTCCCCGCCGACCACGTTACCGAAATCGAACACGAGATGAACCTGCCCACCCCGTATTTCCGCCCCGACCGCGAATGGCAGGGCCAGAAATTCGTCCACAACATCGGTACCAAAGCCAGCTTCACCCCATTCCGCATCCCCGGATTCGAGGCCCGCGACACCACGATCAACGCAGGCACCAAAGGCACCGCCTCCGTCATGGTAGCCCGCCCCACAGCCCCCGCCCCCTGGACCAGACACCAGGGCGACATCCTGTTCACCTATCTCATGTCCGGCGAAATGACGCTGGAGGGCGAAGGCAAAGCCGCCTGCCGCCTCTCCCCAGGCGACGCCTTCGTGATCCCCCCTGACATGGCCACCCGCTACAGCGACTGCACGCCAGACCTCGAACTCCTCGAAGTCTCCCTTCCCGGCATCTTCACCACCACCTCGGGCTAGCCCCATTTTCTGTCCCCAAATATCCCGGGGGTCCGGGGGCGGGCCCCCGGTCCCGGCGCTTGCAACACGCGCCGAACCCGCCCACAATCCCGACCAACTGGTCAAACCCTGAGGCTGCCATGTTGCTCCAAGCCGCCACCAAAGTCCGCCTGAACGCCCACGCCCCCTATTCCGGCTTCAAGGTAGGTGCCGCTCTGCGCTCCACAACTGGAAACCTCCACATCGGCTGCAACGTCGAAAACGTCGCCTACCCCGAAGGCACCTGCGCCGAGGCCGGTGCCATCGCCGCCATGATCGCCGCCGGTGACACCCGCATTGCCGAAATCCACGTCATCGCCGACAGCCCCGAACCGGTGCCGCCCTGCGGCGGCTGCCGCCAGAAAATCGCTGAATTCGCCGACCAGAGCGTGCAAGTCACCCTCCACACTACCGACGGCAAGAGCCTCACCATGTCAGTCAAAGACTTGCTGCCCGGCGTTTTCACCATTGCCCACATGACTCGCTCATAATGGACGCCCGCAGCATCATCACCAAAATCCGCGATGGCGAAACCCCATCCAATGACGAACTGACCTGGTTCGCCGCAGGCCTCGCGGGCACCGAGGTTTCCGACGCCCAGGCCGGCGCCTTCGCGATGGCCGTCCTCCTCAAGGGCCTCGGCGCGGCAGGCTGCATTGCCCTGACCCGCGCCATGACCGCTTCTGGCCGCACCCTGGAATGGGATCTGCCCGGCCCGGTCATCGACAAACACTCCACCGGCGGCATCGGTGATTGCGTCTCGCTGATGCTCGCCCCCGCGCTCGCCGCCTGCGGCGCCTATGTGCCGATGATCTCCGGTCGCGGCCTTGGCCACACCGGCGGCACGCTGGATAAACTGGAGGCGATCCCCGGCTTGCGCACCGCCCTGCCCGAAGACCAACTCCGCCGCCAGATCAAGGACATCCGCTGCGCCATCACCGCTGCCAGTTCTGAGATTGCCCCCGCCGACCGCCGCCTTTACGCCATCCGCGACCTCACCGGCACGGTGGAGAGCATCGACCTGATCACCGCCTCGATCTTGTCCAAGAAGCTCGCCGCAGGCCTAGAAGCCCTTGTTCTCGATGTCAAATGCGGCTCCGGCGCTTTCATGAAAACCCTCGCCGACGCCGAGGCACTCGCCCGCGCCCTCGTCACCACCGCCCAGGGTGCCGGCTGCATGACCATCGCACTCATCACCGACATGAGCCAACCGCTCGCCACCGCCGCAGGCAACGCGCTGGAGGTGACCGAGATCATGGAAACCCTGACCGGCACTTCCGTCAACTCGGCCCTGTGGGACATCACGATGGCCCTCGGCGGCGAAGCCCTGGCCCTCGGTGGCATTGCCGATGACGCCGAAGACGGTGCCAGACGCATCGAACAGGCGCTGGAATCCGGTGCCGCCGCCGACTGGTTTGGCCGCATGGTGGCGGCACAGGGCGGCCCCGCCGATTTCGTCGACCGCTGGCCCGACCGCCTGCCCGCCGCCACCGTGATCCGCGAAGTGCCCAGCCCCAGCGCCGGTTACGTTACCACCATCGACGGCCAGATCCTTGGCCTCGCCGTGGTCGGTCTGGGCGGTGGCAGGCAGCGCGAAGGCGACCGCGTCAACCCCTCGGTCGGCCTGTCCGACCTTGCCGGAATTGGCGAAAACATCGGCGTCGGCGACCCGCTGTGCATGGTCCATGCCGCGACCGAAGCACAGGCCGACGACGCCATCCGCGCCATCCAGGCCGCCTATGTCCTGTCGCATGAGGCACCCGACGAACCCGAACTCATCCTGAAAAGGATCGCCTGACATGCCGCGCGCCTTCCTGATCGTGATGGATTCCGTCGGTTGCGGCGGTGCCCCCGACGCCGCCGCCTTCGGGGATGCGGGGGCGAATACCCTCGGCCACATCGCCCGCGAATGCGCCGCAGGCCGCGCCGAAGCGGGACGCTCCGGCCCGCTCAAAATGCCCACCCTCGACCGTCTCGGCCTCGGTGCCGCCATCCGCCTCGCCTCCGGTGCCGCAACCCCCGGCCTGACCGCCACCCCGCAGGGCCTGTGGGGTGCCGCCACCGAAATCTCCAACGGCAAGGACACCCCTTCCGGCCACTGGGAATTGGCAGGCGTCCCGGTGCCGTGGGACTGGACCTATTTCCCCGACACCCTGCCCGCCTTTCCGCCCGAAATCACCGCCCTTGTCTGCAAACTCGCAGGCACTGACGGCATCCTCGGCAACTGCCACGCCTCTGGTGTCCCGATCATCGCCGAACATTGCGAGGAACACCTGCGCACCCTTTGGCCGATCTGCTACACCTCCGCCGACAGCGTCTTTCAGATCGCGGCCCACGAACAGGCGTTCGGCCTCGACCGCCTCTACAAGCTGTGCGCCGATCTCGCCCCCCACCTGCACGCAATGAAAATCGGCCGCGTCATCGCCCGCCCTTTCATCGGCACGCCGGGCAATTTCAAACGCACCCCGAACCGCCGCGACTATGCCATCGCCCCGCCTTCCCCAACGCTCCTCGATTGGGTTGCAGGTGCGGGCCGCGCCACCCATGCCATCGGCAAGATCGGCGACATCTTTTCCATGCGCGGCATAGGCACCCTGCACAAAGGTAAATCCGACCTTGACCTTTTCGATCATCTTGACCGGCTTTCCAGCGACGCCGAGCCTGGTTCCTTGACCTTCGCCAACTTTGTCGAATTTGACACCCTCTATGGCCACCCCCGCGACACCGCGGGTTATGCTGCCCAACTCGAATGGTTCGACACCCGCGCCGCCACCTTCTTGGCCTCGCTCCCACCCGGCGACCTCGCCATCTTCACCGCCGACCACGGCAACGATCCTACCTGGCGCGGCACCGAACACACCCGCGAACGCGTCCCCGTCGTAGGCAACACCCCCACCAAACCGATCGGCCTGGTCGCCTTCACCGATGTCGCAACCTCCATCGCGGCTCACCTGAAAATCGCCGCCCAGGGCTCCGGAACATCCTTCCTATGACACCGAAAATCGAACTCCACCTCCACCTCGAAGGCGCCGCCCCCCCCGCCTTCATCCGCGGTCTGGCCCAGGAAAAACACATCGACCTTTCGGGCCTGTTCGCCGAGGACGGCTCTTACAAATTCACCGACTTCTGGCACTTCCTCAAAGTCTACGAAGCTGCCACCACCACGCTGCAATCGCCCGAGGATTTCTACCGCCTCACCCTCGCCGTCCTCGAAGAATCCGCCAAATCCGGCGTGATCTACACCGAATCCTTCCTGTCCCCCGATTTCTGCGGCAACCGCGACCTCTCTGCCTGGCGCGAATACCTCCACGCCATCGAAGAAGCCGCTGCCAAAGCCGAAGCCGCCTATGGCATCACCCTGCGCGGCATCGTCACCTGCATCCGCCATTTCGGCCCCGACAAGGCCAGACAAACCGCCCGCTGCGCTGCCGAAACCAAGGGTCGCTTCCTGACCGGCTTCGGGCTAGCCGGCGATGAAAAACAAGGCAAACCCAAAGACTTCGCCTATGCCTTCGACATGGCGCGCGAGGCTGGCCTCTGCCTCACCGCCCATGCCGGCGAATGGGACGGCCCCGACTCGATCCGCGACGCCCTCAAAGACCTCAAAGTCACCCGCATCGGCCACGGCGCGCGCGCCATCGAAGACCTGTCCCTGGTCGATGAACTGGCCGAAACCGGCATCACGCTCGAACTTTGTCCCGGCTCCAACGTCGCCCTCGGCATCTTCCCCTCATTCCGCCAACACCCGATCGGCGAGATGTTCAACCGTGGCGTCAACGTCACCATCAACACCGACGACCCGCCGTTCTTCCACACCACGATGGCCCGCGAATACGCCATGCTGCACGAAGCCTTCGACTGGGACGACGGCACCTTCGCCAAAATTGCCCGCACCGCCCTTGACGCCGCCTTCTGCGACCCCGAAACCAAAGCCCAAATCCGCGCCAAACTGGAGGCTGCCCATGCCTGACCTCACCATCGTCTCCCACCCGCTCGTGCAGCACAAACTGACCCTGATGCGCGAAAAGGACACCTCCACCGCCTCGTTCCGCAAACTCCTGCGCGAAATCTCGCTGCTCCTCGCCTACGAAGTCACCCGCAACCTGCCCTTGACCACCAAACGCATCGAAACTCCCCTGCAAGCAATGGACGCCCCCGCCATCGAGGGCCGCAAACTCGCCCTGATCTCGATCCTGCGCGCCGGCAACGGCCTCCTGGACGGCATCCTCGAACTGATCCCCGCCGCCCGCGTCGGCTTCATCGGCCTCTACCGCGACCCCGAAACCCTGCAACCGGTGCAATACTACTGCAAACTGCCCGACCATCTGGAGGACCGGCTGTCCATTGTCGTCGATCCCATGCTCGCCACCGGCAATTCCAGTGCCGCAGCGGTGACGCTTTTGAAACAATCCGGGGCCCGCAACATCCGCTTCCTGTGCCTGCTGGCCGCCCCGGAAGGCATCAAACGCATGGCCGAGGCCCATCCGGACGTGCCCATCGTCACAGCGGCGGTAGACAGCCACCTGAATGACCACGGATATATTGTCCCTGGGCTAGGGGATGCGGGTGATCGGATGTTCGGCACTAAATAAAGGCATTGCCCCTTTACTTGGAAACAATCCTGATCCATTCTACGCCCCAACTGCTTGGGGGTGGTCATGCTGTCAAAGGGTTTTGCCGGGGCCATGTTGGCCACCGCACTCAGCGCTACCATCGCCGGGGCGCAAAGCATCGCCCAACTGGGCGGCCCGGCCAACTTGCCACCCG
>JAYUGA010000286.1:0-22782 GCA_043738565.1 Rhodobacterales bacterium
ATGGCCGACCTGATGATGGTCGCCGGCAAAGAGATCGAGGCCTGCATCCAGCGCCTCGCCCAGATGGCCCGCGCCTCCGGCATCCACCTGATCATGGCCACGCAGCGCCCCTCAGTCGACGTGATCACCGGCACGATCAAGGCCAACTTCCCGACCCGGATTTCGTTCCAAGTCACCAGCCGGATCGACAGCCGCACCATCCTTGGCGAACAGGGCGCCGAACAACTCCTCGGCATGGGCGACATGCTCTACATGGCCGGCGGCGCCAAGATCACCCGCATCCACGGGCCTTTCGTGTCCGATGAGGAAGTCGAGGAAATCGTCACCCACCTCAAGAGCTACGGCCCCCCGGTCTATATGTCCGGCGTGGTCGAGGGCGTCGACGACGAAAACGCCTCCGACATCGACATGGTGCTGGGCTTGGGCGGCGACGGCAGCGACGACCAACTCTACGACCAGGCCGTCGCCATCGTCGCCAAGGACCGCAAATGCTCGACGAGCTACATCCAGCGCAAGCTTGGGATCGGCTACAACAAGGCCGCCAAGCTGGTGGAGCAGATGGAAGATCAGGGCGTCGTCACCCCCGCGAACCACGTCGGCAAGCGCGAGATTTTGGTGCCGGAGCGGTGAGGGGGGAATCGCTGCTTGATTATCACCACTGGAGAATGTAGTCTGAACTTATTTATCAATCCATAGGTTCGATTATGAAGAAGACCGTTCTGGCGGCGATCGTTGTAAGTCTTTTCTCGGTGGGTGAAGGGTTTTCAAGGGACGTCAAACCCTTTGTCATCGTTACCGTTACGCCAACTGGCCCAATCGTTGATCCTAAGGATAACCCTCAACTTCAATTGCAACAGCCGTCGGACGAACAAAGAACAATTACTGACGCTTTGGCGGCGGCAGAAGCGAAAGGCGGGGACGTCAAGAAACTAGTTGACTTGGTGGGAGGCGCGAAAGCACTTAAGGACTTTCCGCCAGACGTTCTCGACAGTCTTGAAGCCAAGATAGGTGAGTGGACCAAGCCGCTGACGGCCGCAGACATCGACAACAACATCGCGGGTTATACTGCGCTCTTGAACCTCCGACCCGACAACGCCACTTTTGCGGCGAAACTTGAAAAATACAAAGCTACAAAGGCTGAACAGCGCAAATCTGTCCTCAAGCGGTTCAAGAAGAAAGTGGACGAGTTCAATGGAGTGACGTGGTACACTCATGTGAATATTCCGAAATATACGGATATACGCAATTACATTGAACTCTATATCGGGCAACAAGACCCAAGCTATGTTTTCTTGCGATTTAAAATTAACTACACCTCAACCAAGTGGCTTTTTATTCAATCGGCAGAGGCAAACATTGACGGACAATTCGTGACTATTCCATCGTCGGAATGGAATCGTGACAACGATACTGAGATCTGGGAGTGGATGGACGTTTTGGCGTCTGGTCAATATCTTGATCTTGCTAAAAGAATCGCTGATTCTAAGAAGACCGTCATACGCTTTAGTGGGCAACAGTATTTCGACGACTACATAGTGAAAAAGGAAGACAAAGACGCGATCCATGACGCTCTGTTGGCCTATGACGTTCTACGTGGAGTTCAAAATTAGCAAGCTGTAGGGTGCGTGATTTCACGCACCACTCCCCAAGCAAAGGTGCATGAAATCACGCACCCTACCGCAAATCACGATGGATCGACGAATACGGCCAATCTTCCGGACGTTCCACCAATCCGTGCTTGACCGGATTGACCCAA
The DNA here is from genome assembly GCA_043738565.1 of Rhodobacterales bacterium. Lineage (GTDB taxonomy): Bacteria > Pseudomonadota > Alphaproteobacteria > Rhodobacterales > Rhodobacteraceae > Stagnihabitans. The sequence goes on from JAYUGA010000286.1 coordinate 1,757, forward strand.
CAATAATTCACATGGGCCAACCGGTCGCCTTCGTCGCGGATATGATGCTCCCAAAACCGCCGCTGCCATATCCCACGCTCCTGCCGCGCATGGTGGCTCTGCCGCAAATTGCCCATCGGCAACGCGCGGGAAAACCGCGACTTGATCAACCGCCACCGCGTCGAAAAATCCCGGTCGCCCTCGGGCAAGGTCCAGACGCAGTGCATATGGTCCGGCAAAACGACCCAAGCGTCTATCTGGAATGGTCGCTCGGCTCGCGTCACGGCAACCGCCTCGCGCAAACGGGCGACATGCTCAACAAGCAACCGCGTCCCCCGCTCCTGCAAGGTGACGGTAAAGAAGATGCTTGCTCCCGGCACATGCGGGCGAAGATAAATTGTCATCACGCAATGTGACGCCAGCACGGTTAAAACAAAGTTAAGTAGGGTGTGTGCTTGCACGCACCACTCCGCTCAATGGTGCGTGCAAGCACACACCCTACTTTTTTGCAGCAACCACCCGCCGAACATGCTCCCGCAACCCCTCAAAAAACGCGTCATCGGCCAAATGCACCCGCCCCGCCGCCACATCTGCCTCTGCCTCCTCCAACCGTCGGTTCAGCATGGCCTGCTTCACGAGCGCCTCGCCAAGGGTTAACACTCCCAGTGCCACCTCCTCCTGCAACGGCGGCCACAAATAGCTTTCCCCCATGGCCTCCAGATCGGCCCGCGAGAACATCGCCCCGACCTCACGGCCATTCTTCGTCACCGTCACCGGCGCGCGTTGTGCCGCGTCCAGAAACTGGCCGAACCCGTTCTTCGCTTCCAAAGCCGTCATCGTCGCCATGTCACACCACCCTTTCCGGCCAGAATAGCTGTTCCGCCCGTAATGTCCAGTAGGTCGGGGCCAGCCCCGACTCTGCCGTGGCCCACCCAACAAAACCTGTCCACCGACAAAATCGTCGCAACAGGAGCCCAGACGACTGCCAAATCGCCAACCCGTCCCGCACGAAACCTTGGAAATCCTGTAGAGGCATTGTAGGCCGATTGTAGGCCGATTGTAGGTTTGCAAAAACCGCCCGATCACCCCAGCGCCGACAGCAATTCCAGTGAGGCCGCACCGTTGACAACCAGCCCGCGACTCGCCTGAAACGCCCTTATCGCCGCCGCCGTTTTCGGCCCCAGCACCCCGTCCGTGCCGCCGGTGTCAAAGCCCAAAGCGGTCAGCCGTTCCTGCAGCCTGATCCGGTCTGCAATCCGCATCCCATTGGAATCCGGCGGAAAATTCCCAACGAGCGCCCCGCCGCCCGCCAAGCGGTCCGACAGAACCCCGACCCCTATGATGTAATTGTCCGCATTGTTATACCGCCCGATCACTGCAAAGTTGCGATAGATCAAAAATGCCGGACCAGAGGCCCCAGCCGGTAAAATCACCGACCCCGCCCCATGATCGCTCAACCGACCACCATTAGCAGACAAAACCCCCAAAGAACCCCAATCTGTAGTGGTCCGCGCCCGCAATTTCCCAACCAACGCCGCGTCAAACCCGATCGGAAGCCGAACCTCCACCCCCCAGGGCTGCCCGAAACGCCACCCCGATTTCGCCAGGTAACTCGCTGTAGACGCTAAAGAATCCTCCGGATCATCCGACCAGATATCCCGCCTGCCATCACCATTGAAATCAACGGCATAGGCCAGATACGAGGTTGGAATGAACTGGGTATGCCCCATTGCACCGGCCCAGCTTCCGGTCATGGCAGACAGGCCAACCTCCCGATTTTGCAGGATTTTCAGCGCCGCCACCAACTGCCCCTCAAAAAACGCCGACCTGCGCCCGTCAAAGGCCAAGGTCGAAAGCGCCGAAATCACCGGCACGGTTCCGCGTCTGGTCCCGTAAAAGCTCTCCACCCCCCACACCGCCGCAACCACTCGTTTTTCCACGCCATATTTCGTCTCAATGGCCGCGAACAGCCCGGAATACTGCTGCAAAACTGCCCGCCCCCTCGCCACCCGCGCCTCCGAGGCGGTGGTGGCCAGATAGTCTTGCAAGCTGCGGGCAAACTCGATCTGGCTCCGATCCTTCTCGATCACACCGGGCAGATAACCCACGGAGCGGAAAGCGGAATCCACAATTGCAGCCGAAATCCCCCGCGCCTCTGCCCGTGGTTTGAACCCCGCGACCCAGGCGTCAAAATCCGGGTTGGGGACCACCGGAAACGCCACCTGCGGCAAAAGCCCCCTGACACCCGGCCCGGCGGAACAGCCCCAAAGCACGGCTGCCGGTAGCCCGCCCAAGATCGCCCTGCGTGTTACCTGCATCCGAACTCACCTCTGATCCAATCCATCAAACCTAGCCGATCTCGGCGCAACCCCGCCAGCGCCATCGGCACCTCTCTGCCATGTGAAGCGGTCATGGGGTGCAGCGCCCGCCCGCTTCCCCTATATTTACCACATGACCCTGTTTCGCGCCATTCTGGCCCCGCTCACCATTTTTGCCCTGTCGCTGCCCGCTGCGGCCATCGAGGTGCCGCTTGGCAGATTGTCCAGCTATCTCAATAGCCTGACCACGGCTGAGGCCAGTTTTGTCCAGGTCAATGCCGACGGGTCCAAGGCAAAGGGCACGATTTCCATCCAGCGCCCCGGTCGCGCTAGGTTTGATTATGCCGCACCGGATGACAGCCTGGTGCTGGCGTCGGGCGGGATGGTTGCGATCTTTGATGCCAAGTCGAACCAGCCACCAGAACAATATCCGCTAGCCCGCACGCCCTTGAACCTCATCTTGGCGAAAAATGTCGATCTGTCCGCCGCCAAGATGGTCATCGGCCACCGCGAGGTCGGCACGACCACCCGCATTCTGGCCCAAGACCCCAAACACCCCGATTATGGCATGATCGAGTTGGTGTTCAGCGAAAGCCCGGTCGCCCTGACCGAGTGGATCATCACCGATGACATCGGCAACCAGACCTCGGTGACACTGGGCGATCTGGTCGCGGGCAAGACCTATCCGCCCAGCACCTTTTCCATCGACCTTGAAATCGCAAAACGCAGCCGATAGACCGCTCAGCGGCGACAGGTTTGCAGTTGATCGCGGTACATCACCGCCCGTGCACCAACCCGGTCGGCCACATCGACCAGCCAGCCCTTGTCCTGATAGCTCTGGCTGGAATAGCCGTTGCGACCCTCGTGATAGGCCAGGTACTGGCTTTCCGCGTCAGCTTTGGAAATGCCAAGCGCCGCCGATGACCCGTCAACATACCAGCCCATGAAGTCGGTCGCATCGCGGATGTTGTCACGTCGCGCACCCCTGCGACGCTGATCCTTCTGATATTCCTCCCAGGTGCCATCCAGCGCCTGACTGAAACCGTAGGCAGAGCTTTGCCGCCCCATCGGAATGATGCCCAAAGCGAAGCTTTGCGGCGTGCGGGCGTTGCCGACGAATTTGCTTTCCTGATGGATCATCGCCATCTGGACGTAGATCGGCACGCTCCATTTCCGCTCTGTTGCCCGCATGGCAGACAGATATTGCGGTCGCTGCTTGATGATCGCGCAAGCGCTATCCAGGTTGCGTGGCGCCGAAAAGTTGCCCCCGCCGCACGACGCCAGGAACAAAAACAGGATCGGCGCACGGAGAAGTCTGCTCATTTGCCCCTCGTGCTTGGTCTTTTGCCAGAGTTTAGGCGAAAAACTCCGGTTGGGAAATGGGTAAGGTCAGGCAATGGCGTCACAATTCCGCAAGTGTGGGCCATCGGCACCTCTCCGCCCACCACCGCATTGTCGGCGTCGGAGGACAGACTGTTTCCCTTCAGCATGCCCTCGAAGATTTGCAAACCGCATCTTACAGGATTACTAAGCAGTTAGGGGGAGTGCCGCATGATGCTGAGAACGGCCGCTAAGTATCACATCGGGCAGGTGCTGCGCCATCGCAAGCATCCGTTTCGCGGCGTGGTGTTTGATGTGGATGCGATGTTTTCCAACACCGAAGATTGGTATCAGAACATCCCCGAGGAAAGCCGCCCGTCCAAGAACCAGCCGTTCTACCACCTGCTGGCCGAAAATGACCAAAGCTATTATGTGGCCTATGTCTCCGAACAGAACCTGGTGCCGGACGAAACCGGTGAACCGGTGTCGCATCCCGATCTGCCCGATCTGTTCGGCGATTTCGAGGATGGCCGCTACCCGCTGCAATTCCAGATGAACTGACGGCGCTTACCGATCCGTAACCTCTCGCGGCTAACCTGTGGGTCAATCCTCAGGAACGGAGAGTGCGATGAAATTGGAAAGTGAACGCCGGGGCGAGATCATTGTCATCCGGGCGACGGGCGACCGTATCGACGCCGCAGGTGCCATTCAGTTCAAGGAACGGATGCGCGAAATCATCGAAGAACCCAGTGAGCGCGTGGTGCTGGATATGTCGAACGTCGGTTTTCTCGACAGTTCGGGCCTTGGTGCTGTGGTTTCGGTGATGAAGGCGCTTGGCCCGATCCGCAGGCTGGAACTTTCCGGCCTGACTGCCACCGTGGAAAAGGTGTTTCGGCTGACCCGGATGGATTCGGTCTTCATCATCCACAAGGCGCTGCCCGAAAGCTTGCGGCATGCGGGCTGAACGGTGCGTCCCTATGACACCGCCCCCTGATATGGCGCATATGATCATCGGCAGTGACATGGTGGCAGTGCGCGACGGACTGCAAAATCTGCTGGCCAGCGACCTGATGGCCGGCCTGACCAAAGACAGCCTCAGCACGGCAGAAGTCGTGCTGGCAGAGGTGTTGAATAACATCGTCGAACACGCCTACGCCAACTTTCCCGGCAAGATCGAGGTGTCGCTGTCCCGGCGCGACAACCATTTGCAATGCGATATTTCCGACGTCGGCCTGCCGATGCCAGGGGCCGAACCGCCGGCCGGTCTCTTGAAAGAAGCGTGGGACATGGCGGATCTGCCCGAAGGCGGCTTTGGCTGGTTCCTGATTCGAAGCCTGACTCAAAATCTCTCCTATCGCCGGCAGAATAACGCCAATCTGCTTAGCTTCCGCCTGAACGCCGACGATCGACCTGAAACCGGGTGACTGTTTCGAATTGGGCAAAACTGACACCATAACGCCTGATTTTGCGCCCAATTCCGCCCACAGCGCCCCGGATAAAGAGGATGTAGCTGCATAGCTTCCCTCGGCGCTGTGGACGATAGCCCCCACCCAGTTCGCGGCGCCGAGGCTCCACTGTTCTTGGAAAGCCCGCCATTCCCCCCTAGGGTCGCGCCCGATAGGGGAGCTTTCCATGCGCGATTTCCAGACCACGGGCCGCTCGGCGGTCTATGCAGCCAACGGTCTTTGCGCCACTTCGCATCCACTGGCCGCCAAGGTCGCGGTCGATATCCTGCAAGCGGGCGGCAATGCCGTTGACGCCGCTATCGCAGGGGCCGTGCTTTTGGGCATATGCGAGCCGCAGATGACCGGGATCGGTGGCGACTGTTTCGTGCTGGTCAAACCCGCCGGATCAGAAAAAGTCGTTGCGTTGAATGGCTCCGGCCGTGCGCCCAAAGCCATTTCCGCCGCCGCCCTGCGTGCGCGTGGCCTGACCGCAGTGCCAGAGCGCGGCATCGACGCAGTCACCCTGCCCGGTGCCATCGACGCCTTCTGCCGCCTCTCTACCGACTATGGCCGCCTAGGCCTCGAACGCATCCTGCAACCCGCGATCCGTTATGCCGACGAAGGCGTGCCCACAGCGCCCCGTGTCACCTCTGACTGGGGCGACAATGCCGCCGCCCTTATCGGCGACGCCCGCCGTTTCTTCCTGTTTGACGGCCAGCCCCCCCGCCCTGGCCAGATCTTCCGCGCCCCCGGTCAGGCCGAGGTGCTGCGCCGCATCGCCAAACTGGGCCGCACCGGCTTCTATGACGGCGAGGTTGCCGCCGACATGATCACTTCGTTAAAGGCCCTCGGCGGCAGCCATTCGCTTGACGACCTTGCCGGCACCGCCTGCACCTACGGCGACCCGGTCAGCGGCACCTACCACGACCAGACCCTGTATGAACATCCGCCCAACGGCCAGGGTGCCACCGCCATTCTGATGCTGAACATCCTCAAACACTTCGACCTGGCCGCGCTGGACCCCTCCGGGACCTCCCGCGCCCATATCGAGGCAGAGGCCGCCAAACTCGCCTATGACGCCCGCAACCGTTTCATCGCCGAAACCACGCCGCGCCTCGACCACATGCTGTCAATCGAAACCGCCGCCCGCCTCGCCGCCCTCATCGACTCCAAACGCGCGATGGCCGCCGCAGCGCCCCTGACCGAGGCCGTCCACAAGGAAACCGTCTACATCACCGTCGTCGACCGCGACCGCATGGCCGTGTCGCTGATCTATTCGATCTTCGACGGCTTCGGCTGCGGCCTCGCCTCGGCCAAATTCGGCATCAACTTCCAGAACCGCGGCGCAGGTTTCACCCTCAAGGCCGGCCATCCGAACGAACTCGCCGGCGGCAAACGCCCGATGCACACGATCATCCCCGCCATGCTGGGCAAAGCGGGCCGCATCACCATGCCCTTTGGCGTGATGGGCGGTAGCTATCAACCCTGCGGCCACGCCCGCTTTGTCAGCAACCTTCTTGACTACGGCATGGACCAGCAAGCCGCGCTCGACGCCCCCCGCAGCTTTTCCGGCTCTGAAGGCATGCTTGTCGAACGCGGCTATTCCGACACGGTTCGCCGCGAACTGGCGCAAATGGGCCACCAAGTGTCGATCCCGGAAATACCCCTTGGCGGCGCACAGAACATCCTGATCGACGACAGCGGCATCCTGATCGGGGCATCCGACCCGCGCAAGGATGGCTGTGCCGTAGGATATTGACATGGATTACCCCGAAATCACCGCCAGCATCCTCGCCCTGACCGACGGCGAAACCGATGCCATCTCGCTGATGGCCACCGTGGTTTGCGAAATCCATTTCGCCCACCCTTTCGCCGACTGGACCGGATTCTACCGCGTCGTAGCCCCCGAAACCTTGAAAATCGGCCCCTACCAGGGCGGCCACGGCTGCCTTGTCATCCCGTTCTCGCGCGGCGTCTGTGGCGCTTGCGCCCGCACCGGACAGGTACAGAATATCGCCGATGTCGATGTCTTTCCAGACCACATCGCCTGCGCCGGCTCGACCAGATCCGAACTGGTCCTGCCGATCTGGAACGGCAAAGGCCGACTTCTGGGCGTCATCGACATCGACAGCAACACCCCCGCCGCCTTCACTCCCGCGGATGAAGCCTGGCTGGTGCCGCTCCTCGCCAAAGTTTTTGAAATGGCCGAATGATGCACGGATCCTGCCTCTGCGGTGCCGTCATTTTTATCGCTGACGAACCGCTACGTTCGGTCATTGCCTGCCACTGCACCCAATGCCGCAAAACCAGTGGCCATTTCTGGGCCGCAACTTCTTTGCCGCTCGACCGCTTGCACCTGACCAACAGCGCGGGCCTGCGCTGGTTCCGCTCCTCCGCCACGGCGGAGCGTGGTTTCTGCGGCACTTGTGGCGCCAGCCTGTTCTGGAAACCGGAAGGCGAGGCGCGGATGGCCATTTCGGCCGGCTCGCTCGATGGCGCAACCGGGCTTGCCATATCCCATGAAATCTTCCTTGAAGACGCAGGCGACTACTACACCACCCCGCAACCCACCGAAACGCTCACCGGCTCCTGCCTGTGCGGAGCTAACCACTTCACCCTGCCCGGCCCGATGGGCGCGGTTTCCGCCTGCCATTGCACCCAATGCCGCAAGCTGTCCGGCCACTTCTCGGCCTCCTTCGACGCCGCGGAATCGGCAATAAGCTGGTCCGCCAAATCCATCCGCGAATACAGCACGCCGGGCGGCGGCCAGCGCGGTTTTTGCCCGACCTGCGGCTCCAGCCTCTATTTCCGCGCGGCGGATGGCGGCTTCTCGGTCGAGGCTGGCGCAATCGACAACCCGACCGGCGGCCGCCTGAAAAGCCACATTTTCATCGCCGACAAAGGCGACTATTACACGCTTGATGACGGCGTACCGCAGTTTCCCGGCTGGGATTGACACGGAAAAGGAGACTTACATGGCCAAGATCACTCTACTCGACGGCGGCATGGGGCAAGAACTGCTGACCCGAACCGGCGACGAACCAACCCCGCTGTGGGCCACACAAGTCATGCTCGACCACCCCGATGTCGTGCGCGAAATCCACGCCGACTACTTCGCCGCCGGGGCGACGATTGCCACCACCAACACCTACGCCATCCACCACGACCGCCTGCAAGGCTTTGGAAAGGATGATCTTTTTGAACCACTGCACCGCAAGGCCCTGTCACAGGCGACAGCCGCCCGCGTCGCCCACGGCTCGGGCCGCATCGCCGGGTCACTCGGCCCGCTGGTCGCCACCTACCGCGACGATGTGACCCTGCCGGTGGATGAAGCCGCCCCCAAATTCGCCGAAATCGCCCGGCTGCTGGGGCCAGAGGTCGACCTGATCCTGATTGAAACCCAGGCCACCCTGACCCAATGCGAAGGGACCCTGAAGGGCGCCCAGGCGGCGGGCAAACCGGTCTGGCTGTCGATCACCGTCCACGATCACGACGGCAGCAAACTGCGCTCCGGCGAGGCCATATCCGCCCTTAAACCCTTGATCGCAAAATACAAACCGCAAGCCATCCTGGCCAATTGTTCCGTCCCCGAGGCGATGGGCGCAGCGCTTGACCAGTTGAAGTTGCTCGACCTTCCCTTTGGTGCCTATGCCAATGGCTTCACTCATATCTCTGGCAATTTCCTGAAAGACGCGCCCACAGTGCGGGAACTGACCCGCCGCCACGACCTCACCCCCGCCAAATATGCCGACTTTGCAATGGGTTGGGTGAAACAAGGTGCCACAATCGTCGGCGGCTGCTGCGAGGTCGGGCCGGCCCATATCCGCCACCTTGCCGACCGCCTTCGTGCCGCAGGGCACCAGATCGTATGATCGAGTTTGACTACAATCCGCCGGACGTGCCGCTAAGCGTTATTTATCAAGATGATACGATTCTCGTCGTGGACAAGCCCGCAGGCTTGCTTTCGGTGCCTGGCAAGCTGGAGGGCCGCAAGGATTGCCTCGAATCCCGCCTTCGCACCGCCTTTTGGGATTCGCTGCTGGTTCACCGCTTGGATTGCGACACGTCCGGCGTGATGATCTTTGCCCGCAGTAAAGTTGCACAAGGTTTTCTGGGCCAGGAATTTGAACAGCGTCGAACAAAAAAGACATATATTGCAAGAGTTTGCGGTCTTCTTGTGCAAGACAGCGGCCAGATCGACCTGCCCATCGGCAGCGACTGGCCCAACCGGCCGCGTCAGATGGTGGACCCGGTGAACGGCCGCTCGGCCACTACGGATTGGCAGGTCATCAGCCGCAGCGAAACCGAAACGCGGGTACGTCTGTATCCTCTAACCGGCCGCAGCCATCAACTAAGGGTGCATATGATGGCGCTTGGCCACCCGATTTTGGGTGATCCGATCTACGCAACCGGTGCCGTGCAGGATTTCCCACGCCTTATGCTGCACGCCGAGTCCCTGTCGCTGCACCACCCCAGAACCAAGGAATGGGTAACGTTTTCAAGCCCCTGTCCGTTCTAAGTCACAACTCTAGGTCACAGCGAAATCGCCAGCTTTCGCCCCTCGTGAAACGCAAAGGCGGCCAGCCTGGGGGCGGTGCAATCGCCGATCCGATGGGTGGTTTTGCCAGGGAATGTCTCAGGGAACGGGTCAAAGGCGCGGTTGGTGGTGGCCATGACAAGGCCAGAGGCGGGCAAGGTTTCCTCAAACCCCGTCAACAGGTTACGCACCGTGACCCCATTGCCGTGCCAGCGGGTCAGACAATGTTCCGTCAGGAATTTCGCCCCCTGTCGCGCCAGCTCGCGCCGCGCCGCACCATCGGCGCCGGTGCGGGCGATTTCCTTGCCGACGAAGGCCTCGGGCGTGACAATCGTCACCTGCTTGCCCTGCTCCGCCAAAGCACAGGCCGTCCCCACCCCGCGCCAATTGCTGCCCTCGTCATAGACGACGACCGCATCCCCCAGCCGTGCCTCGCGCCGAAGCACTGCTTCCGGGGACCAGACACGACCGAGGTCGATACCGGGCAGTTTCGGCTCGTGCGGCAGCCACCGCTGGAAACCGGATTCGTCGGGCAGCGATCCGGTGGCAAGGATGATTATATCCGCGGGATGGGCGGCGATTTCGGCTGCGTCGAGGTAGGTGTTCAGCCGCAACGTCACCCCAAGACTAACCAACTGCCGTTCATACCAATCCATCAGATCAAGGATCTGCGCGCGTCTGGGCTGCATGCCAGCAAGGCGGAACTGCCCGCCAACCACCGGCAAAGCCTCAACAATTTCAATGTGATGCCCGCATTCAGCAGCGGCACGGGCGGCTTCCAGACCGGCGGGACCGGCACCGACAATCAACACATTCTTAACCTTTGGTGCCGCAACAAACCGATCACCGCCCCATTCAAATTCGCGGCCCGCAGACGGGTTGATCAGACAGGAAATCCAGTAATCCCGGCTGCGCCTGCCCCAGCACATCTGGTTGCAGGAAATGCAGCCGCGAATGTCTTCGGCGCGGCCTTCGGTGGTTTTCCGCGCCAGATGCGGGTCGGCGATCTGGCCACGAACGATGGAGACAAGGTCCGCTTCCCCGCTGGCGATGATGGTTTCGGCGTTTTCTGGCGTCCTGATGCCCGCTTCCGACGTTATCACCGCGTGCTTAACAATTCCTTTCAACTGCGCCGTCATCGGCGTCGTCAGCTTTTCGCCTTCGGTGAAGGCCGGGATGATGCCTTCGAAATCCAGATAGCTGCCGTAACCGCAAGTGACGTAGTCGACATGACCGGTCGCATCATGCAGGGCGACAATTTCGCAAAGATTCTCGGCACTTAGGGTAACTGAAAACGCGGTGGAATAGGAGATGGCAAGGCCGATGATGAAATCTTCGCCGCAGGTTTTGCGGATTTTTTCGATCAGAAGGCGGGAAAATCTGGTGCGGTTTTCCAGCGATCCACCCCATTTGTCAGTGCGGCTGTTGGACCACGGGGTCCAGAACTGATCCAGCAGGGAATGATAGGCCGCCCATACCTCAACTCCTTGGAATCCTGACAGTTTACTGCGTGCTGCTGCCGCGGCATGCGCCTCCAGCAGCTCCTCGATTTCGGACTCAGACATGGCGTGGGAGCCATCGGAATCGTGGTAACTTGGGCCGCCGGAGGGCGACCAGTGCGGGGCGAAGCTCAGGTCTGAATCGCCGTGGGCACCGACGTGGTACAGTTGTTGCAGGATGACCGATCCCGCCGCCTTCACCTCATCGGTAATCCGTTGAAAATGCGGGATAACCACGTCCGAGCCATATAGGTAGTTGCCACGGGTCAGCACCCCGGTCCGGTGCACCGGCATCGGTTCGGCGACGATCATCGCGGCCTGCCCAAGTGCCCGTTCCAAAAGGTATTTTCCGAACCTTGGCCCCGGAATTCCATTGTCCGACATGTTGGCGGTATGTGCCCCGAACACGATCCGATTGCGCAGGGTCTGGCCGCGCAGTTGCAGGGGGGACAGCAGGTGGCGGTGCGGAATCATGGTGTCTTTTACCCGTCTTGCCGGCGTCTTGCTTGCGTCTCTACACAATCAAAGACCCGACACCGCGGAATTTCCGATCCGAAAACGACCCACCCCGTCGCCAACGCCGCTGCCTGCATGCCAAAGACGACAGCCGACCTCATTCAGCGGCGATTCCTCGGATGGTTTCAGAACACAGGTGCAGCCCGCCAGCAAAGCCGGAATCACCTTCAACGCGATCTGGTTCATCGGCCAGTTCCACTGTGTGATCAGGCCGACGACACCGATGGGTTCCAAGTTTATACTGCTTTGGCGCAGGAGTGCCTTGCGGCGGGTCTGGGGCAAGGGCTGCATCCGACTTTTGATCAAATTTTGGAACGCTTTCCGACCTGAAATGGCGCTGCTATAGGGGGGCATGTTCGGCTTTCTGGCGCGCGCGCAAAGCATCACCAAGATCGCGATTGATCCGCCTGCGCCGCAGCCGGGCCGTGCGGGCTTGGCCTTGGTGCTGATCGTGCGCAACGAGGTGCGCAACATCGCCGAATGGGCGCGATTTCATGTGCTGGCCGGGGTGCGGCACTTTGTGGTTTATGACAACGGCTGCACCGATGGCACCCTAGAGGCGCTGGCGTTTCTGGGCGATGCGCTGACGGTGATGCCGTGGGATCAGAAGTTCCGCGATGCCGCCAGCGGGCACGAGATTCACAATCAGGTGCTGGCCTATGCCCATGCCACACGGAATTTTGGCGGGCGCTTTCGCTGGATGAGTTACCTTGATGCCGATGAGTTTCTAGTGTCAAAAGGCGCGGGCCTGGACGCGGCTTTGGCAGGGCTGGAGGGCTGTCGCAACATATCCCTGCCGTGGCATATGTTCGGCCGGTCGGGGCATATGGAGGTGCCCGAGGGCGGGGTTGTCGCCAATTACACAAAGCGCAATCCGGACCCGATGAGCGCGGTCAAGGGTTTGCGGAATTTCAAGATGATCGTGGACCCCTGCCATGTCACCGCGCTGAAGGTGCATGTGATCGAAACCGATGGCTCAGGCGACACTTGCAACGACCGGGGCGAGCGGTTTACCGGCAAAGGGCGCGAGGGGCGGGAGTTTTACACGGCGGACCGCATCCAACTGAACCATTATTACACGCGGTCGGACGCCGAATTGCGGGCCAAGATCGCGCGGGGGCCGAACCTGACCACGCCGGACGCCGACCATCTGCGGCGGGTGCTGCGGAAAGTGGCGAATATCGAGGCGGATGAGATCGAGGATCGCGCGGCAACCGACTTTTTGGCGCGCAAGGGGGTGGTGGAATGGCTGTGAAGAAGATCTTGAAACGCTGGTTTGGGGCTGTTGCCTATCGGCTGAAACCCGGCAAGGCCGAGGTGGCGCGGGTGGTCGATATTCCGGCGTTTCACGATCTGGGGCCGGGCGACATTGCCATCGACTGCGGGGCCAATCTGGGGGTGATCACCCGGATTCTGGCCCAAGGCGGGGCCGAGGTGCATGCGTTCGAGCCGAACCCCGATGCCTTTCGCGTGCTGACCGAACGCACCAAAAGGATGCCCAATGTCCATCGTCACCAGCAGGCCGTGCTGGACCATGACGCCACCATGCTGCTGTATCTGCATGTGAATTATGCGCTGAACCCCGAGCGGTTTTCGGCACGTTCGTCGCTGATCGCCGAAAAGCGCAACGTCGATGAACGCGGCGGTGTGCAGGTGGCGGTGATTGATCTGGTGGCCTTCATCGAAAAGCTGGGCAGGCCGGTGAAATTGCTGAAGGTCGATATCGAGGGCGCGGAATATGCGCTGTTGAACGGCTTGATCGACCGCGGGATGATAGACCGGATCGAGGCGATTTTTGTCGAAACCCATGCCCATGCGATCCCGTCGTTGCAACCGGTGGACAAGGCGCTGCGACAGCGGATTGCTGATTTGGGGCTGGGTGGAAAAATCGACCTGAACTGGCTGTAGCGGCGCACCTTCGTCCTTCTTCGACGGCAAATGCCTTGGGGGGATGAAATTTCTTTCCGTATCGACTATCTGAAGGCAGGGTTTGAATTCAGCAGAGAGGTCCGTCATGTCCATCCGCATCAACGATATTGCCCCCGATTTCACCGCGCCCTCCACCGCCGGAGAGATCCGGTTCCACGACTGGCTGGCTGGCAACTATGCCATCATCTTCAGCCACCCGCGCGACTTCACCCCGGTTTGCACCACCGAATTCGGCGCGGTGGCCCAGCTTGCCGCCGAGTTTGCCAAGCGCAACACCAAGGTCATCGGCGTCTCGGTCGATTCGGTGGCCGACCATGACAAATGGAAGCGCGACATCGAGGCGTTCGGCGGAGCGCCTGCCGATTTCCCGATCATCGACGATTCATCGCTGACCGTGGCCAAAGCCTATGACATGCTGGAGGCCGATTATTACCTGCCGACCGAGGGCCGCACCCCGGCGCATTCCTCGACCGTGCGCACTGTCTATATCATCGGGCCCGACAAGAAGGTGAAGCTGACGATGACCTATCCGATGACGGTGGGCCGCAATTTCACCGAGATTCTGCGGGCGCTGGACGCGGTGCAGATGACCGATGGCAAGCCGCTGGCGACCCCGGCGAACTGGCAGGTCGGGCAGGATGTCATCGTGGCGCTGGCCTTGAACAACGATCAGGCCAAGGAACGTTTCGGCGATCTGGACATCAAGCTGCCCTATCTGCGCTTTGCCAAGGCCCCGAAGTAAGCGAAGGGGTTCCTACTTTTCCGCCGCCCGGCGTGCCTTGAGATCGGCGCGGCGGACGACACGGTAGGTCAGCCAGCCCAGCACACCTGCGCCACCGGCAAAGGCGGCATAGGCCACGGGCATCGGAATGCCCGCCGTCATCGCCGAATATTCCGACATGCCGCCGATCCCCGCCAAAATGTTGATCGGCAGCGCCACGAGGTTGAACATCGTCAGCTGCGTCACCCGCCGGTTCTGGTTGATGTTGATGAAACCGATGGTCGCGTCCATCAGGAAGTTGATCTTGTCGAACAGGAAGGCGGTGTGGCTGTTCAGCGAATCGATGTTGCGCAGCACCTGTTTGGCTTCGGACACCTGCGCCTCACCCAGCACTTTGGCGGTCATCAGAAAAACGATGGCGCGCTGGGTATCCATGATGTTGCTGCGAATGCGACCGTTCAGGTCTTCTTCCTCGGCAATGTCGGACAGCACGGACGCCGCCTCTTCGTCGGTCATGGTTTCGGACAGGACATGTTTGCCGACCCGGCTGAGGGTTTTGTAAATATCCTCAAGACTGTCCGCCGAGTATTCGACATCAAGGCCATACAGGTTCAGCAACAGGTCAAAGCAATCCGTGGCATAGCCCGGCACGGTTTCGACCCGGCGGCGTTGCAGGCGAAAGACCGGCAGGTCTTCGTTGCGTAGGGAAAACAGAATGTCCTTGTGCAGGATAAAAGCGACTGGCACTGACCGCGACTTGCCGCCGCGGTCCAGCAGAAAGTTGGAATGCAGGTTCAGCGAGGCGTTTTCCTCGATCAGAAAGCGGTTGGAGACCTCCAGATCGGTTGCGTCGCCAGGGTCGGGCAGATCAAGCCGGTAGAACTCGCCAATATAGGCGCGCTGGGTCGGCGAGGCGTTCAACAGGTCGATCCAGATCGGCTTTTTGCCCTCCAGATCCTTGCGGCCCTTTATGGGGCTTTGCCGGATGCGCCCGCCGATCAGTTCAAAGACATTGACCCGGCTTTCGGCCAGGCGCGGTCCGGCGACATCTTCAAGCGTTTCGCGCAACTCGTCGCTGATTTCCCACAGCACGTCGGTCGAACGCCCCGCCGGAACGCAGGGCCACAGCATGGCGGCCTCATCGGGCGGCAGGGCTTGCAGAATTTCGACAATATCGGCGACCGCGAGCTTGGACATAAACGTTTCCAGCTCGACCAGATGCTGGCGTTCGACCATGCTTTCGACCAGCATCTGATGCGGCGTGCTCTGGTTTTTCACCAGCCCTTCGATCAGCTTCTGCTTTTTCAGAAGGTCGCGTACCGGTTCCAAATACATCCCGCCCTCCTGCTTTTCTGCGCATGGCAAAGCAGGGCGGGACGGGTTCTGTCAACCCCGCTGGCGGGCTTCAGGCCGCCTTTAGCGCCGGAACTGCGGTGACGCTGCGACGCGGGCGGCCGTAGCGGGCCAGCCCAAGGTCCGATGTGTCGATATCGGTCGCACGACCTGACACCATATCCGCCAGCGCGCGGCCAGACCCTGCCGCCATCGTCCAGCCCAAAGTGCCGTGGCCGGTGTTCAGGAACAGGTTGCCAATCGCAGAGCGCCCAAGGATCGGCGTGCCATCCGGCGTCATCGGCCTGAGGCCGCACCAGAAGGTGGCCCGGGTCTGATCACCGGCGCCGCCAAACAGATCCTCGACCGAATGGGCCAGGGTTTGCTGGCGTCCGGCATGCAGCGTGTTGTCGAACCCGGCGATTTCGGCCATGCCGCCGACGCGGATACGGTCGCCCAGACGGGTGATGGCGATCTTGAAGGTCTCGTCCATCACGGTCGATACCGGGGCGCGGGCCTCGTCGACGATCGGCACCGTGATCGAATAGCCCTTGACCGGATAGACCGGCAGGGTCAGGCCAAGCGGTTTGGCCAGTGCCGGGGAATAAGACCCAAGCGCCAGCACGAAAGCATCGGCGGTAATGTGGCCTTCCGAGGTTTCCACCGCGACGATCTTGTCGCCCTGCCGGTCCAGCGCCGTGACCTTTACGCCGAACCTGAAGATAACGCCCGCCGCTTTCGCCATCTCCGCCAGCCGGTTGGTGAATTTGAAGCAATCGCCGGTTTCGTCTCCCGGCAGGTGCAGGCCGCCGGCGATCTTGTTGAAGTTCGGCGCAAGACCCGGTTCGGCGGCAATGCACTGTTCCGGCGACAGCACCTCGAACGGCACGCCATCGGCTTGCAGCACCTTGATGTCCTTGCAGGCGGCATCGACCTGCTTCTGGGTGCGGAACAGTTGCAGCGTGCCCTGTGTCCGCTCATCATAGGTGATTCCGGTGCTGGAACGCAGATCCATCAGGCAATCGCGCGAATATTCCGCCAGCCGCACCATCCGGCTTTTGTTCACCGCATAGGCCCCGGCGGTGCAGTTGGTCAGCATCTGCAACACCCATCTGATCTTGGCCGGATCGGGCCGCGGCTGCACGATCAAGGGCGCGTGGTGCATGAACAGCCATTTCAGCGCCTTCATCGGAATGCCGGGGGCCGCCCAGGGCGAGGCGTAACCGGGCGAGATTTCACCGGCATTGCCAAAGCTGGTTTCCAGTGCCGGGCCGGCCTGGCGGTCGATCACCGTCACCTCGTGCCCGGCCTGCGCCAGATACCAGGCCGAGGTTACGCCGATCACACCAGAGCCCAGAATCACCACACGCATTGCCAACTCCTGTTCGCCAAACTTGGGAGAAACATACGAATTTTTGCTGGCATTTCTTAGCAAAGTTTCCCTGAAACAACGGAATATTTGCAAATATACCTCACTAATAGTAAAAAACATGCCTGTTTCTTCGACATATTTCTAATAATGCCGCAGAAGCCATCCATGAAGAAAAACTGGATCGCGGTAAAAACTTTGCAATTTTTGGTGAGCCAAGGCAAGTTGGCGTTGGGCTTGGCGAATTGGAAACCGGAGGGGGACATGAAGACAATTCTGGCTGCGACGTTTCTGCTGATCACGGCGCATCTGGCCGCAGCGCAGGCTATCGGCGGGAATTATCGGGTGAAGGGCACCAATCTGGACGGCACCATCTATGAGGGCGAGGCCCAGATCACCTTGACCAGCGAATTTACCTGCGAAATCACCTGGCGGACCGGCGGCAACACATCGTCGGGCATCTGCATGCGCGACGGCAACGCCTTCACGGCAGGCTACGAGTTGAACGGCAAAGTCGGCCTGGTGATCTATCTGGTGCAGGACGATGGCACCCTGGACGGCACCTGGACCGTGGCCGGAGTGAATGCGGTGGGGACCGAGATTCTGACGCCGGATTGAGTTACCCGCGGCGCACCGCGATCACGTTGGCGCGTTTGTTGAAGATGGCAAAGCCCATGCGGGCGAGGTGGCCCAGCACCTCGTCAAGCGTCCCGCCCATGTCGGGGTAGACGTACGGGTGAGTTTCCATGATGATCAGGCTGCAATCGGCTAGGGCCTGCGCGTCATGCCGCAACATCAGCAACTCGGCACCTTCGATGTCGCAAACCAGAGTATAGGGGCTGGTAATGCCATAGGCGTCGCGCAGGCTTTGCAGGGCGACAGAGGGCACATCGACGATATCGGGGCCAGTGCTGCCGTCAAAGACCAGACCCGAGGTGTGGACGTTGTCGCTGACTTTGAAGCGGACCTTGGTGCCACCATAGGCAAGGGCGGCCTGCACCACGGTGGTTTTGTCCTCCGCACCGGCGAGGGTGACGTTGGCGCGGCAGATCGGCACGATGGCCGGGTTCGCTTCGACCACGACAAGGCGTTGGTCGGGCATCAGGCAACGACGGATGGTGAACGAGACGACACCGTAGGAGCCACCCAGTTCGATGACGGGCAGGGCGGGCGACATGAAAGTCTTGATCATCTCGCGTTCGTCGCGTTCGTACCTGTCGCCCAGAAGCGCGGATTTGATCGAGGGGTTGCCACCGCGCGGCAAACGGAGTTTGGCCCCTTCGATGCGGTAGTGCGGCCCAATCGCCATGTCGCGCAGGTCCATCGCAGTCTTACGGACTTGGTATTTCAAACGCGACATCAGAGCCATAAATTGATCCATTTCTATGCAGGCAAAAGCTGGGTCAGGCATCGAAGGCTAGCAAAAATGAAAGCGATTTTTCGCGACAGCAGGCTGCACAAAGGCCCCGGCCTTAGAACCGGGGCCTTTGGTGGGCTGCCGGGGCGATCAGGCCTCGGCCACTTCCGACTTCTCGCTGATCTCCAGCCCCGTTTCCTGATCGACCATCTTCATGCCCAGACGGACCTTGCCGCGGTCGTCAAAGCCCAGCAGCTTGACCTTCACTTCCTGACCTTCCTTCAGCGCCTCGTTCGGGTGGTTCAGGCGCTTGCTGGCGATCTGGCTCACATGCACCAGACCGTCCCGCTTGCCGAAGAAGTTCACGAAGGCGCCGAAATCGACCAGTTTCACCACTTTGCCGGTGTAGACCTTGCCTTCTTCCGGTTCAGCCACGATCGACCAGATCATGTCATAGGCCCGCTTGATCGCCGCCGCGTCGTTGGAGGCGATCTTGATCATGCCGTCGTCGTTGATATCGACCTTGGCACCCGACAGTTCCACGATCTCGCGGATGACCTTGCCGCCGGAGCCGATGACTTCGCGGATCTTGTCGGTCGGAATGGTCAGCGTTTCGATCTTGGGCGCGTATTCGCTGAAGCCTTGCGGCGCGGACAGCGACTTGTTCATCTCGGCCAGAATGTGCAAACGCCCGTCTTTGGCCTGCGCCAAAGCCTGCGCCATGATTGCAGGCGTGATGCCGGCAATCTTGATGTCCATCTGCATCGTGGTGATGCCGTGGGCGGTGCCCGCCACCTTGAAGTCCATGTCGCCCAGGTGATCCTCATCGCCCAGAATGTCGGTCAGCACGGCAAAGCGGCCATCGTCTTCCAGGATCAGGCCCATCGCCACACCCGCGACCGGCGATTTCAGCGGAACGCCCGCGTCCATCATCGACAGCGAACCACCACAGACCGAAGCCATCGAGGAGGAACCGTTCGACTCGGTGATCTCGCTGACGACGCGGATGGTATAGGGGAAATCGGTGGCGGCCGGCAGAACCGCCTGCAAGGCGCGCCATGCCAGCTTGCCGTGGCCGATCTCCCGACGACCGGGCGAGCCGACACGACCGACTTCGCCGACCGAATAGGGCGGGAAGTTGTAGTGCAGCAGGAAGTTCGAGCGGGAATTGCCGTGCAAGGCGTCGGTGATCTGCTCATCTTCGCCGGTGCCCAGCGTGGTCACGACCAGACCTTGGGTTTCGCCGCGGGTGAACAGGGCAGAGCCGTGGGTGCGCGGCAGGATGCCGGTTTCGGCGCTGATCGGGCGGACGGTCTTGTTGTCACGTCCGTCAATCCGTGCGCCACCGTTGATGATGTCGCCGCGCAGGATCGAGCTTTCCAGCTTCTTGATCGCCGAGCCGAGGTTGATGTTGGCCAGGTCTTCCGCCGACAATACCGCCTTGATCGCAGCCGAAGCGGCGTCGATGGCATTGCTGCGGTCCTGCTTGTCACGCAGGCCGAAAGCGGCGCGCATCTGCACCTCGCCAGCGGCTTTGACATTGGCATACAGCGCCGAATAGTCCGGCGGAGAGAAATCCATCGGCTCTTTGGCGCAAAGTTCGGCGAAATCAATGATCAGGTCGATCACCGGCTGCATCTGGTCATGACCAAACTTCACCGCCCCCAGCATTTCGTCCTCGGACAGCTCATAGGCTTCCGATTCGACCATCATCACGGCATCTTTCGTCCCGGCGACGACCAGATCAAGGCGTTGCTCGGGGTTGTTGCGCAGAACGTGCATGTCGTCCACGCTCGGGTTCAGGACATAGGCCCCCTTGGAAAAGCCAACCCGCGCGGCGCCAATCGGCCCCATGAACGGCACGCCGGAAATCGTGAGGGCGGCTGACACCGCGATCATGGCGACGATATCCGGGTCGTTGGTCAGGTCATGCGACAGCACGGTCGCCATGACCAGAACTTCGTTCTTGAAGCCTTCGACGAACAGCGGGCGGCACGGCCGGTCGATCAGGCGCGAGGTCAGCGTTTCCTTTTCAGACGGGCGGGCTTCCCGCTTGAAAAAACCGCCGGGAATCTTGCCCGCAGCGTAGTATTTTTCCTGATAATGCACGGTCAGCGGGAAGAAATCCTGACCCGGCTTCGGTGCGCGGGCATAGGTCACGTTGGCCATGACCGAAGTTTCGCCAACCGTGGCGATGACCGAGCCATCGGCCTGACGGGCAACCTTGCCCGATTCCAGCGTCAGGGTTTCGTGGCCCCACTGGATGGATTTTCGCGTTACGTTAAACATATATCGTATCCTCTGGGGTCTTCCCGGCGTTCCGGGTTCCCCTTGTCTGGCGGCCCCATTGCCGCCGCCCCCAATCCTTCGCATGTGCCCGGGGGTATGGGCCTCACGTCGCAGATGGCGCGGGCCATACAGGAAAAGGGGGCGCGGGGGAAGGGGCAGTGTACCGTCAAGCTGCTGACAGCACCTTCACCGCAAGCATCCTAACTTCCTGTACGGCCTGTTCCGTCAATGTGGAGGTCGATCCATGAAGGAAATTGTCGCGCATCTTCTTGAGTTTACCAAATTTTGCGACGTCGTTGTCGTCCATATTGGCCCACCTAGGGTCAGGACTCACAACCAGAACATGACGGTTGCGGCCAGAGCGCAGGCTGAGAGGAACAGGATGGGGCATCTGTCGTAGCGGGTGGCGATACGC
>JAYUGA010000287.1:0-9156 GCA_043738565.1 Rhodobacterales bacterium
AACGGGCCGTAGCTGCTCAAAACCTCGATCTCTGCGCCGACCGCCCGGCGCTCGCCTTCCAGATAGCGCGCCACCGCGCGGCGGAACGACGGCTCGGCAATCCAGTGCAGCGAATGCACCGGCACCGGCAGATAGCCGCGCGCCAGCTTGTGTTCGCCCTGCGCCCCGGCCTCGACCCGGGCAAGACCCTGCGCAATTGCCCAGTCAATCGCCTGATAATAACACAGTTCGAAATGCAGGCAGGGATGTTCTTCGACACAACCCCAATAGCGGCCATACAGCGTATCGCGGCCAATGAAATTCAACGCCCCCGCCACAGCGCGGTCGCCGCGAAACGCCAACACCAGCAGCACATCCCCGCGCATCGTCTGGTGCAGCTCGGTGAAAAACGCCCGGGTCAGATAGGGCGTGCCCCATTTGCGCGCCCCGGTGTCCTGATAAAACCGCCACATCGCATCCCAATGTGCCGGCTCGATCTGATCGCCGGTCAGGGCGCGGAGGGTCAGCCCGTGGCCCTGCGCCACCGCGCGCTCCTTGCGGATCATCTTGCGTTTGCGGCTGGACAGGTCGGCCAGAAAGTCGTCGAACGCCTGATAGCCCCGGTTCAGCCAGTGAAACTGCTGGGTGACACGGTGCAAGGTGCCGTCATGCCCGGCCAAAGCCCCGGCCTCCTCGCCAGTGCAAAAGGTGATGTGCAGCGAGGAAATCCCGTTCTGCCGGGTCAGAGCAATCGCAGTGTCGAGCAAAGCGGTCCGCGCCTCGGGCAGGCCCAGAAACCGTCGCCCGGTCGCGGGCGTGAACGGCACCGCGACTTGCAGCTTGGGATAATACTGCCCGCCCGCCCGGTCCAAAGCCTCGGCCCAGCCGTGGTCAAAGATATACTCGCCCTGGCTGTGCGACTTCACATACAGCGGCATCGCGGCAACGGCTTTGCCGTCCTGCCGCAGGATCAAGGGCCTGGGCTGCCAGCCGGTGCCCGTGCCGGTCGATTTCGAACGGTCGAGCGCCACCAGAAAGCGGTGGGTGGTGAACGGGTCAACCGGTCGCGCACCTTCCGGGCAGGCCAGCGCGTCCCAGTCGGCGCCGGCAATCTCGGTCATGCTGTCCAGAAGGGTGACGGCGGCACTCATGCCCGGCCTTGTGCGTTTTTGGAGAAGGCCGGGAGGTTTTCCACCTCCCGGACCCTCCGAGGATATTTAGGGACAGAAAATGAGGTGAAGTACGCTGAGGTCAAGGCTGGCGCACCGCTGCATAGCCCTCGAAGGTGATATTCTGTGCAACCTTCCGTGCTTTCGCCTCCGCCTCGGACGAACGGATCGTCCAGCACAGCACGGCAGCGCCCTGCGCCTTGAGTTCCGCCACCCGCATCCGGCCCAGATCACCAGCCTCGTGGCTGATGAAACTGGCCTCGGTGCGGTCGTAGTCCGGGATCTGGCGCAGCGCTTCACAGGTGGCGGGCGGCAGCGGGTGCCAGTCGATCGGGTCAAAGCCCGAGGTCGTCAGCCCGCGCGGCAGATGCGGGGCGAGGCGGGCCAGATGGGCCACGGAATGCGGGTTGAACGACATCAGCGCCACCAGACCATCATAGCTGGCAAGGGCAGCGACCGTCGCCGCTTCCAGACGGCCATCGGTTTCGGACATGGCCTGGCTCTGGTCCTTCAGTTCGATCAGCAGCGGCGTGCGACCGGCGACCAGGGCCAGAACCTGCGCCAGGGTCGGAATCGTCTCGGCGCTGTCCTGCAACCCGATGCGCTGCAATTCGGCGGCGCTGCGGGCGGCTACGGGGCCGTTTTCCCCGGTCAGCCGGTCCAGATTGTCGTCATGGAATACCATCGCCACGCCATCCGACGACAGTTGCAGGTCCATCTCGATGCCATAGCCCGCCGCAATCGCCGCCTGCATCGCCAGCAACGCGTTCTCGATCCGGCCCGCCTTGCGGTCATGCCAGGCGCGGTGGGCGATGGGGGTGGTCAGATATGCCGACGGCAGGGCGATGCGCATCAGCGGATTTCAAAGATGGCTTCGATCTCGACCGCCACGCCCAGCGGCAGCGACGCGGCGGATACGGCAGAGCGCGCGTGACGCCCGGCATCGCCCAGAACCGCGACAAGGAAATCGGACGCGCCGTTGATCACCTTGGGCTGGTCGGTGAAGCTGGCGGTGGAATTCACGAAGCCCGTCAGCTTGACCATCCTGACGAAATTTGACCAGTCGCCACCGCAGGCGGTCTTGGCCTGCGACAACAGCGCAATCGCGCAGGCCATCGCCGCCGCCGCCCCGTCGATGACATCAAGGTCAGCGCCAAGTTTGCCGGTGATCAGACCGGCAGCGTTGCGGCTGATCTGGCCGGAAATATAGACCTGATTGCCGACCCGCACGAACGGGACATAGTTCGCCGCCGGGGCGGGTGCGTCGGGCAGGGTGACGCCCAGTTCGGCAAGGCGGGATTCGATGGACATGGTTTGCTCCCCAGGGTTTGCCGCAAGCTAACCCTGGGGGGAGATCGGGGCAACCCGTCAGCTTTCCCGCCGTCAGCTTTCGCGGAACGCCATGTTAAAGTAATCGGCGAACGGCTTCAGCAAATAGGCGATGGGCGAGCGGTCGCCGGTGCCGATATAGGCCTGCACCGGCATGCCGGGGATCAGCGTCTGGCCCTTCAGCTTGTCGATCTCGCCGGGGTCGAGCGTGATCTCGGCCCGGTAGAACGAGGCTTTGGTAGCCTGATCCGACATCGCATCGGCCGAAATTGTCATCAGCCGCCCGTTCAGTTGCGGCGTGGTCCGGGCCGAGAATGCCGAGAATACCACCCGCACCGCCTGACCGACCTGCACCTCGTCCACCCGGATCGGCGGGATCTGGGCCACGATGATCAGCGGGCGGTCCTGCGGGATGATGTAGAGGATCGGCTCGGCGGCGCGGATCACCGCATGCGGCGTCGTCACTTGCAGACCCAGCACAATGCCCGACACCGGTGCGCGGATGTCCAGCCTTGCGACCTGCTCGGTCAAAGCCCGGCGGCGTTCGGCCAGCTCCAGCGTCTTGTCGCCCATATCGCGCAGTTGCGTGTTGGCATCCTCGCGCCGCGCCGACTGAATTTGCAGGATTTGCAGCTGAATCTCGGTCGCACGCCCCTCGGCCTGGGCCTCGTTGCCCTCCAGCTCGCCCATATTGCCCTGCAACCGTGCCGCTTCGCGTTTCAGGTCCATCAGGCGGGCGGATTGGGTCAGGCCCTCGTCCAGCAGCTTTTGCTGGTCGGCGATTGCAGGGGTAATCAGACCGATCTGGTCGGTCAGGGCGGCGGTTTGCGCCTTGATCCCGTCTACTTGCGCGGCGATCTGATCCATCCGCTTGTTCAACTGGCTGATCTGCGCCTGCTGGGTTTCCAGCCGCGCGGTGAACAGGCGGCGCTGGCCGTCGATCTGATCCGCCACATCGGGGCGGGTTTTGGCAAGGTCCAGCAATTCCTGCGTAAAGACCGGCGCCGGCTTGTCATCGCGTTCCGCTTCCAGACGCGACCGCCGCGCCATCGAATCGAACAATTGCCCCTCGACAATCGCCAGCGTCGATCGCATTTGCGCCCCGTCCAGCCGGATCAAAAGATCGCCCGCCTTGACGGTTTGCGCCTCGGCCACATCAATTTCGGCGACGACACCGCCATCGGGATGCTGGACGACCTGCCGGTTCTGTTCGACCTGAATGACGCCGGGGGCGACGATCGCGCCGCCAATGGTGGTGAACACGCTCCAGCCGCCAAAGCCGCCGACCAGAATGAGGATCGCCAGCACGCCGATGATCACCGGACGCCTGGCCGACCAGGTTCTGGCCTGCGCCGCCGCTGGCATCGGCGGATGCAGGGCGGGATGGGTCAGCGCGTTGGCCTTGCCAGCGGCGACGGCAGTGGCAGCAGCCGTCGCCACGGCGGTCGAGGCGGCCTGCGGGTCGGCAGGTTGCACGCTGTTCGGTTCGCTCATGTCACCCCTCCGGGCCCGGCGCTTCGCACGATGTCGGTGTGGTTCTTGACCATGTCCCGCAACACCTGATCGCGCGGCCCGAATGCCCGCCGGGTGCCGTTTTCCAGCACCAGGAGCTGGTCGCATTCCTGAATGGCCGCGGGCCGGTGCGCCATGATCAGCACCGCGCGGCCCTGCGCCTTCATCGCCGAAATGGCCAGGTTCAGCGCCACCGACCCTTCATTGTCGAGGTTGGAATTCGGCTCGTCCAGCACCAGCAGCACCGGGTCGCCATACAAGGCCCGCGCCAGCCCGATCCGCTGGATCTGCCCGCCCGACAGCCGCCCGCCCAAAGCCTGCACGCGGGTATCATAGCCTTCGGGCAGCCTGGTGATCATGTCATGCGCCGCCGCCTTGCGCGCCGCCGCCACCACCGCATTGCCATCGGGGTTCGTCTGCAACCGCGCGATATTCTCGGCAATCGTGCCGTCAAACAAAGTAATCCGCTGCGGCAGATAGCCGATATAGCTGCCCAGCCGGTCCGGGTCATACTGATCCAGCGCCGCGCCATCCAGCCGCACCTTGCCACCCGCCGGTTTCCACGCGCCGATCAGGGCGCGCGCCAGCGTGGATTTGCCCGCCCCCGACGGCCCGATGATGCCCAAAGCCTGCCCCGGTTCCAGCCGGAAACTGACCATCCGCAGCACCGCCTGCGTCTCGCCCGGCGGCACCACCGTCAGGTTCTGCGCCTCCAGAATAGCGCGCGGCCGCGGCAGTTCGGTATGCGGCGGCTCGGGCTGCACCCGGGTCAGCAACTCCGCCAGCCTTGCGCGGCCCTCCTGCGCCCGCGTCACCAGCGCCCATTGCCCGATCACCATCTCGATCGGCTGCAACGCCCGGCCCAAGAGGATCGAGCCGGTGATCATCGCCCCCGAGCCCATTTCGTTCTGCAACACCAGATAGGCCCCGGCTCCCAGCATCAAGGATTGCAGGAATTGCCGGAAGACCTTGGAAATCGTGCCAAACACCCCGCCCAGATCGGCCGCCGCAATGCCCTGCATCAGCCCCTGCCGGCGCGCCACCTGCCAGCGGTCAAAGGCGGCATTGGTCATCCCCAGCGCCTGCACCGCCTCGGCCTCCTGCTTGATCGCATCCGACAGCATCTCGCCGCGCAGCGAGGCCGCATTGGCGCGTTGCAGCGGCATCTTGGTCATGGTCTGGTTCAGAATGGTGATCACCACCAGAAACGCACCCCCCGCCACCGACATCCAGCCCAAGAGCGGATGAAACAGGAAGATGGCGGCAAAGAACAGCGGCGCCCACGGAATGTCGAACAAGGCGATCAGCACCGGCGAGGCCCACAGCCGCTGCACCGCCTCCAGATCGCGTTGTGCGGCCAGGGCAAGCGGATCGCCCGGCACCTGCTGCATCCGGCGCAGGGCGGCGGCAAAGACCCGGCGGTCCAGCCGCTCTTGCATCCGGGCGCCGATCCGCGCCATGATCCGGCCCCGGGCGTAGTCCAGTATCCCCATGATCAGGAACAGAAATGCCATCAGCCCGGTCAGCGCCCAGAGCGTAGCTTCCGACCTACCGCCCAAAACCCGGTCATAGACCTGCAACATGTAAAGTGGCCCGGTCAGCATCAGGATATTGACGAAGGCCGAAAAGACAAACGCCGCCACCAGCAGCCCGCGCATGTCGCGCCTTGTGGCATCAAGCTCGTCGCGGCCACGCTTGAATTCCAGCTTGCTCATTCAGAGCTCCTGCCCAACGCCACAGGTTCGGCGAGTTTTTTCTTGCCTTGTCACGGAATTCCCGCTTGCCCGTTGTCTTGCCTCACCTGGCAGCATATGGCTTGCAGCAGAAAAGTTAAAGCCATGCTTATGGTGTGGAAATCGTGGATTTGCTGCCGGATGAACCTGATGCGGTCTGATAGTCATGGCATGCCCCGTAGCCGATTGTTGCAGGCTCTATCGGCGGCCATTGTGGCGTTTGTGGGTCTGACTTCGTGCGGACCTGCGCCCATGCAAAATGGCATCAGCGATCCCTACGAAAAGCAGAACCGCGAATTTTACCAGTCCAGCGTCAAGATGGACAAGGCGGTCTTGCGGCCCGTGGCCACCCAGGTCGGTCAGATACTGCCGTCCAGGGCGCAAGTGGCGGTCACCAATTTCGCCGACAATCTGGAACTGCCGGGGCGGGTGGTCAACGATCTGTTGCAGGTCAGGATCGGCATGGCGGTGCAGAACACCCTGCGGTTTGCCATCAATTCAACCATCGGTCTTGGCGGCATCCTGGATCCGGCCACCAAAATGGGTGCCGCGGGCAAGGCCACCGATTTCGGCGAGACGCTGCATGTCTGGGGGGTTTCCGAAGGAAATTATCTGGTCGTGCCCCTGATCGGCCCGTCGACCGAGCGTGATTTGCTGGGCAAGGTCGTCGACATCGGACTGGACCCGTTGCGGCTGATTGTGCCGAAACCGAAATATCTCGGCCTCGCGTCGAGTGTTGCTGCAAAGATAATTGATCGCGGCCGCTATTCCGAAACCATCGATTCGATCCTATATGACAGCGCAGATGGTTATGCTCAGGCCCGGCTGCTGTATCTGGAAAATCGGCGCTACACTCTTGGGCAGACCCCCGCCGAATCGACGTTCGAGGATCCCTATGCCAAATGATACCCACCGCGACTCGCTGTATCTGACCCGCCGCGCCTTTGGTGCGGGGCTGGCGGCTGGTACCGGCTTTCTGGCCTTTGCCCTGCCGGTGCAGGCCCTGACCGTCGATCAGGCCCGCGGCCTCATCGACAAGGCGATTGCAGAGGTCAATGCCACGATCAATTCGGGCAAGACCGAACAGGCGATGTATGGCGATTTCGAGCGGATTTTCCTGACCTATGCCGATGTGCCGACGATTGCGCGTTCGGCACTTGGTGTGGCGTCGAAATCCGCCTCCGCCGCGCAGATGCGGGCCTTCACCACCGCCTACACTGGCTATCTCAGCCGCAAATACGGCCGCCGCTTCCGCGAATTCATCGGTGGCAAGATCGAAGTGACCGATGCCAAGCCCTACAAGTCGTATTTCGAGGTGATCTCGACCGCGACCCTGCAAGGCGAGGCCCCGTTCGACCTGCGCTGGTGGGTGGGCGACAAATCCGGGCGGCAGTTGTTCTTCAACATCATCATCGAGGGTGTGAACATGCTGGCCTCCGAACGCACCGAAGTCGGGGCGCTTCTGGACCAGAGTGGCGGCAATCTCGACAAGCTGATCGCCACGCTGAAGGTCACATAAGTCAGCAGACCGGCCCCGAACCGGCCGCTCATCAATTCCCCTTGCCCAGAATGTTCTGCAAGATCGCGGTGATCGGGTCGACATTCTGCACCGGGGCGGCGGGCTGCGCGGGCTGACCCGTGAGCTGGGCATCGGCCACCGCAGGCGCCAGGCGCAGCGCGGGCACGATCACCGGCAGATCCCTGGGCGGCAGCCCCTCCTCGACCCGCACCATCACCTCGTGCCAGATTTGCGCGGGCAGCCCGCCGCCGGTCACCCCCACCAGCGGCGTGTTGTCGTCATAGCCCATCCACACCCCGGTGACGTAATCTGCGGTAAAGCCGATGAACCAGGCGTCGCGTGCCGCCGAGGTGGTGCCAGTCTTGCCCGCCACCATCCGCCCGTCCAGCGCCGCCCGCTTGCCGGTGCCGCTTTGCACCACCTGCGTCATCATCCAGGTCAGCTCTTTCGCCGCCGTCTCGGAAATCACCCGCTCGCCGATGCCGCCGCCCTGCCCGGCGATCGGATCCTGGGCACCGGTCAGCCGCAGGTCCAGCAGGCCATAGGGAAGGACCGACGAGCCGCCGTTCAGAATGCCGGCATAGGCCCCGGTCATCTCCAGAAGCGTCGCCTCCGATGCGCCCAGCGCCAAAGCCGGTCCCAGCGCCAGATCGGATTTGATGCCAAAGCCTTCCGCCACGGCGCGCACCGCATCGCGGCCCACCACTTCGCTGACCCGCACCGCCGGGATGTTGCGGCTTTCGGTCAAAGCCTCGGTCAGGGTCATCAGCCCCTTGTAGCCCGGTTCGTAATTGGTCGGCGACCACGGGCCTGACCCCTTGATGTTGATGGTCAGCGGCGCATCCTCGACATAATCCATCGGGCTCCAGCCCAGATCCAGCGCCGCCGCATAGACAAACGGCTTGAAGCTGGACCCGGTCTGCCGCAGCGCCTGCGTCGCGCGGTTGAACGACCCCGCCGCCAGGTTCTTGCGCCCGCCGACCATCGCCCGCACCGCGCCATCGGCACTCATCACCACAATCGCCGCCTGCGCATTCGAGCCACCCTTCAGCTTGGTCTCAAACACCGCCGTCAGCGCATCCTCCGCCGCCTGCTGAATCCGCTGGTCCAGTGTGGTCTTGATCACCACATCCGAAGTGGTCTTGCTGCCCAGATAGGTCGGCGTGCCCTCCATCACCCAATCGGCAAAGTAGCCGCCGGAATTGCGCGCCGCCACATCCGACAACTGGGCCGGATTGGCCAGTGCATCGGCAGCCTCGGCCCCGGTCAGATAGCCCTGCTCCTGCATCAGCCCGATGATCACCGCCGCCCGGTCCTGCGAGCGTTGCAGGTCATTGGTCGGGGCATATTTGGTCGGCGCTTTCAAAAGCCCGGCCAGCATCGCCGCCTCGGCCGGGCTGAGAACCGCCGCCGACTTGCCGAAATAGCGCTGCGCCGCCGCCTCGAAGCCGCGCGCGCCGGCCCCCAGATAGGCGCGGTTGAAATAGATCGTCAGGATGTCGGCCTTGGTGTACTTGACCTCCATCGCGATGGCATAGGGGATCTCCTTGACCTTGCGCCAGACCCCGCCGCCCCGGCGGTCGTCTTCATAAGCGCCTTCGTCCTTCCACAGCTTGGGGTCGAATTTCACCCCCAGGCACAGCAGCTTGGCGACCTGCTGGGTGATGGTAGACCCGCCATTGCCCTCCAGCGGCCCGCGCCCCGCCGCGAGGTTGATCGAGATGGCCGAGATGATGCCGCGCGGACTGACGCCGAAATGGTGGTAGAACCGCTTGTCCTCGGTCGCGATCACTGCGTTCAACAGGTTGGGCGATACGGTGCCGGAGCTGACCTGACCGCCACTCTCGCCCCGCCAGGCAAAGACTGCGCCGTCGCGGTCCATCATGGTGACCGACCCGCGCGACCGCCCGTCCAG
>JAYUGA010000288.1:0-3304 GCA_043738565.1 Rhodobacterales bacterium
CGTGTATTTCCTGCTGTTCGGTGCTGGCATCTTCTACATCCTGCGCCTGATGGCAGCCCCGCCCCATCCGGGCGAACCCGGCCTGCCCACCGCAGAGCCAGTTCGCGCCGGAGGCCTCTTGCCCGCAATGGCGATGGACGCCAAAGAAGCGCTTGCCACAGAAGGAGCACGGCCATGACCCTTGAC
The DNA here is from genome assembly GCA_043738565.1 of Rhodobacterales bacterium. Taxonomy (GTDB): domain Bacteria; phylum Pseudomonadota; class Alphaproteobacteria; order Rhodobacterales; family Rhodobacteraceae; genus Stagnihabitans. Next base: position 187 of record JAYUGA010000288.1, read on the forward strand.
CTTCCGCTGATCTGGGGCGGCCTGATCGCCTTCGCGGTGCTGGCCTATGTCGTTCTGGATGGCTTTGATCTGGGCGTCGGCATCCTGTTTCCTCTGGCCCGTGGCGAGGCAGAGCGGGACGAGATGATGAACTCGGTCGCCCCGGTCTGGGATGGCAACGAGACCTGGCTGGTGCTGGGCGGTGGCGGCTTGTTCGCGGTGTTTCCGCTGGCCTATGCCGTGATCATGCCCGCGCTTTACGCCCCGATCATCGTGATGCTGCTTGGCCTGATCTTTCGCGGCGTCGCCTTTGAATTCCGCTGGAAAACCCGGCGCGGCCAGTTCCTGTGGGACTGGGCCTTTGCCTTCGGCTCCACCGTTGCGGCTTTTGCCCAGGGCGTCGCTTTGGGGGCGCTGGTGCAGGGCATCAAGGTGACCGGCCGCGCCTATGCCGGCGGCTGGTGGGATTGGCTGACTCCGTTCAGCCTGTTCACCGGCGTCGCTTTGGTGGTGGGCTATGCGCTGTTGGGAGCGACCTGGCTGATCCTGAAGACCGAGGCTGCGGTGCAGGACCATGCCTACCGCCATGCCCGCATCCTAGGCCCGATCACCCTCGCCATGATCGGTGCCGCCAGCCTGTGGACTCCGTTCCTGAACCCCTTGTACATGACGCGTTGGTTCGGCTGGCCGCAAATCCTGCTGGGCATTCCGGTGCCGCTGCTGGTGCTGCTGGCCGCTTATGTCCTGTGGCGCGGCCTGACCCTGCGGCGCGAACTGAGCCCGTTTCTCGCTGCGCAATCGCTGTTCGTGCTGTGCTTTGCCGGGCTGGGGTTCAGCTTTTACCCCCATATCGTGCCCCATAGCGTGACAATCTGGGACGCCGCAGCACCCGACAACAGCCTGTCCTTCCTGCTGGTCGGGGCGGCTGTGCTGATCCCCTTGATCCTGGGCTACACCGCCTATTCCTACTGGGTGTTTCGCGGCAAGGTGAAGTCGGTCGGAGGCTATCACTGATGCCCGCCCCAAGCCTGCGCAGCCGTCTGGGCTGGTTCGCGCTCTACTGGCTGGCCAGCGTCGCGGCGCTTGGCGTGGTGGCCTTTGCCATCCGGCTGGTCCTCCGGGTCGGGTAAGCGCCCCCCGAAAGGCCAGACCGAGGAGGGTTCCCGGCCCGGCCCGCTCCCTCTTGCGCCCTAGGTGTGGAGCCAAGGGTCACGGCAGGGCGGCGATGAAGCCCGCGCCCCGAGGAGTGGCTTGGTCAGGCAAACTGTGGCGCGTGGCCGTCGTGGGTGGTTTGATAGGCCTCGATCTCGGCCTCAAGTTCCGCCATCTGTTCACCGCCCGCCATCAGATCGGTGATTTCCTCGCGGGTTTTCTCGCCTTTGCGGAAATCGGCGGCCAAAGCGCCCTTGATCAGCACCGCAAAATGGTCGCCCACGGTCAGCGCATGGATGACGTTATGGGTGATGAAGATCACCGCGATGCCCTTTTTCCGCGCCTGCAACACGATGCGCAACACATGCGCCGCCTCTTTGACCCCCAGTGCCGCCGTCGGGTCGTCCAGGATCAGCACCGAGGCACCAAAATGGACGGCCCGCGCAATCGCCAGCGCCTGCCGTTCGCCGCCCGACAGACCGCCGACCAGGCGGTCGCCATCGGTGGTCCGCGTGATCCCCAGATCGCGCACCGCCTGCACCGCAATTGGTTTGGCTTGCGCGCGGTCAAAGCGTTTCAGCGGCCCCCAGCCTTTCATAGGCTCTTCACCGACGAAAAACGACCGGCCAATCGACATCAACGGAAAGGTGCCGCCGAACTGGTGCACCGTCGCAATCCCGGCATCGCTGGCATCGTGCGGGCTTTTGAAACTGACGGCCCGCCCGCTCATCTCGACCGTGCCGGTGGTTGGCTTGTGCACCCCGGACAGGATGCGGATCAGCGTCGATTTGCCGGCACCATTGTCGCCCAACAGGCACAGAACCTCGCCTACGCTCAGCGCAAGTGAGATGTCGTGCAGCACGTCGATCGGGCCGAAGCTCTTGTTCAGGTTCGATACTTTCAAAAGCGGCGCACTCATTTGCGGCTTCCTTTCGCAGGCGCATAAGCCAGCGCCAGTTTGCGGAACGTGTTGTTCATCAAGACCGCCAGCAGCAACACCCCAATGATCAGACTGGCCCAGTTGGCGTCAAAGGACGTGTAGTAGATGCCCTGATTGACGATCGCAAAGGTCAGGGTTCCCAGAACGATACCGAACACCGAGCCATATCCCCCGTCAGCAGCACGCCGCCGACGACGACCGAGATGATGGCGTTGAAGATATAGGACTGCCCCGCCGAAACCTGCGCCGAATTGTACAGGATGGCTTGGGAAAGCCCGACAAAGGCCGCGCTCATGCCGCTGGCCATGAACAGCAATATCGTCATCCGCTCGGTCGGGATACCGGCATTGCGCGCCGAAGTCTTGTCGCCGCCCATCGCAAAGATCCAGTTGCCATAGCGGGTATAGTGCAGGATGAAGCCCCAGATCACCGCCGCCGCGATCCACCAGAAGATCGTCACCTGATAGATGCCGCCGATGAACTGCCCCAGCATGAGCTTTGCCTCTGGCCCGGCCTTGATCGCGACACTGGTGGTGCCGGTCAGAATTACCGATAGACCCAAAGTCAGACCCGCAACCGCAAACAATGTCCCCAGCGTGACGATGAACGACGGCACCGCAGTGCGCACCACCAGCACTCCATTGATGAAGCCCACCAGTGCGCCCAGGGTCAGTGACGCCACAATGCCCACCAGGATCGGCGCGTGGTAATGGCCCGAAATGATGGCGATGGTCATCGAAGACGCCGGGATCATCGAACCGATGGAAATATCCAACTCGCCCGCGATCATCAGCATCCCGATTGGAATTGCGATGATCCCCAAGGCCGCTGCGACATTCAGCCAGCTTGCCGCCCCGGTGGCAGAGGCAAAATTCGTGCCGCCAAAGATCCAGAAAAAGACAAAGACGGCCACAAGGCCCAGAAACGACCCGGTCTCGGGACGGCGCAACGAGCTATAGCTGAAAGTTGGTGACGGGGGGATTGGGTGGCATATCAAGGCGTTGTTCACGCGCCGCAGTTCTCGCAGAGAAAAGGATATGCCACATG
>JAYUGA010000289.1:0-9107 GCA_043738565.1 Rhodobacterales bacterium
CTCGATCTTCGACCGGGGCTTCCTGATGGCCGATGGCGTCTACGAAGTCACCTCGGTTCTGGACGGCAAGCTGATCGACTTCCCCGGCCATTGCGCCCGTCTTGCCCGCAGCCTTGGCGAACTCGACATGGCCGCGCCCTGCCCGGATGACGACCTGCTGGCGATCCACCGCGAACTCATCCGCGTGAACGACATCACCGACGGCATGGTTTACCTGCAAGTCACCCGCGGCAACCCCGGCGACCGCGACTTCGCCTATCCAGGTCCGGACACCAAACCGACCCTGGTGCTGTTCACCCAGGCCAAACCCGGCCTCGCCGACAATCCGGCCGCCAAAACCGGCTGGAAAGTCATCTCCGTCCCCGACATCCGCTGGGGCCGCCGCGACATCAAGACCACGCAGCTTCTGTATCCGTCGATGGCCAAGATGGCCGCCAAGGCCGCTCATGTCGATGACAGCTGGTTTGTCGAGGATGGCGTCGTGACCGAAGGCACTTCCAACAACGCCTATATCGTCAAGGGCAACCGCATCATCACCCGCCAGTTGTCCTCCGACATCCTGCACGGCATCACCCGCGCCAGCGTCCTCCGCTTCGCCGCCGAGGCGCAGATGGAGGTCGAGGAACGCCCCTTCACCATCGCTGAGGCGCAACAGGCGGATGAGGCGTTCATCACCTCCGCCTCCGCTTTCGTCATGCCGGTGGTAGAGGTTGACGGCAAAGCCCTTGGCTCCGGCAAACCGGGCAAAGTCGTCGCCCGGCTGCGCGAAATCTATCTCGACGAAATGCGCAAGACTGCCATCTGACGGCCGCAAAGCATGGCGCCCCGGTCCTCGATCCGGGGCGCGCCGTGGGTTTCGCGTCACGCCGCCGGGCTCAGCATCCCAAACACTCCGGCATAGGCGCCGCCGCGTTCCGCGTGGCGCAACACCTTCACCCGCTCTACCAGGAACTCCGCGCGCTGCGGCCCGGACGCCAGCAGCGCCATCGTCTCGGCAATATAATCGTCCAGGTTCAGCGCATTGGGATTGGCCCGCGACCCGGGCATCAGATCGGTGCCGACGGCAGGCGGCGCGACCTCGATCATCTGAACCGAGGTGCCGCGCAACTGATACCGCAGCGAATCGCCCCACGAATGCAGCGCGGCTTTCGTCGCCGAATAGGTCGGCGTCACCGCCAGCGGCACAAAGGCCAGCCCCGAAGTGACATTCAACACCGCCGCCCTGGGCTGCCCCCGCAACTGCGGCAACAAGGCCGCCGTCAAGCGGATCGGCCCCAGCAGGTTCGTCACCACCATCGCCTCGGCGTCGCCCAGACCATAAGGCTCCGCCAGCACATCCTCGACCCGCATGATCCCCGCATTGTTGATCAGCACATTCAACCCCGGATGCGCCGCCACCACCCCCGCCGCAAAGCCCGGTATCGCCGCCGCATCCTCGACATCGAACAGTGCCGGCGCCATGCCGGGATTGGCCGCCACCACCTCGGCCAGCACCTCCGCCCGCCGCCCGGCAATGATCACCTGGTTGCCCAGGGCATGAAACGCCTCCGCCAACCCGCGCTCGATCCCCGACCCGCCGCCGGTGACCAGAAGGGTGTTTCCGGTCATGTCCATGATCGTTCTCTTTGAATTTCGCATAGGCGCTGATGTAGTCACCTCACTTACCACCAGTAAGCAGGCACCCAGAATATCCGCAGTTACCCAATGGAAAGTGTATCGCCCATGACCGCCACCGACCCGAACGGCACCCCCATCGACCCGCGGGTCGAGGCGCTGGTCAATGACCTGATCGGCCGCGTTGCCGAGAAATGGACGATGATCGTGTTGGAGGTTTTGGCCGAACAGGGCGAGATGCGCTTCACCGCCCTTGGCCACCTTGTCCTCGGCATCAGCCAGAAGATGCTGACCCAGACCCTTCGCCAGATGAGCGGGACGGTCTGGTGATCCGCACCATCCACCCGGTCATCCCGCTGCGCGTCGAATACCGCCTAACCGATCTTGGCCTCAGTCTGGGCGAGGCGTTCTGCGGCGTCCGGACCTGGGCCGAAACCAACCTTGCCCGAATCGAGGCATTCGCCACGCTTTCGATCAACGCAGCCAATATTCAGAAACCTGTGCAAAATTTCGCGTTATTCATTTGCTCCCAAATATCCCGCAGGTGCATTCATCGGTGCGCCATCGGTTCGAGTACCGATGAATGCGCGGGGGTGTGAAACCCCCGGCGGCCAGCCGCAATCGCTACTTCTGATGCGGCTTGATCGCCTCGGCAAACGCCGCCCGCTTGCCCGCATCCGCCGCCGTCTGACGCAAAGCCACCCACTCCGCATAGGGCATCCCGTACACTACCGCGCGCCCTTCGTCCTTCGTCATCTCGATCCCCCGCGCCACCGCCGCCTCCTGATACCAGCGGCTGAGGCAATTCCGGCAGAACCCGGCCAGGTTCATCAGGTCGATATTCTGCACTTCGGGTCGCGCCACCAGCAGATGCGCCATCAGCGCGCGAAACGCCGCCGCTTCCAACTCGGTCCGCGTCGCCTGATCCAGCTCCATCCTCACAATCCCTCCAAAACCTCGGTCAACAACCCAGCCAGCAGGCCCGCCCACGCCGCTTGCCCCGCAGCATCCCCGATCAGATCATTCCGCACCTCGATCAGCGTATTGTGCCGCCCCGCCTGCAACGCATGGCGGTCGATCGCGTCGCCGGGCAGCGCCCCAGCATAAGGCTCGTTGTCCCCGACGCAAAGCCCGGACACCGCCTGCAGCCGGGCAATCAGCAGCCGCGACAGGCGGTCGTCGTCCTCGCTATACAGCACGCCGACCTGCCAGGGCCGCAGGCTTCGGCCCTTCAGGCACGGCGTGAACGAATGGATCGCCAATAGCACCGTATCTGCCCGCCGTGCCGCCAACTTTGCCAGTGCCGCATGATAGGGGCGGTACAGCGTGACCAGCCGCCGCTCGACCTCTGCCGCATCGATATTGCGGTTGCCCGGAATGATGGTGCCGTCATACAGCTTCATCACCAGCGTCGGGTCTTCCTCGCCCCGGTTCGGGTCGATCACCAGACGGCTGAAGTCGGCGGAGATCACCGGACTGTCCAGCAACGCCCCCAATGCCTCCGCCATGCCCCTGGCCCCGACATCCCAGGCGATATGCCGCGCCATATCCTCTGGCCCGATCCCCAAAGACCCGGCCCCCACCTCCGCAGGCACCCGGTTGGTCGCATGATCGCATGTCACCAGCCAGCGGCCGGGGCGATCCTCGCCAGTGATATGGAACGGGGTCATGCGAGTGCCACCCTTGTTTTGCCGCCCGAGCCTTAGCGCCCTCCCCGCCAAAAAGGAATCGTTACCTGCGCCCGCACGCGGATTTCCCCGCACCTGCCCGAACAACAGGCACTCCACATCGGCAATTTCCGCCGAACATTCATGTCGCTGCGGCAGGTTCCATTCCACCGTTGCCCCCTTGGGCCAATTGAGCCATAAGGCCAGCGGCCCACCGCTGAACCTGAAAGCGACGAAAAGGATCAAGGCATGAGACGCCTTCGGAACGTGAAGATCGTGGCCACACTTGGCCCGGCTTCCAGCGACTACGCCACCATCCGCGCCCTGTTTGATGCCGGGGCCGATGTGTTCCGCCTCAACATGAGTCATGGCAGCCATGACGACATCCGGGCGCGCCATACCATCATTCGCCAGGTCGAAGCCGACACCGGCCGTCCGATCGCAATTCTGGCCGATCTTCAGGGGCCGAAACTGCGCGTCGGCACCTTCGCCAACCCCGCTGGCGCAGAGCTTGTCGAAGGCGCCAGGTTCCGCATGGACCTGTCCGCCAGCCCCGGCGACATCAACCGCGTGCAACTGCCGCACCCCGAGATTTTTGCGGCGCTTGAACCGGGCACTTCGCTTTTGATCAATGATGGCAAGATCCGGCTTCGGGTCGATGACTGCGGCAAGGATTTCGCCAATTGCACCGTCACCGTCGGCGGCACGATTTCCAACCGCAAGGGCGTCAACGTGCCCGACGTGGTGCTGCCGGTGGCGGCCCTGTCTGAAAAGGACCGTGGCGATCTGGAATTTGCCTGCGAAATGGGGGTGGACTGGCTGGCCCTGTCCTTCGTCCAGCGCCCCGAAGACGTGCTGGAGGCGCGGGCTCTGGCCCGTGGCCGCGCCGCCATCCTGTCCAAGATCGAAAAGCCTGCCGCCGTCAAAGCCTATGACGCCATCCTGCAAGTGTCCGATGGCATCATGGTGGCGCGGGGCGATCTTGGCGTCGAACTGCCGGTCTATACCGTGCCGCCGATCCAGAAACGCCTGATCCGCGGTGCCCGTGCCGCCGCCAAACCGGTGATCGTGGCGACCCAGATGCTCGAATCGATGATCGAATCGCCGGTGCCGACCCGCGCAGAGGTGTCTGACGTCGCCAATGCCATCTACGAAGGTGCCGACGCCATCATGTTGTCCGCCGAATCCGCTGCGGGCAAATACCCGATCGAGGCGGTGACGACGATGAACAACGTCGCCATCGCCGTCGAAAAGGACCCGGCCTACCGTCAGGTCATCGAATCCTCCCGCCAGATTCAGCGCGAAACCATTGCCGATGGCATCGTCGCTGCGGCCCGCGAGATTGCGGAATCGACCAATATCCGCGCCATCGCCTGCTTCTCACAGACCGGTACCACGGCGGCACTGGTCGCCCGCGAACGCCCGCGCGTGCCGATCATCGCGCTGACCCCGCTGATGTCCTCGGCCCGGCGCATGGCGCTGACCTGGGGCCTGCACAATGCGATCTGCGAACCGCAGGACCGCTTCAAGGGCGCGGTCCTGGCCGCCGTCCATGTCGCCCGGCGCGATGACTTTGCCGGGGTCGAGGATATGATCGTGCTGACCGCCGGCGTTCCGTTCAACGTCAAAGGCACAACCAACATCCTTCGTGTCGCCCCTTGCGATGAACGGTTGATTTCAAAGGTCGATCCTGAATAATCGCTTCAGGCGATTTGAAAGGGTCGATATGGATACCGATCTTTACCTTGTGATAGGCATCGTGGTCTGCGTTCTGGCCATCCCCTCGCTGTTGTCGGCCTTCGTCGAGGGCCGAGCGCCGCGCGGTGGGGCCGTTCTGGTGCTGATCGGCGGCGCCCTGATCGTCGTGGCCCTGACCAACCGTTTGCAGGGCTATACCTTTGCCGAGATTCCCAGGGTGTTCGGCCGGGTGTTCGACCGTTACATTCCCTGACTGGGATCCGGCACAATCCCCTTGCGCCGCCGCTGTCGCCCGCCTATAGGCAACGGCTTGAAATACCCCGCACGGCTGGCCTACGTGGCATGCCTCCCGTGCCTGTAACGACGGAGATCGAAATGCCCAAGATGAAGACCAAGTCGGCGGCCAAGAAGCGCTTCAGCTTCACAGCCTCCGGTCGTGTGAAGGCCGGCGTCGCCGGCAAGCGCCACGGCATGATCAACCGCTCGACGAAATTCATTCGCGACGCCTCGGGGACCATGATCCTGAATGCGTCCGACGCGAAGATCGTCAAGAAATACATGCCCTACGACCGGTAAGGAGAGAAACCCATGTCCCGCGTCAAATCCGGCGTCGTCACTCACGCCCGCCACCGCAAGGTGATCGCCAAGGCGGCAGGCTATTACGCCGCCCGCTCGACCAATTTCAAGACCGCAACCCAGGCCGTCGACAAGGCGCAGCAATATGCGACCCGCGACCGCAAGGCCCGCAAGCGCAACTTCCGCGCGCTGTGGATCGCCCGCATCAACGCCGCCGTGCGTCTGTATGACCCGGCATTCACCTATTCGCGCCTGATCAACGGTCTGGCACTGGCGGGCATCGAGGTTGACCGCAAAGTGCTGGCCGATCTCGCCGTGCACGAGCCCGAGGCCTTCAACCTGATCGCCGCCCAGGCCAAGGCGGCCTTGCCGGCACCGGTCTGATTTCCGAACAGAAACCTGCAATGCGTTGCAACGAGTTTGCCCCCCGCGCCATTGAATGGCGCGGGGTTTTTCATTCAAACCCGTATGCGGAACACCGACGCCAAAGATCATGGCGTCGAAAAAGCCCGGCTGCGAAACGGAAATGGCAAATCCGGAACTCAGCCGCAGTTTGCGCCTGCGTCAGGCCGCAGTGCCTGTCCCGAAGAAGGCCGGCATCGCCCCTATCCGGTTCGCGCGCTGGCCCGATCCGACACCGCCCGCAAAGTACGGTGCGTTGGGATGGCCGGTGTAGCGCAGGACAGGTGTCAGACCGCGCGAAGCCGACGAGTTGCTTATGCCGGGACATGCGGCTACTTTATCGTTGGGTCGGTCGCGTGCCTTGATCTGGATCAAAGGAAAGATGCTCATGTCCATGCACGCCCCCCGGCTGGCCCCTGAAAAGTGTGGCGACTGTCCGATCCGCTTTCGGGCCGTGTGTTCGCGCTGCGAGACGGATGAATTGGCGCAGCTTGAGGTGATGAAATACTATCGCAGTTTTCAGGCCGGGCAGGTGGTGATCTGGTCGGGCGACCGGATGGATTTTGTGGCCTCGGTGGTCACCGGGATCGCCACCTTGACCCAGACGATGGAGGATGGGCGGCGGCAAATGGTGGGGCTGCTGCTGCCGTCGGATTTCGTGGGCAGGCCGGGGCGCAGCAATGCGCCCTATGATGTGACCGCCACCACCGATCTGGTGATGTGCTGTTTCCGGCGCAAACCGTTCGAGGACATGATGGCCGCAACGCCGCATGTGGCGAACCGGTTGCTGGAGATGACGATGGACGAACTGGATGCGGCGCGGGAATGGATGCTGCTGCTTGGTCGCAAGACGGCGCGGGAAAAGATCGCCTCGCTGCTGGCGATCATCGCGCGGCGGGATGCCGGGCTGAAGCTGAAGGCACCGAAAGGCGCGATCCGGTTTGATCTGCCGCTGACCCGGGAAGAGATGGCAGATTATCTGGGGCTAACGCTGGAAACCGTCAGCCGGCAGATCAGTGCCCTGAAGCGGGACGGGGTGGTGGAGCTGGAAGAAAGGCGTTGCATCGTGGTGCCGGATTTCGACCGGCTGGCGGAAGAAGCCGGAGATGATATGAATGGAGGCATACCGGCCTGAGCAAGTGTCCAGAAATGGACATTTTGCAAAGTTAAGCTATTTCAATGGCTTGCCGTGGCGCATTTACCACATTTTCAGCTTTGGGCCGGGCGATTGATGCGTGGTTCCGTGGCGTGCGCGGCACCGGTTCGCGCAGCCTGTTCGGGCGATCAATGCGCCATCAGCACCGGGATCTTGCTGCGCTCCAGCACCGACCGGGTCGCACCGCCCAGCACCGCTTCGCGCAGGCGGGAATGGCCATAGGCCCCCATCACCAGCAGGTCGGCATTCCGGTCCAGCGCGTGCTGCGCCAGCACATCGGCCACCTCCGGCAGGCTGTGGGCCAGCACGGTCACCTGTGCCCTGACGCCGTGGCGGACCAGAAACTGGCACAGCATGCCGCCGGGATCGGACCGTTCCGCACCGTGGGTCGGCGGATCGACCACCGTGACATCGACCATGCTCGCCGCGCGCAGCAAAGGCAGGGCGCGCTTGGCGGCGTTCAGCGCCTCGGCGCTTTGGTTCCAGGCCAGCACGATGCGCCTTGGCTTGGCAAGATGCGCCAAGTCCGCCCCGATCGGCACGACAAGTACCGGCGCATGGCCTTCGAAAAGCGCGGCTTCGACGACAGCCTCGGCCGTCGTGCCGTGATCCTTGTCAGAGGGCAGACACTGCACGACCACATCGGCAAATCGGACCACCTCGCCTATGACCGACGTCAATCCGATCGACTGCGCGATCACGGTTTCCAGAGCCCAGCGCAAGGCCGGATCCTGTTCGGACAGCGCGGCACGGGCGACGGCGGCGGCCTTTTTGGCGTCGTCCGCTGCGGCTTCCCGCGACATTTCGGTCAGGAGTGCCTCTGACCCGATATAGTTGTAGCCAATCTGGGTGCGGTCCACCCCAAGCGCCAGCACGTCCAGATGCCCGTCATTGCCCAAGGCGATCCGCGCCGCTGCGTCAATCGCGGCTTTGGCCTGTCCGGGGTCCGAGATCACGGTCACTACCGATTTGAACCACAAGATCCACCTCCAATCCTGATGCAGCCCGCAACTCTTCGGATGGAGTCCGTGCTGCCATCTTGCATAACAGCTTTGTCCTCACACCGAATTGACATGGATCAAGACAATGCCGGTCTTCCCCTGAAAGACCGGAAGTGACGACAATCTGCGGCCGGAAATCGCCCGAGGCGGGATTGGCGCGGAGTTCTGTCGAGCACAGGGTTTTCATGGGGGAAGTGAGGGATTGCGTACGGGGAGTCAAGGCGGGGGGTGCGGTAGTGCGGTAGGGTGCGTGATTTCACGCACCCTACACCGGAGGAGGGTTCCATGCGCTACGCCGTCGTCATCGAGAAGGCCGGTAAGGGTTACTCCGGCTATGTCCCCGACTTGCCGGGCTGCGTGGCGGCCCGTTCAAGCGAGGCGAAAGTGAAGGCTTCGCTGGAGGCGGCGATTCCGTTTCATCTCGACGGGCTACGGGCGGGCGGGGAGGTGGTGGCCTTGCCGCAGAGCGTGGTGGAGTGGGTGGAGGTTTGAGATTTTTGTAGGGTGCGTGATTTCACGCACGATTCCGGGTCAAACATAGATGCGTGAAATCACGCACCCTACGGCTCGCTGAGGTCAGATCCAGACAAAGCCGTCACAGAGTGGACAAACCTCCGAACAACCGTAAAAATGCCGAGAGTCGTGTAGTGTGACCCCACTTTGATTGGCTGGATGGGAAGTGGTTTGCCGCGGGCTTTGGTGCGCCGACCCACACCCAACGGCTCGCTGCGCTTGGTCACGCATTCGGCTTGGCAGTGGATCGGCTGATTTCGGTCAAGATCCCAAGGACGATCCCGAAAGCAATCAACTTGAAGTCCATCAAAGTGACCGATGATAGCTTCTGCCACTTTGGGTCGCCGGGTATAATAGGGCCGTTCTGGAAGGTGAAAACGATCAAATATCCCAAGTTGATAAGCCCCCCAAAAATGCAGAGCCAAGCAACGACTCGTCCAGCTTTGGTGAAGTACATGGGGTTGTCCGATTTGGCGGGAG
>JAYUGA010000290.1:0-9106 GCA_043738565.1 Rhodobacterales bacterium
TTGCGCCCGACACTCCCCGGACGCCCCGGCAGCAGGGTCTCAATCCGGGCAAACTGATCGTTGCGCAAACCATACCGCTTCCTCCAAAGCCCCCGACATGCAAGGACTACCGTGAATCACGCTTTACCTGATTTGCGAATCCCCTAATTGAGGACAGACCCTAGTCAGGGTGCGGACAGGCTCTTCCGGCTATCGGACTTGGACGGAAGGCGAGATTGAAACCTATTGCGAAAAGCGCCTTGTCGGAAGTCGCGCCCGCCTTGCGCTTGGCCTGATGCTTTACACCGGGCAACGGCGGGCGAACATTGTTCGCATGGGCCGCCAGAATGTTCGGGGTGGGGTCTTGACCATTCGGCACTCCAAGACCGGGACAGAGGTTGAAATCCCGCTTCACCCTATCCTGAAAACTTCCTTGGATGCGCTGACTGAAAAGAACATGACGTGCCTTTTGACCGAATACGGCAAGCTCTTTGCCGTGGCCGGTTTTGGCAACTGGTTTCGTGACCGCGTGGTTGAAGCCAAGCTGCCCGACGGGCTTTCTGCCCACGGTCTTCGCAAGGCCGCTTGCCGCCGTCTGGCAGAGGCCGGATGCACCGCGCCGCAGATCATGTCTATCTCTGGCTACAAGAATCTGAAGGAAGTGCAGACCTATATTGAGGCAGCCGACCGCCTTGGACTCGCCCGTGAAGCCCTGCAAAAGCAGATCACCGCGCACGAAAACAGAACGCGGATTGTCAAACTTGCCAGAGAGGTTTGACAAAAATAACCATAATGCCTTGAAAGGTAAGGACATTATGGCGGTTTGGTAGGCCCGGAGGGACTCGAACCCCCAACCAAGGCGTTATGAGCGCCCTGCTCTAACCGTTGAGCTACAGGCCCACCGTGCGCCTTGCCTAGCAGATCGGCGGTTGTGGTCAAGAAGCCGCGCGGGTCGTTGCAGGGGGCGGGGCGATCGTTTAAGGGGTGCGGGAACTGGGCCAAGCGGGGAAAATTCGATGATCAAGGGGCATAACGGCCTGACCTATGCCGATGCGGGCGTGGATATCGACGCGGGCAACCTGCTGGTGGAAAAGATCAAACCCGCCGCCAAAGCCACCGCGCGCCCCGGTGTGATGGGCGGGCTTGGCGGCTTCGGGGCGCTGTTTGACCTCAAGGCCGCAGGCTATAGTGATCCGGTTCTGGTGGCCGCGACCGACGGGGTAGGGACCAAGCTGCGCATCGCCATCGACACCGGGCTGGTCGACACCATCGGCATTGATCTGGTGGCGATGTGCGTCAACGATCTGGTCTGCCAGGGCGCGGAGCCATTGTTCTTCCTCGACTATTTCGCCACCGGCAAGCTGGAAGTGGCTGAGGCCACGCGGATCATCAACGGCATCGCTGCGGGCTGTCAGCAGTCGGGCTGCGCCCTGATCGGTGGCGAGACGGCGGAAATGCCGGGCATGTATCACAAGGGCGACTTCGATCTGGCGGGCTTTGCCGTGGGCGCGATGGAGCGCGGCACCGACCTGCCGCAAGGCGTGGCCGATGGCGACATCATCCTTGGCCTCGCATCGAACGGCGTGCATTCCAACGGCTATTCCTTTGTCCGCAAGGTGGTGGAACTGTCCGGCCTTGGCTGGGATGCGGCCTCGCCGTTTTCCGATGGCACGCTCGGTGCAGCGCTCCTCGCCCCGACCCGGCTTTATGTGAAACAGGCCCTCGCCGCGATGCGGGCTGGCGGCGTTCACGGCCTGGCCCATATCACCGGCGGCGGCATCACCGAAAACCCGCCCCGCGTGCTGCCAGAGGGGCTGGCCTGCGAGATCGACTTGGACGCATGGCAATTGCCGCCGGTGTTCCGCTGGCTGGCCGCGACCGCCAACATGAGTCAGCCGGAACTGCTGAAAACCTTCAACTGCGGCATCGGCATGATCCTTGTCGTGGCCCCCGACCGCGCCGCCGCCCTGTCTGACCTTTTGCGCAGCGAAGGCGAAACCGTCTGCCAGCTGGGCCGCATCGTGCCGGGCGAGGGCGTCATCTACCACGGCCAGCTGCTGTGAAGCGGGTGGCCATCCTCATCTCCGGGGGTGGTTCCAACATGCTGGCACTGGTGCACGACATGACGGGGGATCATCCGGCGCGGCCGGTGCTGGTGCTTTCCAACCTGCCGGATGCTGCGGGCCTTGCCAAAGCTGCCGCCCTGGGCGTTGCAACCGCCTGCGTCGATCACCGCCCCTTTGGCCGCGACCGCGCCGCATTCGAGGCCCAACTTCTGCGCCACCTTCTGGCCGTGGCCCCCGACATCCTCTGCCTTGCGGGTTTCATGCGCATCCTGACCGCCGGTTTCATCGCCCGGTTCGAGGGCCGCATGCTGAACATCCACCCCTCGCTTTTGCCAAAATACCCCGGCCTGCACACCCATGACCGCACCATCGCCAATGGCGACACCGAAGCGGGCTGCACTGTGCATCAGGTCACGGCGGCGCTGGATGCGGGCCCGATCCTCGGCCAGGCGCGGCTTGCAATCCAGCCCGGGGACACGCCCGACAGCCTTGCCGCCCGCGTGCTGACGCTGGAACACCGCCTTTACCCCGCCGTCCTGCGCCGTTTTGCCGCAGGCGACCACAGCCCGGTAACACTGGCTTGAGTCCTTTCCATTCCACCCGCCGCCCCCTATAGCGGATGCGCGGGATACCCCCGCGACCCCTAGCGAAAGTCGCCTCATGCGCGTGATCACCACGACCGAAGACCTGGCCGCCTTTTGTGCCGCCGCCAAAACCCAACCCTATGTGACGCTCGACACCGAATTCCTCCGCGAGCGGACCTACTGGTCCAAACTGTGCCTGATCCAGGCCGCCTTGCCGGGCAAGGAGGGCGATGCCGTTCTGATCGACCCGATCGAGGGTGCGGACATGTCGATGGAGCCGCTCTATGACCTGTTCCGCCACGAGTCGACGGTCAAGGTCTTTCACGCCGCCCGGCAGGATCTGGAGATTTTCTTCGTCGAAGGCCGCGTCTTCCCCGAACCGCTGTTCGACACCCAGGTCGCGGCAATGGTTTGCGGATTTGGCGAACAGGCGGGCTACGAGACGCTGGTGAAGAAGATCGCCAAGGCCGACCTCGACAAGACCTCGCGCTTCACCGACTGGTCGCGCCGCCCGCTCAGCAAAGCCCAGGCCGATTACGCGCTGGCCGATGTCACCCACCTGCGGGTGATCTACGAATTCCTGTCGGCGCAACTGACCAAAACCGGGCGGCAGTCCTGGGTGGACGAGGAACTGCGCGTCCTCCTGGACCCAGCCACCTATACCACCACGCCCGACGAGGCCTGGCTGCGCGTCAAGACCCGCACCACCTCAGGCCGCTTTCTGGCGGTGGTCAAGGAACTCGCCCGCTTCCGCGAAAGCTATTCCCAGACCCAGAACGTGCCGCGCAGCCGGGTGATGAAGGATGACGCGCTCTTGGAACTGGCCTCGACGCGGCCCACCAATATCGAGGAACTGGGCCGCTCGCGCCTGCTGATGCGCGAAGGCCGCAAGTCCGAGATTGCCGAGGGCATCCTCGCCGCCGTCAAGGCGGGGATGGAGACCAAACCGGAGGACCTGCCGAAACCCGACCTGTCGCGCGACCAGTTACAGGTCAATCCGGCACTGGCCGATCTGTTGCGCGTGCTCTTGAAGGCCAAGTCGGAAAGCCTTGGCGTTGCTGCCAAACTGATCGCCTCTGCCGCTGATCTGGACGCCATCGCGGCCGGCGCGCGCGATCTGGAGGCGCTGCACGGCTGGCGGGCCGAAGCCTTTGGCGACGACGCGCTGCGCCTGTGCCGGGGCGAAATTGCGCTGTCCGCCAAGGGCAACGAAGTGCGGGTGGTGTGGCTTTAAAGCCTGATGGTGCTTGACGGAAACCTCACCTTGGCGAGGATTCTGCGGCTTGACTGCAATTTCGCCTTACCTATTGGCGCAAGTATCCCACAGGGGTGCGGGGGTGTGAAACCCCAGCGTAGTTCAATGCAGCAAAGCGGCAGTTCCATTTAGACTGGTCCCGCCCCAGCCCGATCGCGCACGGCACCGGCGTTCATCAAGCCCCTTCGGCTTGAGGAGCGTCGGGTCGGGATTTCAACCGCGCAAAGCCTCAGCGAAGCGAGGCCAGCGCGTTGCTCTCTCCCTGGACCACGATGCTGGCGACCCCTTGCAGCTTGATGTCCGACACCGAGGCCGCCACCGTGACCTGTCGCGAATAGGGCGTGCCCGCAGCGGCAGGCGTCGGCGGCGGGAAGATGCGGAATTCGTAGACCAGTCGGCCCTTGTCATCGACTGGTTCGGCGACCAGTTCGGCCTCCCAATAGCCTTGGGTCGGCGGCAGTCCGGTGGCGCGCACGATCGCCCCGCCCGGATAGGGCTCGACCTTCATCGTCAGCACCTGCGCCACCAGCGCCCGCGTCTCGGTCGGGGCGCTGTAAAGCTGCGTCACCGGGGCAGGGCGGGCTTTGCCGAACCAGTTGAACGGGTTCAGCCGTGATTGCTTGATACCGGCACAGCCGCTCAGCGCGGTCATCAGGATCAGGGCAGCGAGAAGCGGCAGTTTCATCAGGGCAACCTTCGGCATTTCCCCTCTTGGGTAGCCTACGGCGCGGGCTTTGAAAAGGCTCGTTGGCTCTGGACCTCTCGGGCGTGCCGCGCTACCTCAGGGGTCAAGGAGACAGCTATGGCCAGCCCCGCCTTCGAAGACATCGCCGAGACGTTTGAATTTCTCGATGACTGGGAGGATCGCTATCGCCATGTCATCGAACTGGGCCGCGCAATGCCGCCCCTGGACGACGCTTTCAAGACCCCGGCGCTGAAAGTGTTGGGCTGCGCCAGTCAGGTCTGGCTGCGGCCCCAGATCACGGCGGGGCGGTTTGATTTTCAGAGTGACAGCGATGCGATGATCGTGCGCGGTCTGATCGCCATCCTGCATGCGCTTTATGCCGGGCTGACATTGGCCGAGGTGCAGGCGGTCAATGCCCCCGCCGAACTCGGACGGCTCGGGTTGCACGACCATCTGTCCGCACAACGCTCCAACGGCCTGCGCGCAATGGTCGAACGCATCCGCGCGGTGGCGTCAGAGGCGTAAGTGGCTTGCGCCGCGGGTAGGGATGGATTGTAGGGGGATAGCAGAGGCATTGTAGGCGGCGGAAATCGCCGGTGTCCCGCAACATCTAGCAGGGCGTTCGCGGCGGTTTTTTGTCGCCGCTGCGGTCGCGCCTTCCCCGGTTCGGATCCCGGAAGGTTACAGCCTTTCAACCGTGACAGCCGGAAAAAACGCCAGATGCCCGGCAATCTCGACGCGTGCCGCGATCGGCGTTTCATAGCTCCACACCGCATTGTCCCGCCGCCCGCCGGGGGTCAGAACCGAGAAATAGCTGGCGTCGCCCTTCCACGGACAGCTGGTGTGGCGGCTTGTAGGCTCCAGCGCCGCCATGTTCACATCCGCCCGCGGCACATGGATCACCGGCGCATGCCCCGCCTCGACCAGCACCAGCGCCCGTTCCGTCTCACCGATCCCAAAATCGCCAACCCGCACGCAGTATCGGTCGGCAGAGGGGACGATAACGATAGGTTCCGCCGTGATTTTTTCCTATAGCGCTGCGCAGGCCTGGATCAGCCACGACCTGGCAAACTCTGACACACGCGGCGCAATCATGGCAGCCACCTTGGCGTGATAGGTGTTCAGCCACACCCTCTCCCCCGGAGCCAGCGCTTCGACCACGATCAAACGGCGGTCGATCGGGGCCAGGGTCAGGGTCTCAAACGCCAATTGCTCGCGGCCATCCCCCCCTGGCAGGTCTGGCGCAACGATCACCACGATCAGATTTTCCAGCCGGATGCCGAACTTGCCCTCCAGATAATACCCCGGCTCGTTCGACAGGATCATCCCCACTTCCAACGGCACTTCCGAGATGCGCGACAACCGCTGCGGGCCTTCATGCACCGACAAGAACGCCCCCACCCCATGCCCGGTGCCGTGGTTGAAATCCTGCCCCGCCAGCCACAAATTGTAGCGCGCAAACCCGTCCAGATCGCGCCCGGCAAGCCCCTTGGGCCAGCGCACCCGGCTGATCGCAATCATGCCCTGCAACACCCGGGTGAACGCCTCCCGCGCCGCCTGACCCGGGTCGCCGACGGCAACGGTGCGGGTGATATCCGTGGTGCCATCCAGATATTGTGCGCCAGAATCCACCAACAGCAACTCGTTGCGGCCGATGGCGCGGTTCGACGCCTCGGTCACGCGATAATGCATGATCGCGCCATTCGGACCCGAACCGCAAATCGTGTCGAAAGAGATGTCATGCAGCGCATTGGTGGCGCGGCGAAAGCCCTCCAGCGCGCGCACGACATCAATCTCGGCCAACCCGCCGCCTGGCGTTTTGGTGTCAAGCCAGGCGAGGAATTCCACCACCGCCGCCGCATCGCGCAGATGCGCCGCCCGCATCCCCTCGATCTCGGCGGCGTTCTTGCAGGCCTCGGGCAGGCGGCAAGGGTCGTCGCCCCAGACCACCTCGACCCGTGCATCACGCAATGCGTTGGCGATGGCGATGGGTGCCGTGGTCCGGTCAACGCGAACCGGGCCTTGCAAGTTGCGCAAATCAGACACAAAACTGGTAACCGGGCGCAGGGTGATTTGGGTCCCGAGATGCTGCTTCACCTCTGCATCAAACTTGGCGGCATCGGCAAAAAGGGTCACGCGCGCATCGTCATGCAGCACAGCGAACCCGTGCAGGATCGGGTTGCGCGGCACGTCGGAGCCGCGAATGTTCAACAGCCAGCAGATCGAATCCGGCAGCGTCAGAACCGCAGCTTTCTGACCCGCCCCGACCAAAGTCGCCGCCAACCGCTTCCGCTTGTCCGCAGCCGTCTCGCCCGCCAGTGCAAGCGGATGGACAAAGGCACGCCCCTGCGGCACTTCTGGTTGATCAGGCCAGATGGCATCAATCCAATTCTTCCTAGAACGGAGGGTTACGCCACTGCCTTCAAGTGCTGTCTCAAGTTTGGCAATCTCATCGGCAGTGTGCAGCCAGGGGTCATAACCGATGACGCCTTTCGACAAATTCTCGACGATCCACGGCCCGGGCAGCACATCGGGCCACGGCACCGGGGTAAAGGCGGTCGGATCGACCTGACCCTTGACCTGGGTGCGATAGCGCCCGTCAATGAACACCGCCGCCTTGCCCGGCAAAACGATGCAGAACCCCGCCGACCCGGTGAAGCCGGTCAGCCATTGCAACCGCTCGTCCCGCGCTGCGACATATTCACCCTGATGTGCATCGGCGCGGGGAATGATGAAGCCTGACAGACCATCCGCTGCCAAAGCCACCCGAAGGGCCACCAATCGCGCCGGTCCCTGCGCCGGTGATGCCGTTGAGTCAAAGGTTTGAAACACCGCCGAAACCCCCAATTTTCTGTCACTAAATATCCTCGGGGGTCCGGGGGCAGACAGCCCCCGGCGCTGGTCAGACAGCCCGCCGCTTGCCCGATGCACGTTCCCGCTTTTTCGCGTCCACCTCGAACAACCCGGCCAGTTGTTCCGTCATCGCGCCCGCCAGTTGCTCGACGTCGGTGATTGTCACCGCGCGTTGATAGTAGCGGGTCACGTCATGGCCGATGCCGATGGCGATCAGTTCGACTGCGCGGCGCCGCTCGACCATTGCGATCACATCGCGCAGGTGTTTTTCCAGAAAATTCGCAGGGTTGACCGACAAGGTTGAATCGTCCACCGGCGCACCATCCGAGATGACCATCAGCACCTTGCGCGCCTCTGGCCGGTTTTGCAGCCGCCGGTGCGCCCATTCCAGCGCCTCGCCGTCGATGTTTTCCTTCAAGAGCCCCTCTTTCATCATCAGCCCCAGATTGGGCCTGACGCGCCGCCACGGGGCATCGGCGGATTTGAAGATGATGTGGCGCAGATCGTTCAGCCGCCCCGGAGCCTGCGGGCGGCCCTGCGCCAGCCAGCGTTCGCGGGCCTGGCCACCCTTCCAGGCCCGGGTGGTGAAGCCGAGGATTTCGACCTTGACCGAACAGCGTTCCAAAGTGCGGGCCAGCACGTCGGCACAGATCGCCGCGATGGAAATCGGACGGCCCCGCATGGAACCAGAGTTGTCCAGGAGCAGGGTCACGCAGGTATCGCGGAATTCGGTGTCTTTCTCCTGCTTGAAGCTGAGCGGGGTGGTCGGGTTCGCCACCACCCGAGCCAGACGGCCCGCGTCAAGCGTGCCCTCTTCCAGATCGAAATCCCACGACCGGTTCTGTTGGGCCTGCAAGCGGCGTTGCAACTTGTTGGCAAGGCGCGACACGGCCCCTTTCAGCGGTTCCAACTGCTGGTCCAGATAAGCGCGCAAGCGTTCGAGTTCGGCGGGCTCCGCCAGATCCTCTGCCTTGATTTCCTCATCGAAATCCGTGGTATAGACGGTGTAGTTCGGGTCGGCTGCCGAATGCGTAGCAGGGGGGGGCGGCTCCTGCGGCGCTTCGCCCTCGGGCAGTTCGGCCTCGTCACCCTGCTCCATGTCAGCCGAGTCTTCCATCGTGACCTGCGCCTGGCTCTGGTCCTGCTGGTCGTCCTGAGCTTGTTCGGGGCTGGCCTCGGTCGCCTCGCTTTCGCTTTCGTCCTGGCCGTCCGAGTCCGGGCTGTCCTGATCTTGCTCGGCGTCGCCGGTCTCGTCATCATCCTGACGGTCGGGGTCGTCGCCCAACTGGTCGCCATAGCCCAGATCGGCAATCACCTTGCGTGCCAGTCGGGCAAAGGCCGCCTGATCTGCCAGAACATTATCAAGGTTGGCCAGGGTTTCCGCGGCCTGTTCCTCGATGAAGCCGCGCCACAGGTCCATCACATTGGCTGCGGCTTTCGGCATCGGCCTGCCGGTGGCAAGGTGCCGCACCAGATAGCCTGCGGCTACCGGCAAGGGCGCTTCAGAGGTATTGGTGATCGAACCGTAACCCTTGCGGTCTGCTTCATGGGCGATCTTGGCGTCGATATTGCCCGCTGTCCCCGGCATCGCTCTTGCGCCCACAGCTTCGCATCGCGCCGCCTCCATCGCGTCGTAGATTTCGCGCGCCAAGGGCCCGGTCGGGGCATAGCGGGTCGATACCGC
>JAYUGA010000291.1:0-3287 GCA_043738565.1 Rhodobacterales bacterium
GGGCGCGCGGCCAAAGTGGCCATAGGCAGAGGTACGGGCATAGATCGGCTTGTTCAGGCCCAGATGGGTGCGGATGCCGCGCGGGGTCAGGTCCATCGAGCGGGTCACAGCGCATTCGATCACTTCGTCAGGGACAACTCCGGTGCCGTGGCTGTCAACGTAGATCGACTGCGGTTCGGCCACGCCGATGGCATAGGAAACCTGCAAGGTGCAGCGGTCGGCCAGACCCGCCGCCACCACGTTCTTGGCCAGATAGCGCGCGGCATAGGCGGCGGAACGGTCGACCTTGGTCGGGTCTTTGCCACTGAACGCGCCGCCGCCGTGCGGGGCGGCCCCGCCATAGGTGTCGACGATGATCTTGCGCCCGGTCAGGCCCGCATCGCCATCCGGCCCGCCGATCACGAAAGTGCCGGTCGGATTGACATGCCAGACGGTCGCCTCGGATATCCAGCCCGAGGGCAGGACTTCGCGGATATAGGGTTCGACGATGGCGCGCACATCGGCAGAGGTCTGGCTTTCAGAGCCGTGCTGGTGTGACAGCACGATCGACATCACCTCGACCGGCTTGCCGCCTTCATAGCGCAGGGTCAGTTGCGATTTGGCGTCGGGGCGCAGGCTTGGCTCGGCCCCGGATTTGCGCACTTCGGCCAGACGGCGCAGGATGGCATGGGCGTATTGGATGGGCGCGGGCATCAGTTCCGGCGTCTCACGGCAGGCATGACCGAACATGATGCCCTGATCGCCCGCGCCGTCGCGGTCAACGCCTTGGGCGATATGGGCGGATTGCTTGTGCAGGTAGTTCTGCACGTTCAGGGTGTTCCAGTGGAACTCGTCCTGTTCGTAACCGATGTCTTTGACGCAACCGCGCACGATGGCATCGACCCGCTCCATCATGTCGGACAGCGCCTTGGGGTCGCTGAGACCGACCTCGCCGCCGACCACGACGCGGCCGGTGGTGGCAAAGGTTTCGCAGGCGACGCGGGCGTTGGCCTCCTCGGTGAGGAACGCATCCAGCACCGCGTCCGACACGCGGTCACACAGTTTGTCGGGATGCCCTTCTGATACGGATTCAGAGGTGAAGACATAGGATTTGCGGGGTGAGTTGGCGGACATGGGGGGACGTGCTCCGTTCAGGTTACGACTGTCACGTCAGGAAGCCGTTGTGACAGTTGGTCAAGGGCCTAGTCGCAAACGCCGCAAGGGTCAAGGCGCGGCCCGGCGCCGCCTGAGCATTGCAAGGGCGGCGCAACCTGCCAGCAACAGCAGCAGGGGGATTTCGCCAAAGCGGGCATAGGGCGTGGCGGGCAAGGCGCCGGGCAGCGCGGCGTCAAGGAACCCGTCGGTGCCGAAGGGCAAGGATGCGGTGACGCGGCCGCGGGCGTCGATCATCTCGGTGACGCCGGTATTGGCGACGCGGGCCAGCGGCAGACCCTGTTCCACCGCGCGGAGCCGGGCCTGGGCGGCGTGCTGGAACGGGCCGGACAGAGTGCCGAACCAGGCGTCATTGGTGATCTGCAACAACCAACCCGGGCGGGTTTCGGTGCGCAGGTCTTGCGGGAAAACCGCTTCGTAGCAGATCAGGGGCAGCACCTTGCCCAATCTGCCAAGCTCCAGCACCGCTGGTCCCGGCCCGGCGGTGAAGGCGTTGCCGGTGCGGGCGGCAAAGGCGCGGATGCCGAACCAGTCATAGGCCAGATCGCCGAACGGGATATATTCGCCGAACGGCACCAGATGGTGTTTGTCATAGCTGGCCAGCGTCGCGCCATCCGGGCCAAAGACCTGCATGCTGTTCCAGCCCCGGGTGCCAACCACCCGTTGCAGTCCCACCGCGACCGGCGCACCGCGACCGGCAGCCCCGATCAGCACAGCTAGTTCGGGATTGTCGCGCAGAAGATAGGGCAGGGCGGTTTCCGGCCAGATCACTAGATCGACCTTGCCGGGGGCAGCGGTGGCGGCCATCAGCCGGTCAAAGTAAAACCGCGCCTTGGCCGGATCCCATTTGGCATCCTGCGGCGCGTTGGGCTGCACCAGTCGCAGGGTCAGGCCGGTCGGTGTCGGATCGGGTAGCGCCAGTTGCCACAGGCCATAACCCCACAAGGCCGCAAGCGATAGCAAGGCTGCCGCGACCTTCGCAGGGCGCAAGGTGGCGGCGAGGCCCGCGATGGCGAGGGTCAGCAGCGTGAGGCCGCTTGGCCCGATCAGGGCAGCCATTTGCACCGGCGGCGTGTCGATCCAGACATGACCGATCAGCGCCCAGGGAAAGCCGGTCAGCACATAGCCGCGCAGTAGTTCCGCCGCAGTCAGCGTCGTGACCAGACCGATCAGCGGTCGCCGCGCCCGCAGTCCAGCGCCACAAGCTGCCGCCCAGAACAGCGCCATGCCGAAGGCCATCAGCACCAGTGCGAAGGGGGCCATCCAGCCGTCCTTGGCTGCATCGACCAGGAATGGCGAGATGATCCAGTTCAGCGCCAGCCCGAAATAGCCCGCCCCGGCGAACCAGCCGAGCCACACGGCGCGACGGGCCGTGCCTTTGGCGATGAAGTGCAGCAGCACGGCGAGGGCGGGCAGGGTCAGGAACCACCAGCCCAAAGGGGCCTGGCCGGTGGCCATGACAGCGCCCAACCCAAAAGCCGTCCCGATCGGACGCCAACCGGGAAAACCAAACCACATGGGTCAGGCCGCCCCTTTGGCTTCGGGGCTCACCGCACCCGGCAGCCGCACCCGCAGCCGCTTGATCCGGCGCGGATCGGCGTCGATCACCTCGAACTCCACCCCGGACTCGTGCGGCACAATCTCGCCCCGCGCCGGCATCCGCCCGGTGCGCAGCATGACCAGGCCGCCCAGAGTGTCGATGTCCTGATCCTCATCCGTGGTGCGCAGGGTCAGACCAAGCGCCGTCTCGAACTCTTCCAGCGGCGCGGTGGCCTGTGCCAGAAAGACCCCGGCGGCCTCTTCCTTCCACAGGCTGCCTTCGTCTTCGTCATGCTCATCTTCGATCTCGCCGATCACGGTTTCGATCAGGTCTTCGATGGTGACAAGTCCGTCCACCCCGCCATATTCGTCGATCACCAAGGCCATGTGGACCCGTTCGCGCTGCATCTTCTGCAACAGCACCCCCACCGGCATCGACGGTGGCGCATACAGCACCGGCCGCAGCATCTTGCGCATCGAAAATTTGGCCGACCCGCCAAAGCCGTATTGCAGGGCCAGGTCTTTCAGCAGGATCAGTCCCTGCGGATGGTCGAGCGTGCCCTTGTAGACCGGCACCCGGCTGAAACCATGTTCGC
>JAYUGA010000292.1:0-3279 GCA_043738565.1 Rhodobacterales bacterium
TGTGGAGGCCGTCGAGGACATCGTCCAAGACCTGAACGGCAGCTTCAGCGCCGAACACGGCGTCGGCCTGTCCAAGCTGAACACCATGGCGCGGCGCAAGGATCCAGTGGCGCTGGACGTCATGCGCGCGGTCAAGGCAGCACTCGACCCCATGGGGCTGATGAATCCGGGAAAGGTTATTCCGCCCAAACCCTGACCTGACGTGGCGCCCACAAAGACCGTCCGCCCATTCTGTCGTCAGACAAATTGCGCCACACCTCCTCAGTCAGGCGCACCCCGATTTCCCACCGTCTGGTCCGACACCGCTCCTGCAGCCGATCGCCCCGGGCTGGCCGTAACCGGCCGGTTGTTACCGCAGGGGCAGGTCCTTGACGCGAGCGACGATGTCGGGGTCTGCGACGAAGTCCCTCAGGAAGTCGTGCCAGTCTTTGGTGGATCGTCGGGCAGCAGCCAGCATGTCTTTGATTTCGCTGATGCCGTCGTCGGTGAGGGTGGTTATTGGCTCGTCCGTGCCGGAGTAGACGCTGATGATATTGCCGTAGGTCATGTTGTTTTCGTTGTAGACGATGGCCTCGAGAAGCTCTGGATCTTCGCCCAGCATTTTCGCGACGTGGTCGATGGTGGTGACATGGGTGACGGTTGCCATCAGGCTGCCTTGGCGCAAGGGGTCACGATGGGCACCCAGTTCCAGGGCAGCAGCTCATCAAGGCGGTTGATCTTGTGATCGTTGATACGGCTGAGGATGTCCGTCAGGTAGGCCTGCGGATCAAGGCCGTTCATCTTGGCGGTCTCAACGACGGTCATGGCGCGCGCCAGGGTTTCGGCACCGGTGGCCGCGCCCGCGAAGAGCCGGTTTTTTCTTCCGATTCCAATCGGGCGCAGGGCGCGCTCGGCCGGATTGTTGTCGATGGCCACGCGCCCATCCTCGAGGAACAGGGTGAAGCCCGGCATCCGGCTGAGGCCATAGCGAAAGGCCTTGGCCAGATCCCCCTTGCCCGGGATGCGGCCCAATTGCTGTTCTGACCAGGTAAAGAACGCCTCGACCTTTGGCCGGCTGTGCGTCCTGCGTGCAGCAAGACGCAGGTCAGCAGGTTGGCCCGTGATCTCGCGTTCTATATCGTAGAGCGCGCCGATCCGGTCCAGAGCCTCTCGGGCGATCTCGGATTTGGTTGCCGTCCAGATGTCATGGAAGTCACGGCGCAGATGCGCCCAACAGGCCGCCTCTCGGAACCGGGCAGTCCCGTCGGGTTCGGGTTCGTAAAGCTTGGCGTAGCCTTTGTAGCCGTTCGTCGGGCAAACGGTCCCCCGGACCATTTGCTGACCCTCCTCACCCTGGAGGATGCCTCGGGTTTGCTTGAGATGCTCATGGACGTGGTCTTCCTGCCAGTCCGGGGCGAAGCAATAGACCGCGCCCGGCGGTGCTGCCCCCGCCCACGGGCGCTGATCCCGGACATAGGCCCGGATCCTGCCCTTCTTCACGCCCTTGCCCAGCCCCTTGTCGCCCAGGGACCGGTCCAGAACCCGGATCGGTGTGTCGTCAGCATGCAGAAGATCGCTGGCCATGATCCTGGTTGCGATCCGGTCAGCCAAGGGGGCGAGCACCTGGCATGCCCGCCCGCACCAGTCGACCAGCGTGCTGTCGGGAATATCGGCCCCCATGCGGGCGAATATCTCGTTCTGGCGATACAATGGCAGATGGTCATCGAATTTGGAGACCAGCACATGGGCCAGCAGCCCCGCGCCGGCCATGCTGCCGTCAATCGGGCGACTGGGTGCCGGGACCTGCACCATCTTTTCGCAGGTGAGGCGGATCAGGCGATCTTCCAGTGGACGATCGCCCCGCCGAACGCAGGATTTCTTCAGGCGGGCGATTTGAACGACCTTCATCTGCGCCGCGCTCGCCATTGTCCTCGGACCAATGGCGGACAATGGCTCGCTGTCGAGGATTTCACTGACATCCTCGCCGACCAGGCGCAGATCACCACCGCAATCCGGGCAGCAGGCGCCGGGGTCAAGTTCGCGGCGCTCGCGGACCGCATTTGCCGACACACGTGGGCGACGGCGCATGATCCCTTCGGCCGCGATCAGCGTCGGCTGTGCCGGTGCCACCATATCCGTCTCATTGACCGGCATCGCGTCCGTTTCGGCCGCGGCGATCATCAGGTCTTCAAGCGCCAGTTGCAGTTGCTCGATCTCGCGCTCGATCTTTTCCGAAGACTGGCCGAAAGCCTGCTTCCTGAGCTTGGCGATGCGCAGCCGCAGGGCCTGGATCAGCTGGTCATGGGCGCGCAAGGTGGCGGATATCCTGGCGTTCTCCGCCTGCAAAGCCGCGATTATCGCCTTCAGCGCGGCGGGATCATCAGGGAGATTTTGGGCATCGCCGGACATGCGACTGACTACCACAGGTCATGCCGAAACGCCATAAAAACAAGGGTATTCAGACGGATAAGTCACCAAGGCACGAGCAGGCGGCGCACCCCAATCCGGTCTGCGCCAGTCAATGCCTTCCCACAACATCGCCAGCTGGGCCGAGGTCAGACGCACCGCGCCGTCGCCCGCGTTCGGCCATGGAAAGCGGCCCTTCTGAAGCACCTTGTAGTAAAGGCAAAAGCCCTGCTTGCGCCGCGCGCCAGTGTTCTCGAACCAATGGCGAACACTTCTGCGCTCTCTCGGACCAATGGCGTTCCAATGGCTCACCCAATAAAGCAGCTTCAGCCGGTCGCCCCTACGGCCCCGAAAGGCAAAGACCGCACCCCCTGTCGGCTTCTGGCGCAACACATCCTGTGTCAGCGTCGCCAGACCCTCGATGCCCTTGCGCATGTCCGTAATGCCGCAGGCGAGATAGACCCGAACCCCAGTCCCCGGCCCGATCATGCGGTCTCCACCACCCGGATCAGCCGCGTCAGTGTGGCCGCATCCAGGGCGCCGTCAAAGTGAAGCGAGCGCCCGTTCTGCAACCGGACTTCGACCAACGACGGCGCTACCGGTTTATCTGTCTGCGCCTCCGGCGGCTTGCGCAGGTCTGATATATCTACCGGCAGAAAGGCCACTCCGGAAGACAGTGGCCACAACCCCTTCTTCTTCAACTCGTGCCGCCAGCCGTAAATCTGCTGCCGCGTGACCTCATGATGATGCGCAAGCTGCGTCACTGTCACGCCGCCCACACCGACAGACGCGACAATCCTCACCTTGTCCTCATCCCGCCACCGACGCCGCCGCTCCAACCCAAGCACATCGCCACGCATCACCAGCCCCCGCATAAGACACCTCGCAAACGAC
>JAYUGA010000293.1:0-3247 GCA_043738565.1 Rhodobacterales bacterium
GGAGGTCCAACACCTCATCAGCGCTTTCCTTCATAACGGTGGCGCGGGGATCGAAGTTTTTATAGACCCGGTGGCCGAAACCCATCAGCTTGATGCCGGAGTGTTTGTCCTTGACCTTGGCAATAAACTCCGGGATGCGGTCAACGGCGCCAATTTCGCGCAATTGTTCCAATGCGGCCTGGTTGGCCCCACCATGCGCCGGACCCCAGAGGCAGGCGATCCCGGCCGCGATACACGCGAAAGGATTGGCACCCGAAGACCCCGCCAGGCGCACCGTCGAGGTCGAGGCGTTCTGTTCATGGTCGGCATGCAGCATGAAAATACGGTCCAGCGCCTTTTCCAGGACCGGGCTGACCACGTAGTCCTCGGCCGGGACCGAGAAGCACATGTTCAGGAAATTGCCGGCATAGCTGAGCGAATTCTTCGGATAGACGAAGGGCTGACCGACCGAGTATTTATAGGCCATCGCGGCAATCGTCGGCAGCTTGGCGATCATGCGGATTGCGGCCACTTCGCGCTGCCAGGGGTCGTTGATGTCGAGGCTGTCGTGATAAAAGGCGCTCATCGCGCCGACCACACCGACCATGGTGGCCATCGGGTGGCTGTCCCGGCGGAAGCCACGGAAGAAGTTGTGCATCTGTTCGTGCACCATGGTGTGGCGCGTCACCCGCTTGGTGAAATCGGCCAGTTGCGCGGCGGTCGGCAGTTCACCGTAGAGCAGCAGGCAGCACACTTCGAGATGCGAGGATTTGGCCGCCAGTTGTTCGATCGGATAGCCGCGATAGAGCAATTCGCCCTTGTCGCCGTCGATATAGGTGATCGCGCTTTCGCAGGCGGCGGTCGAGGTAAAGCCGGGGTCGAAGGTGAACACATCGGCCTGGGCGTAGAGTTTGCGGATATCCAGCACATCCGGCCCCAGGCTCGGCGACATCACCGGCAGGTCGTAGCTTTTGTCATCCAGGGTCAGCCTGGCGGTTCTGGTCGAAGCGGTCATCTTCAATCCCCCGTTAAGGCACCCGTCCGGCAGGACAGGGCGGCATCGTGTAGAGTGCGGCAGTCACCCCTGGCTTTGCGGGGCGTTTGCCGCCTCGGTCAGCCGATCCATCGTCTCGTCCCGTCCCAGCACCAGCATCATGTCATAGACACTGGGGGCAATGGCGCGTCCGGCAAGGGCAGCCCGCAACATTGCCGCAAGTTTGCCAAACCCGATCCCGTTTGCGGTAGCGGCAGCCGTCAGGATCATCTCCAACCCGGGCTTTGTCCAGTGGAGATTTTGCAGTTGCAGCGTCAGTGATTGCAGAATCGCACGGGAGCCGACGTCTAGCGACCCGAGCGCCGCATCATCCGGCGCGATAGGGCGTGATGTCAGCGCAAAGTGAGCCTTTGCAAGCAGTTCCGGGAATGTCTTCGCGCGGTCTTTCACGCAGTACATCGCTTTGAGCAGCCGGTCTTGCTGGGCTTCCGTCAGTGCAGTTTGGCCGGTGACCGCCAGATAGGCAATCAGTTCATGCAGCAGCGCAGCATCCTCAGACAGCGCAATATGGTGGCCGCAGGTGTTTTCCAGCTTCTTGAAATCAAGCCGGGCCGGGGCGCGGCCGATGCCTGCCAGATCAAACATCTTGAGCGCTTCAGCCGTCGTGAAAATCTCGGCATCCAGATGCGCCCAGCCGAGCCGCGTCAGATAGTTGCGCATGCCGGCGGCGGGATAGCCCATCTTCTGATATTCCTCGACCCCGACGGCACCGTGGCGTTTGCTGAGTTTCTTGCCATCCGGCCCGTGGATCAGCGGGATATGCGCCCAGACCGGGATGGCCCAATCCATCGCGTCATAGACCATCTGCTGACGGGCGGCGTTGTTCAAATGGTCATCCCCGCGGATCACATGCGTGACACCCATGTCATGGTCATCGACCACCACGGCCAGCATATAGGTCGGTATACCATCGGAACGTAAACAGATCATGTCATCGAGTTGGGTGTTGGCGATGCGGACCTGACCCTGCACTTTGTCGTCAATGACGGTATCACCGGTGCGCGGGGCGCGCATGCGGATGACATAGACGGCGTTCGGGTAGGTGGACGGGTCAGCGTCGCGCCACGGACTTTGGAAGACGGCATAGCTGCCACGCGCCTCGGCCTCGGCACGGAAGGCCGCGATTTCGTCCTGGGTGCTGAAGCACTTGTAGGCGGTTCCTCGTGTTAGCATGGCGTGCGCCACCTCGGCATGGCGGTCCTTGCGGTCGTATTGGCTGACGACATCGCCATCCCAGTCAAGGCCCAGCCATTTCAGGCCGCGCAGGATGGCGGCGCTGGCCTCGGGGGTGGAGCGTTCGCGGTCGGTATCCTCGATCCGCAGCAGGAACTTGCCGCCGCGACCGCGCGCGTAGAGCCAGTTGAACAGCGCCGTCCTGCCGCCGCCGATGTGCAGATAACCGGTGGGCGAGGGGGCAAAGCGGGTGACGATTTGCGGGGCGGGCAGGTCGGAGGGCATCAAGGCTGAGGGCATTGGTATTAACCTTTGGGAAACCATCTGGGCGCTAGGATCGGCGCAGCTTTAGGCATTCATCGCGTTCAAGACAAGGTGGGGGGCAATCCAAGGTGGCGTGGGTCAGTCCGCTGGCGGCATTGGCAGCGGCGCGGGGGCTGCTGTTCCCCTTCGTGCCGGTCAGCATCGCTTGCGGAATTGGCCTGTGGTTTGCCTTGCCGTTCGAGCCGGGGCCGGTGTTTTATGGCGCGGTTTCGCTTGGTCTGGTGCTGGCTTTCGCGCTGTGGTGGTTCGGACCGGAGGCGTTGCAGCCCTTTGTGGTGGTGCTGGGCGGTATGGCGGCGGGCGTGCTGGCGAGCGGGGCGCGGGCCCATCTGGTCGAGGCGCCGATGCTGGAGTTTCGCTACTATGGCCCGGTGCAGGGCCGCATCATCGACATTGACCGATCGCAATCCGATGCGTTGCGGCTGACGCTCGATCAGGTGGTGCTGGCGGAAGTGCCGCCCGACCGGACGCCCGTCACCGTGCGGGTGTCGCTGCACGGGCCGCCGCCGGACCAGCCTTACGAACCGGGGCAGGTGGTGATGGTCACGGCGCGGCTGGCCGCCCCGGAAAGTGCGGCGGAACCGGGGGGGTTCGATTTTCGCCGTATGGCCTGGTTCAACCAGCTCGGCGCGGTCGGATTTACCGCCAGTCCGGTCGTGCTGTGGGCCGCAGCCGCGCCGGGGACCGAGGTGATCAACCGGTTGCGCAGCCATCTTT
>JAYUGA010000294.1:0-8885 GCA_043738565.1 Rhodobacterales bacterium
CATCACGGTGCCGGATGTGCGGTTCGAAACCTATCGCAAATCGGTGGATTTCGTTCAGAAATACATCTTTCCGGGCGGGATGCTGCCCTCGCCCTCGGCGTTGCGGCGCGAGGTGGAACAGGCCGGGCTCAAGGTTCTGGGCTCCGTCGAGTTCGGCAAGAGTTACAGCAAGACGCTGCGGCGCTGGCATGAAACCTTCAATGCGCGGTGGAGCGAGGTGGCGCAGCTTGGGTTTGACGAAAGATTCCGGCGGATGTGGAATTTCTACCTGACCTCTTGCGCGGGCACCTTCGAGGGCGGTAACTGCGATGTGACGCAGATCACCGTTGCCAGACCTGCGGCATGAGATGCCAGACCTGCTGCGCAAGATAACAGTGACCCGCCCCGAAGGGCCCCCAGCCGAGGTAGGTTCCTGATGCCGACAGCCGCGAAAATCATCGGAGCCGTGGCATTTGCCATCGTCGGCTTTCTGGCGGCGCTGGCCTATATTCCGCAACTACCCGAAGCCACCAGCACCGGGTATTTCCCGGAGATCACGGCGGCGCTGGGCCTGCCGATCGGCTGGCGCTCGGTTGGAGCGCAGGCTCGGCGTGGCTATGTCGAGGCGGCCAGTCTGGGGCTGCGCGGGGCGATTTTCCTGGTGTTCTGGGCGCTGTTCGGGTTTTCGCTGTATTTCATGATCCGCCGGTCCACCAGGATGCTGTATCAGGACGCGGGCGAGGCGGTGCTGGATGTGCCGATGCTGATGATTCAATATGGCAAGCTGCTCTGGGCGCAGCAGGTGGTTGGCACGCTGGCAATCGGCGGTGTGCTGGGCGGGATTCTGACCGAATTTGCCGGGCGGCGCTGGTCCTGACGATGCGGTGCTTTGTTGCGGGGATGATGACCCATCCGGCCTTGGTGCATGTGGTTCTGGGGCGCGAATTGAGCGGGCGTGCCAAGGAGTTGCCGGGATTTGTGCTACGGCAGCAGGGACAGAGTGGCTCGGTTCTGATGGCGGAAACGGGGGCGCGGGCGGCGGGGCTGGTGGTGGATCTGTCGCAGGCCGAGGCGGCGCGGCTGGTGGCGATGCGGGTGCGCGCGGCTTCGCGGCTGCGGGCGGTGTCGGCGCCGGCGGAGGTGCGGCATCGGGCGGTGCCGGGGGATGTGGTGGTGGCAGAGGGGCGGCTGCCCTATGCGCGATTCTTTGCGGTCGAGGAATATGAGGTGTCGTGGCGGCGGTTCGATGGCGACATGAGCTCATCGGCCACGCGGGCGGCGTTTGTCTCGCGCGATAAGGTGACGGTGTTGCCCTATGACCCGCGCCGCGACCTTTTGCTGGTGGTGGAGCGGTTCCGAGCCGGGCCTTTGGCGCGCGGCGCCGGGCAATGCTGGCAGATCGAGGCGATTGCCGGGCGGATTGATCCGGGCGAGACGCCGGAAGCGGCGGCGCGGCGCGAGGCGGTGGAAGAGGCGGATTTGCGGCTGGACCGCTTGATTTCGGTTGCGAATTATTACCCGACGCCGGGGGCGGTCAGCGAATATATCTACAGCTATGGGGCACTGACGGATTTGCCGGATGGGTCAGCGGGGGTGTTCGAGCTTGAGGGTGAGGCGGAGGAAATCCGCGGACATCTTATCTCGTTTGAGCAGTTGATGGGGTTGGTTGTCAGCGGTGAGGTGGAGAATGCGCCGCTGATATTGACGGCGTTGTGGTTGCAGCGCGAAAGGGGCAGGCTTCGGTCTGCTGCATGAAGGCCGGGGGATTTCACATCCCCCGGACCCCCTGAGGGATATTTGCGCCAAAGTGAAACGAAATTTTAGATAAGTTTTAGAGGTTTAGGGCGGTCCAGGCGCCGTTGCGTTTGGAGGAGCGGACGCAGGCGTCGACGAAGGCTACGCCCTCCAGACCCTCTTTCACGCCGGGGAAGGTGACGGCTTTGTCCAAGGGGGTGCCGTCGCGGCGGGCGATGATGGCCCTTGCCGCCTCGGCGTAGATGTTGGCGAAACCTTCGAGATAGCCTTCGGGGTGGCCAGCGGGCACGCGAGTCAGGCGGGCGGCCTCGGGGCCGGAGCCGTGGCCGCCACGGGTAAGGCGGGTCTGGGGTTTGTTAAGGGGCATGACGGTCAGGTAATTGGGGTTTTCCTGCGCCCATTCGATGCCGGCCCTGGTGCCGAACATCCGCAGGCGGAGGCCGTTTTCAAGGCCGGAGGCGACCTGGCTGCACCACAACATGCCGCGTGCGCCACTGGTGTAGCGCAAAAGGACGTTGGCGTTGTCATCGACGCGGCGGCCGGGGACAAAGCTTTGCAGGTCTGCCGCCAGCGTGTCGAGCGTCAGGCCGGAGACGAAGTTCGCTAGGTTGAAAGCATGGGTGCCGATGTCGCCGGTGGAGCCGCCCGCACCCGAGCGGGCGGGGTCGGTGCGCCAGTCGGCCTGTTTGTTGTCGACCGGTTCGGCGAGCCAGTCCTGGGCATATTCGACATTGACGAGGCGGATGTCGCCCAACTCGCCCGCCGCGACCATCGCGCGGGCCTGGCGGATCATCGGGTAGCCGGTGTAATTGTGAGTGAGGGCGAAGACCACGCCGGAAGCCTCGGCGGCTTTGGCCAGCCTTTTCGCCTCTGGCAGGGTGGCGGTCAGCGGTTTGTCGCAGATGACATGGATGCCGCGTTTCAGGAACGGCAGGGCGGCAGGGGCGTGCAGGTGGTTGGGGGTGACGATGGCGACGGCCTCGATGCCGTCATTGCGGCGGGATTCCTTCGATGCCATTTCTTCGTAAGACGCGTAGCTGCGGGCGACGCCGAGGTCGGCGGCGGAGGCGGCGGCGCGGTCGGGGTCCGACGAGAAGGCCCCGGCGACCAGTTCGTATTGGTCATCCAGCCGGGCGGCGATGCGGTGGACGGCACCGATGAAAGCGCCGCGTCCGCCGCCGACCATGCCAAGGCGGATGCGGGGGGCGCGGGCGACGTGAGCGGAGGTGATGGCCATGGGATTCTCCTTATTGGGTCCAGCCCTGACGGATCAGGGCGATGGCGTCGGTGACGAGTTGAGTTTCGGATTGGAACAGCGGTCGCCAGATTTTGGTGGCGGCGGCGATGTCGTGCAGGGCGTGGCCGAATGCCTCGACGGATATCCAGTGGGGGAAGTTGGCGGTTTTCAGCGCCTTAAGCGCGGGCAGGATCGCCGCGTGGCCCTGACCGGGGGTGCCGCGGTCGTTTTCCGAGACGTGGAAATGGGTGATCGCGGGAAGGTTTGTAGTCAGGGCGGCGATGGGGTCTTTTTCCTCGATATTGGCGTGGAACGTGTCGTGGAGGTAGCCGTAATTGGGGCGGTTGACCGCTGCGGTGAGTTTGGCGGCCTGGACGGCGGTGTTCAGGGCGTAGCATTCGAAGCGGTTGACGGGTTCGATGGCGAGGCGGATTTGGCCGGCATAATCGGCCACCGCGGTCTGGCTTTCAACCAGGCGGTCCCATTCGCGGGGGGTGATGCCCTGGCCGGAGAATTGGCCGAGCGGTTGGTGGAACGGGCCGCAGATCACCTCGGCCTGCAGGGCATGGGCGCAGTCGACGAGCCATTTGTGATGGTCGGCCCCGGCGGCGCGTTGGGTGGGGTCGTCGGACAGGGGGTCGGCACCGGGCTTCATGGTGGCGACCATGCCGGGGGTCAGGCCCTCGCCTGCGACCATGCGGCCGATCTCGATCTGGTCGGCTGGGGTGCCGGAGAAGACCGGCACCTCCACGCCATCATAGCCGAGGGATTTCAGCAGGCGCAGGACCGGCAGGTGGTCTGACGTCAGGCGGCTGGTCCACAGGAGGAGGTTGCAGCCGATCTTCAATTCAGTCGAGCCCCAGCATCTTGCGGTTGGCGGCGCGGTCGGAACCGGCGTCGGCGAAGTCGTCGAAGGCCCGTTCGGTGACGCGGATGATATGGGCGGCGACAAATTCCGCGCCTTCGCGGGCACCGTCTTCGGGGTGCTTGATGCAGCATTCCCATTCGACCACGGCCCAGCCGGCGAAGTCATACTGGGTGAGTTTGGCGAAGATGCCGGCGAAATCGACCTGACCGTCGCCCAGCGAGCGGAAGCGACCGGCGCGGTTGATCCAGGATTGGAAGCCGCCATAGACGCCTTGCCGACCGGTCGGGTTCAGTTCGGCATCCTTGACGTGGAACATCTTGATGCGGTCATGGTAGATGTCGATGTTTTCAAGGTAATCAAGGTGTTGCAAGAGGTAGTGGCTGGGGTCGTAGAGCATGTTGGCGCGGGGGTGGTTTTTGACGCGTTCGAGGAACATCTCGAACGTGACGCCGTCATGGAGGTCTTCGCCGGGGTGAACCTCGTAGCAGAGGTCGACACCGCAGGCGTCGGCGAAGTTCAGGATCGGGGTCCAGCGGCGGGCGAGTTCGTCGAAGGCTTCCTCGACCAGACCGGCGGGGCGCTGTGGCCACGGGTAGAGATAGGGCCAGGCCAACGCGCCCGAGAAGGTGGCCTGCTCGGTGAGGCCAAGGTTCTTGGAGGCGGTGAGGGCCTTCATGACCTGATCCACCGCCCATTCCTGCCGGGCTTTGGGGTTGCCGCGCACGGCGGGCGCCGCGAAACCGTCGAAGGCGGTGTCATAGGCCGGGTGGACGGCAACGAGCTGGCCTTGCAGATGGGTGGACAGTTCGGTGATCTGGACGCCATTTTCGGCGGCGGTGCCCTTGAGGTCATCGCAATAGGTTTTCGATGACGCCGCCTTGTCGAGGTCGATCAGGCGGGCGTCCCAGGTCGGAATTTGCACGCCCTTGTAGCCGATCTCGCCCGCCCATCTTGTGATGGCAGCGAACGAGTTGAATGGTGCGGCGTCCCCCGCGAATTGCGCCAGAAACAGCGCGGGTCCCTTGATGGTCTTCATGGCATCCTCCGAACGGAATTAATCAAGCTCTGCGTGGTTGGGCCGGTCGATGAACTGACCCTGTTCCGGGGCGCGCCGCTCGATTGCGGCCATGACGGCGCGGGCCAGGAAACCTCCGGCGCGGCCGACGTCCTCTTTGACCACGATGATTTCTTTGCGGAAGCGGCGCAAGAACGAGATCGCTTCTTTCGAGACAATGTCGAAATCCTGGCCGATGATCTTGCCGTTGCGCTCTGCCCCAGCGACCGCGACCATTGCGGCGGTGGTGGAGCCTGCCATCAGCCCGTCGATGGCCGGTTCGCAGGACATCCGGCGGCTGACTGCAGCCTCGATCGCGGCGGCACCGGAATCGCTGGTCGCATCGTCCATCACTTCGAAAGTCAGGCCCTGCACCGCAGATTCGTCGGCGAACCCGGTGATCATATGGCTGGAATAGCTTTGCGCACGGGGCGGCGGAATCAGGAGCAGGCGCTTGCGGCCACGGGCCTTGAGGGCGCGGACGCCGATGCGGGCGAATTCCTCGTTGTCAAAGTCGAAATAGGGGTGGTCGAGGCCCATTGCCGTGCGGCCATGCGTGGCGAAGGGGAAATTATGCTCGGCAAGGTAGCGGACGCGGGGATCATCGGGCGTGGTCTGGTTCATCAGGATGCCATCGGCGGAGCCGGTTTCCACGATGTAGCGGATCGGATCCATCGGGTCCTGATCAGGGAAAAACGGCATCACGACCAGATGGTAGGAGGTGCCGCGCAACGCCTCGGCAATCGAGTAGATCAGACGCGAGGTGTGGTTCATCACATCGGCCTCGGTCGACATGGTCAGGGCGATGACATTGGTCTTGCCGGTGCGCAGCCGGACCCCGGCGCGGTTGGGGCGGTATCCCAGACGTTCGGCGGTTTCGCGGACGCGGCGCTTGGTTTCCTCGCCGATGTCGGGCGCGTCCTTGAGCGCGCGGCTGACGGTGGCGATGGCCAGACCCGTCTCGGCCGCGATGGTTTTGAGGGTCGGACGCTCCGAATCGGTGGGCAGGAGATGCAGGCCGGTCATCGGCGACCTCCTGCAGAGCGGCGGGGCATTGGCCGAATCAGCGCGGCGGAAAAGCAGCCTTTGCGGGCGCAGCAATTGTTCGGCGCGGCTGGCGCGGCGGTCGCAGGACGGGCCGCAATGCGCCGGGCGCCGCAGCCTTGCAGGCAAGGGATTTCAACGAGGGCTGCCGCCTGGGCGGTTGATGTTGCACTGCAGAAAGGCGGGCGCGGGGGCATGGGTCAGGCACTATTTTCACGAGATTTCTGCCCTATTCAGCGCCCCGAAAATCGCTGACGGCAAGCGAAAAGATTGCTTGATCGAAAAAACTATAACGTTATAGGATCAGCCAATAACGATTTAGAAACTGGGAGGACTACATGAAGAACTGGAAATTCGCCGTTGGGCTTTTGGCCTCGGTAGCGCTGCCGTCGGTCGCACTGGCGACGGAACTGGAAGTGACGCACTGGTGGACTTCGGGCGGTGAAGCCGCTGCGGTCGCCGAGTTCGCCAAGGCGTTCGACGCGACCAAGGCTGCCGATGGTTCGCCGAACAAATGGGTCGATGGTGCGATCGCCGGGTCTGGCGACGTGGCACGCCCGATCATCATCAGCCGGATCATGGGCGGCAACCCGATGGGTGCGACCCAGCTGAACCCCGGCAAGGATGCCGATGACCTGATCGCGGCTGGCCTGATGCTGGACCTGACCGATCTGGCCACCAAGGAAGACTGGGCTCACATCCTGCGTCCTGCATCGCAGCTGGAATCCTGCACCAAGGACGGCCGCGTCTATTGCGTCCCGGTCAACCTGCATTCGCAGCAGTGGATGTGGACCAACCGCAAGGTCTTTACCGACGCCGGTCTTGAGCCGCCGAAAAACTGGAACGATCTTGTCGCGGATGCACCGGCGCTGCAAGCCAAAGGCATCATTCCGCTGTCGATGGCCGAAGGCTGGCCCGTCCGCATTATGACCGAAGATTTGACGGTGGCGATTGCCGGAACGGCAAATTTCATTGCGGTTTACAAAGATCGCAACCTGGACATCGCCGCCGGCCCGGATATGGCCAAAGTGTTCCAGGCCATCGACAAGGCACGTAAAATGGTTGATCCAAAAACCGTGGTCCCGCAGTGGAACGAGGCGGTTGGACTGGTCATCAATGGCAAGGCCGCAGCCAACATCATGGGCGACTGGGCTGGCGGCGAGTTCCAGGTTGCCAAAATGGTTGCAGGCGTGGACTATGACTGCCTGCCGGGACTCGGCCTGTCGTCAGTTCTGGATACCGGCGGCGACGTCTTCTACTTCCCGAAGAACACGGATCCGGAAGTGACCAAGGCCCAACTGGTGTTGGCGTCCACTTTGGTGACCAAGGAAGTCCAGGTTGCCTTCAACCTGAAGAAAGGCTCGCTGCCGATGCGGGCTGACGTTGACCTGTCTGCGGCCAACGACTGCATGAAGAAGGGCCTGGCCATTCTTGACGACCCCAATAAAACGCCGGTCCCGGGCGCCATCCAGATGATCGACCGCGACTCGCTGAACCAGATCAACGATGTGATGGGTGAATTCTTTGCCAATCCCGCTGTGACGCCGGAACAGGCACAGGCGCAATTCGTCGATATCATCAAGAACGCGCCCAAAAGCTGATCTTTGATTTGGTGACCAAAGATTTCGACCCGGCACCAGTGCCGGGTCGAAACATACTGGCCTTGGCCAATTCGGGAGCATGACCACACATGAACAGGCCGAATCCGCTGTTCCGCAATCTGAATTCAAAACTGGCGGCCTTGCCGATGATGCTGATCGTTCTGGTCGTGTTCATCGGCGGTATGCTCTGGACGGTTGCATCTTCGTTCACTGACATCAGGACTCTGCCGATCTTCACGCCAAAAGAATTCTACGAGCATTGGGATGGTTGGAACCAGTATATCCGCCTGTGGAATACGCCGCGCTGGATTATCTCGATCACCAATCTGGCGATCTATGGAACACTCTACACCCTATTTGCCTTTATTGTCGGCTTTTTGCTGGCGGTGTTCATGGATCAGCGCATCCGGCTGGAAGGCGTGTTCCGCACCATCTATCTTTATCCCTTTGCACTGTCCTTGATCGTGACCGGCCATGTCTGGGCCTGGATCATGAACCCGGCCTTCGGGCTGGAGGCGACGGTGCGCGGACTGGGCTGGGAGAGTTTTTCGTTCGACTGGCTGACCAACCGCGAGATGTCGATCTATGCGGTGGTGATTGCCG
Source organism: Rhodobacterales bacterium (assembly GCA_043738565.1). Classification (GTDB taxonomy): domain Bacteria; phylum Pseudomonadota; class Alphaproteobacteria; order Rhodobacterales; family Rhodobacteraceae; genus Stagnihabitans. Next base: position 8,142 of record JAYUGA010000294.1, read on the forward strand.
GGTTGTGGCAGGGCACCGGACTGGTCATGGCGCTGATGCTGGCGGGTTTGCGCGGCATTGATGACGAGATTTGGCGGGCGAGCCGCGTCGACGGCATCCCGAAATGGCGGACCTATATCCAGATCGTGATTCCGATGATGCGCCCGGTTCTGGTGACCACTTTCGTGATCGTCGCCTCTGGGGCTGTGCGGATCTACGACCTCGTCGTCGCACTTACCCATGGCGGACCGGGGCTCTCTTCCCAAGTGCCATCCATGTATATCTATGAAAAACTGTTCGTGGGCGCGTTGGCGCAGGGCACCGCGGCTTCCTCGACATTGCTCTTGGCTACCGCCGTCATCCTGGTCCCTTGGATCATGGTGGAATTCGGCAAGAAAGATAGGGGTTGAGCCAGAATGGCTGACGCGACAATCAATATGGTCAAGCCATCGGGAATGAAACCCAGGCCGATGTTCGCGCCGGGCCGGGTGTTCATCTATACCGTGCTGGTGCTGACCTCGATCTATTACCTGATCCCGCTGTATGTGATGATCATCACCTCGGTGAAGGATCTGGACGCGATCCGCTATGGCAACATTTTCATCCCGACCATGAATCCGACCTTCGACCCGTGGATCAAGGCATGGTCGCAGGCCTGCACCGGGCTGAAATGCACCGGGCTGGCACCGGGTTTCTTCAATTCGGTGATGATCACCATCCCGAGCGTGATCGTGTCGATCGCCGTCGCCTCGGTGTCGGGCTATT
>JAYUGA010000295.1:0-8827 GCA_043738565.1 Rhodobacterales bacterium
CCAAAGGCCCGGCAGAGGGGCTTTTGGGGGCGGTGCGGACGGCGGACCCGACCGACAAGAACAGTTTCGACTTCGTGCAGCGGATGGATGAACAACTGGGGCGGCCCAAGGCACCGGCGTTTGATCTGGCCTATACGATCACCACCAAGCCGATTGGCGTTGGCATCACGCCCGCAGCGGCGATTACCCGCTATAACCTGACCGGGGCGGTGGATTGGTCGCTGACCCGGCGGTCGGACAATGTGCGTGTGGCGGGCGGACGGGTGGAAAGTTTCACCTCCTATTCCGCGACAGGGTCCACCGTGGCGGGTCTTGCCGCTGAGGAAGACGCGGCGTTGCGGTTGGTCAGGTTGCTGGCGGATCAGGTGGTGATGCGGATGACGGCCAGTTCTGCCGCCTGGGCGCAATGAAACTCACCGGGGCGGAGGCCAGCCGCTATCTGGTCCGGCCCGACCCGGCGCGGGCCGGTCTGTTGATCTTTGGGGCGGACCCGATGCGGGTGGCCTTGAAACGGCAAGAGGCGATTCTGGCGCTGATCGGGCCTGAGGGCGAGCGCGACATGCGGCTGACGCGGATGTCGGGGGCAGACTTGCGCCGCGATGGGGCGCTGCTGCTGGATGCGATCAAGTCGGTGGGATTCTTTCCGGGGCCGCGGGTGGCCTTTGTCGAGGAGGCGACGGATGGTCTGACCGAGGTGATTGCGGGCGCACTGAAGGAGTGGCGGGCGGGGGATGCGGTGATCGTGGTGACGGCGGGCGACTTGAAAGGCAAGTCGACGCTCAAGGCGATGATGGACAAGCATCCGGCTGCGGTGTCGATCGGGCTGTACGACGACCCGCCAACCCGGGAAGAGATTGAGGCAGAGTTGAAGAGGGCCGGGCTGGCATCGGTTCCCGCTGATGCGATGGCCGAACTGACCCAACTGGCGCGGGCGCTGGATCCCGGCGATTTCCGGCAGACGCTGGAAAAGGTGGCGCTGTACAAGTTTGGCGATGCGACGCCTTTGACGGTGGTGGAGATTGGCGCACTGGCCCCGGCGACCATCGAAGCCGAGGTCGATGACCTGGTTGCCGCTGTCGCCGACGGCAGGCTGGCGGCGATTGGCGGGCTGGTGCGGCGGCTGGAGGGGCAAGGCATGGCTCCGGTGACGATTTGCATCGGGGCTTTGCGGCATTTCCGCAGCCTGCATATCGCGGCATCGGACCCCGGTGGGGTTGGGGCGGGGCTGATGCGCGCAAAGGTCTTTGGGCCGCGCAAGGACCAGATGCAGCGGCAGGCCGGGCAATGGGGGATGCGGGCGCTGGAACAGGCGCTGGCGCTGCTGGTCGAAACCGACCTGACGCTGCGCTCGACCTCGCGGGCCCCGGCGATGGCGCTGATGGAGCGGGCGCTGATCCGGCTGGCGATGATGAAGCGGTAAAGGCAGATTGCGTGTGATGCGGCACATCCTAAACCGGCGTTTCTCAAGCCTGAAGAAGACTTTCTGCACGCCCGCGATGAAAGCCCCTTCGGCTTGCGGAGCGGTGGGTCAGGGTGCCGGGCAACCCTTGATTTCCACCGAACGATCCTGCCCCAGCACCGTCACCGTCACCCCCGCAAGGTCCAGCGCAAAGGGCGCGCCGCTGCTTGGCACCAGATCGGTCGCGGCGGTCAGCACCTCACCTGCGCGGCTGGAGGACGGCGTGGCCACCCAGACGCTGGCATCGGAGGTCTCGAACACCACGGTTTCGGGGTCGCCCTGATTTGGCAAAGCAATCTGCGCCGAGATCCGCATGCCGTCTGGAATCGGTGCCGTCTTGCAGGAAATGGCTGTCAGACCGGCTTCCGCTGCCGTCAGCGGCCGGTTGAGCAGGGCAGCCGTGATCGCCGGGGTGGCCACCTCGCCGCCTTGCAGCACCGTCGAAAACTGAAGAACCGCCGGCAGGCAGATGTCTTTGCAGACGCCAAGCTGCATCTTCAGAACCAAATTCACTGGCTGGCTGGGGTCTGCAGGCGTCACCTCTATCGGCAGGGTCAGCGCATCCAGATAGCCCAGGCTCTGCAACCCGTTCTGGAGGATCACCGCGGGGCTTGGCCAGTGCAGCACCGCAGATTTCACATTCTGCGAGCCGGACCAATCGAAGGTCGGGGGAATGCCCGCCTCCCCCGGCGTTCGCCAATAGGTTTTCCAATGCGGGGCCATTTGCAGTTGCAGGCCGGCCATGTAGTTGCCGTCTGCCAGCCGCCAACCGGAAAGCAAGCTGGCCGAAACCACGTCATTTTGCGTCTGGCCCAAAACGGGGCCGGACAGCAGGACAAAGGGCAGAAGCAGGGCACGGATCATGGCTCGACCATAAGCCGTCAGCGGAAAAGGGGAAATCACATTCCGGCTAGCCGCGTACGGCGTCGCAGGGGGTTGAGGGTCGCAGTAACTCGGCCCATCCTTGGCGGGCAGGCAGGAAAGGCGCGATTCGATGGATCTGGCGGGAAAGCTGGTCGTGGCAATGCCCGCAATGGGTGATCCGCGGTTTGAAAGATCCGTCATCCTGATCTGCGCCCATTCGGATGAAGGCGCGATGGGGTTGATCGTCAACAAACCGGTGCCGGATCTGTCGTTTTCCGACCTTTTGACACAACTGAACATTCCGCGTGGCAAGGCGGGCCGCGACATCCGGGTGCATTTCGGCGGCCCGGTCGAGCGGGGACGCGGATTTGTGCTGCATTCTCAGGACTATACAGGCGGGCCGTCGACGACCCAGGTGCGCGGTGGGTTCAACATGACGGCGACTTTGGACGTGTTGGAGGCGCTGGCAAGAGGTCGAGGGCCAGAGCGGGCCTTGCTGGCGCTGGGCTACGCCGGATGGGGACCGGGGCAGTTGGAGGCCGAGATTGGCCGCAATGACTGGCTGACGACTGACCCTGCGGCGGATCTGATCTTTGCGGCTGAGGACAAGGGCAAGTGGGCCGATGCTTTGCGGCGGATGGGGATTGACCCGATCAGCCTGTCGCCGAGTGCCGGGCACGCCTGACCTGACATTCGCTTTGGCTGGCAGGAGCACGGACATATGGAAAACACTCTTGAAAATCCGATCGTTGAGGCGGTCGACGCACTGGTCATCGGTGCGGGTCCGGCCGGGCTGATGGCGGCAGAGGCGCTGGCTTTGGCGGGGCGGCAGGTGGTGGTTTGCGAGGCGATGGCGACCCCGGCGCGGAAGTTTCTGATGGCAGGGAAGTCAGGGCTGAATTTGACCAAGGATCAGGAATTGGCTGGTTTTATAAGGAGTTATGAGTGTGAAGGGATCGCGCCGATGCTGGCGGAGTTTGGGCCTCTTGCGGTGATGGAGTGGTGTCGGGGGCTGGGACAGCAGGTTTTTACCGGGTCATCGGGGCGGGTGTTTCCAAAGGTCATGAAGGCGTCTCCGTTGCTTAGGGCGTGGTTGGGACGGCTGGCGGCGTTGGATGTGGAGTTGCGGTCGCGGTGGCGGTGGGTAGGATTTGACGAGGGCTTCAGGTTCAAAACCATTGATTCTGTTCGGATTTTGCGACCAGCGGTGACGGTGTTGGCGCTGGGCGGGGCGTCGTGGGCAAGGCTGGGGTCGGATGGCGGTTGGGTGCCTTGGCTGGTGGAAAAAAATGTGCGGGTTCAGGGGTTCAGGGCTGCGAACATCGGGTTTGTCGTGCAGTGGTCCGCGCATATGGCGCGGTTCTTTGGGCAGCCGGTTAAAGGGGTGGCTTTGTGTGTGGGCGGCAGACGGGAGCGCGGGGAATTTGTGATATCTTCCAAGGGGTTGGAGGGTGGCGGGATTTATGCGGTGTCCCGGGCGATGCGGGAGGGTGGGGCGCTGACGCTGGACCTGATGCCGGATGTGGCGGAGGGGGTTTTGGCGGAGCGATTGGGGCGGATGAAGCCGGGGGAGTCTCTGGCTAACCGGTTGAGAAAGCTGGGGTTATCGCCGGTGGCGGTGGCTTTGGTGATGGAGTTCGGGCGGGGTTTGCCGGTGGTGCGGGCGGTCAAGGCGCTGCCGGTGCGGCATCAGGGGCCGAGGCCGCTGGATGAGGCGATATCCGTAGCGGGGGGTGTCAGTTTTGACAGCGTAACCCGCGGGTTGGAACTGAAGGCGCTGCCGGGGGTGTTCGTCTGTGGCGAGATGCTGGACTGGGAAGCCCCGACCGGCGGCTATCTGTTGACCGGGTGCCTGGCGACGGGGCGGTGGGCCGGGCGGGCGGCGAGCCGGATTTGAGGTGTTCAAAGCGGATTCGATGCGCATTCAAACTGTATGCTGGCTGTATGTACAGCCAAGATGAAACCCCTGCGCCGCGAGGCAGCAGAACCAACGCAGGATGCCCTCATGGACAGAATTGCCGCACGCTGCGATGCCTTCAAACAAGACGAATGCGTAAACTACCTCGCCAACGCAGGATATGCTTCAATCTGATCCGATCAAGCTCTAAACCCCGATATTTCAATACCTTGCCAAAGCGTCCAGTTCCGGACACCCGCTTCAAGACCGATCCCGCCAGCGCATCGCAATCGGATAGCGCCGGTCCATCCAGAACGCCCGCCGTGTCAGCCGTGTCCCCGGAGCCGCCTGAAACCTTTTGTATTCGCTCAGATACAACAACTGCTCGACCCGTCTGACCACTGCCCGGTCAAAGCCCTCCGCCACCAGATCGGCCACCGAAACCTCGCGCTCGACCAGCCCGTCCAGAATGGCATCCAGCATGACATAGGGCGGCAATGAATCCTCATCCTTCTGATCCGGCCGCAACTCCGCCGAGGGTGGCTTGTCGATCACCCGCACCGGCATCACCGCCCCCACCGGTCCCATCATCCACCCCCGATGGTTCGCATTCCGCCACCGGCAGGTCTCGAACACCCGGGTCTTGTAGAGATCCTTGATCGGGTTATAGCCGCCGTTCATGTCGCCATAAATCGTGCAATACCCGACCGCCATTTCGGACTTGTTGCCGGTCGTCAGCAGCATCTCGCCAAACTTGTTCGACAAAGCCATCAGCAGCAAGCCCCGCAACCGCGACTGGATGTTCTCCTCGGTGATCCCCGGCGCAGACCCGGCGAACAGGCCCGCCAAGGCCGCGCCCACCGCCGCCTGCGAACCACCAATCCCCACCGTATCCAACTGGCACCCCAAAGCCCGCGCCACCGCCGCCGCATCCGCCAGCGAATGGGCCGAGGTAAAGGCCGAAGGCAGCATCACGCAGCGCACATTGCCCGCGCCGATTGCATCCACCGCAATCGCCGCCACCAGCGCAGAATCAATCCCGCCCGACAGCCCCAGCAGCACCTTCCTGAACCCGGTCTTGCCCAGATAGTCGCGCAAGCCCAGAACCATCGCATGATAATCTGCCTCCACAACCGGCGGCAGCAATGCCCGCTCTCCGGCCACAGCCCGCCAGCCCGCCGCGCCCTGCACGAAATCCACATGGATCACGCGGCGTTCAAACTGCGGCATCTGCAAGGCCAGCGCACCCCCTGGGTTCAGCACAAACGACGCCCCGTCAAACACCTGATCATCCTGGCCGCCGATCATGTTCAGATAGACCAGCGGCAGACCGGTCTCGATAACCCGCGCCACCATCAGTTGGGTCCGCACCTCCGGCTTGCCGCGATGATAGGGAGAGCCATTCGGGACCAGCAAAATCTCTGCCCCGGTCTCCGCCAGCGTCTCGCAGACGGTCGAATGCCAGGCGTCCTCGCAAATCGGTATGCCGACCCGCAGCGGGCCAATGCGCACCGGACCATTGATGTCCGCCGGAACAAACACCCGCTTCTCGTCAAACACCCCGTCATTCGGCAATTCATGCTTCAGCACCGTGGCGGCGATCTTGCCGCCCTCCAGCACATAATAGGCGTTGAAAAGCTGCCCGCCCCGCAGGCACGGCCCGCCGATTCCCAAGGCAGGCCCATCGGCACAGTCCCCCGCCAGTCGCTCCACCGCCGCCACCGCATCCGCCACAAACGCCGGCTTCAGCACCAGATCCTGGGTCTGATAGCCGGTGATGAACATCTCGGTCAGCGCCACCATCCGTGCCCCCGCCGCGCGGGCTTCCGCCCAGGCCGCACGGGCAAGTTCGGCATTGGCCGCCACAGCCCCCACCGTCGGATTCAACTGCGCCAGCGTCAGGCGGAACGTCTCGGCCATTGGTCTCTCCTCGAGTCGTCAGGGGTTCTAGCAGTTTGAGCGGCAAGGGAAAGCCTGCCCCGGTGCCGCCCCCGTGCCAGCGCTTGTCAGGCCGTGGGGCGGCAGGTAGGTTCGGCTGAAATGGTTGAGGATTGGACAGAATGCAGAGTTTGAAGGTCGCACTCACCGGGTTGACGCTGCTGATGGCCCTGGCTGCCCAGGCGCAGGAGGTTGTCACCAAACAATATGACGATGGCTCGGTCTACGAGGGCACCTTCAAGAACGGCCGCCAGGATGGCACCGGCACCTACACCCTGCCCAACGGCTATACCTATTCCGGCGCCTGGGTCGATGGCGAGATCAAGGGCCAGGGCACCGCGCATTACCCCAACGGCTCGGTCTACCAAGGTGAATTCGCCAAGGGCAAGCCGGTCGGCCGCGGCAAGATCACCTTCGCCGATGGCGGCACCTATGCGGGCGACTGGCTTGACGGCGCGATGACCGGGCAAGGCACCGCCACCTATGCCGGGGGGGCCAGCTATACCGGCGCTTTCGTCGACGGCAAACACCAGGGCGCGGGCGAGATGACCGAACCCGGCGGCACCAGATATCAGGGCGACTGGGTGGCGGGCGTCAAGGAGGGCAAAGGAAAAGTGACCTACGCCGATGGCACGGTCTATGACGGTGCCTTGAAGGCCGGCAAGCGCGACGGCGCGGGCAAGCTGACCATGCCGGATGGGCTGACCTATGACGGCAACTGGGTGGGTGGCCAGATCAACGGCACCGGCAAGCTGACCCAACCCAACGGCGATGTCTACGAAGGCCAGTTCAAGGACGGCCAACGCGATGGCCAGGGCCGCGTGACCTATGCCAACGGCGATGTTTATGACGGCAGCTTTACCGCCGACAAACGCCAGGGCAGCGGCACTTTCCTCGCCAGGGACGGCACCAGGTTTGCGGGCGCATGGGTTGCCGGGCGGATGGAGGGCGCGGGCAAGATGGCCTATCCCGACGGCTCGGTCTACGAGGGCGCCTTCAAGGCCGACCAGCCGGAGGGTCAGGGCAAGATCACCTATGGCGATGGCTCCAGCTATGAAGGCAACTGGACCGCCGGGGCGATCCGCGGCAAGGGCAAGGCCGTCTATGCCAGTGGTCTGGTCTATGAGGGTGACTTCGTGGCGGCCAAACCCGAAGGAACCGGGGTGATGACCTACCCCGACGGCTACCGATACGACGGCCAGTGGCAGGCAGGCCAGCGTGAGGGCGAGGGCACCGCGACCTATGCCGATGGTTCGGTCTATACGGGCAATTTCACGGCGGGGTTGCGGGACGGGATGGGGACGCTGACGGCCAAGGACGGGTTCGTCTATGTCGGCGACTGGAAGGCCGGGGTGATCGAGGGGCAGGGCCGCGCGACCTATCCCGGCGGCGATGTCTATGAGGGAACCTTCGTGGCGGGCAAGCGCGAGGGTCAGGGCAAGCTGACCTACAAGGCCGGCCAGGTCAGCACCGGGGTGTGGCAGAACGGCATCCTGACCGCACCGACACCCGTTCCGGCTCCCGCTCCAGCGGCTCCGGCAACCGACGGTGTGACCGCCCCGGCGACGGGCAGCGGGGGGTGAAAGGGAGGTCCAGATCTGGACCGTTTTGGGGTGTGAGGAAAATCAAGGGGTTAGGGGGAGGGATTTTAAGGAAGTATTAACTTGTAGGGTGAGTTTACCTTCGAAAGACTTCGCTCAGGCTCAGGCTGGAGGTCACGATGAACACGCCAACCCATTGCAGCGGGCTCAACGTCTCGCCGACCAGTAGCACCGCAAAAAAGATCATCATCACCGGTTCTGATGTGCTGAGAAGCGACGCGCGCGCGGCCCCAATCATGTTGGCGCTGATAAAGAAACACAGATAGCCGACCGCGAACGTCAATCCGACGACCAGAATGAAGAACCAGCCCAGCCCGGTTTGCGGCAAGGCCAGTCCCGAAACCAATCCCATAGGCGGCCCGACGATAGCAACAACCGCCAAGATCAGCATGGCCCAGATCGTCATCAGCAGGTTGGAATTTGGTGCCCCGACTTCTTTTGTCAGCCGGGCCATTGCGATGATCATGACCGAGAAGGACAGCATTCCCAAAACCGCAAACGCCACCCCGCGCAGGTCGATGCTGGAAAAACCGACGCCGAGAACCAGAGTCAGTCCCAGAGTGGCCGACAGCATCAAAATCACAACCGGTCTGGTCAGCGGTGTTTCCCCGCCGAGATGTGCCGCGATTGCCACCGGAAACGGATACATGAACAGAATGATGCTCGCCAGGCTGATGTCGATGTAACGAATGGACGCGAAAGTGCCGACCGCGGCCAGCGTATGCGAAACCCCTGCCAGCCAACTGCGTTTCATGGTCCGAAGGCTGACCCCGGGCGCACGCCCGGTTGCAAAAATGAACATCAACAGGAAGGCCACCCCCACACCCGCCCGGCTCAGCATGACGAACAAGGGGTTCGCGCCATCGTCGTAAGCAAACCTCGCGGCGCTTGGCATCAGCCCGAAGAACAGCGCACCCATGAGTATCAGAAGAACCCCGGTTCTATCGTTGCTTCTGGTCATGGCGGCCCCATCGGAAGCCAGAAACGTGTGTCTGGAATTTCAGAAAGTAAACGCCTGCCTCCCCGTCGCGAATCCCGGCAAGCGTAGGGTGCGTGATTTCACGCACC
>JAYUGA010000296.1:0-8811 GCA_043738565.1 Rhodobacterales bacterium
GGCGCATCGCCACCCGCTACGACAGATGCCCGATCCTGTTCCTCTCAGCCTGCGCTCTGGCTGCAACCGTCATGTTCTGGTTGTGAGTCCTGACCCTAAATGGTTTACTTCTGCAGCGCTGCCTGGAATGCCACAAACTCTCCGGCGGCCATTTTCACCACATGCTTGTCCTCGGGATAGGCGGACGAGGCGACATCGGCGATGAACTCGCGGAATGCCGCCACCCGTTCGGACTGAAGGCGGTCATATTCGGCAGCGAAGTTACGGTAGACCTTGGAATGGCGTGGCATGTGGCCGCGGTTGGTGCCCAGAATATCCTCGGCAAAGAGATACTGTGCATCGCAGCCCGGCCCCGCCCCCATGGACCATAAGAGAAGGCCTACCCGGCGGCTGATCTCGCTGGCCACCTCGACCGGGACCACCTCGATTTCCACGGCAAAGGCCCCGGCAGCCTCATAGGCGCGCACCTCGTCAAGAACCGCCATCGCCCCTTGGGCCGTCTTGGCCACCGCCTTCATCCCACCGGTCCAAGTGGCGCGACTTGGCACCAGACCCACATGTCCCACGACCGGGATAAGTTCGCGCGCCACATGTTCCACCGTGCCAAGCCCGCCCGAGCAATAGACTGCATCGGCCCCGGCCAGCATGACCGTGCAGGCCCAACGCAGGTAGTCGTCGCGGGTTCCTGCCTCCAGATGGGTCTGGCCGGTCATGGAAAAAAGCGTCGGCGCGACATCGCGGTAGCGCGGATGCGTCACCACCTCGGCGGGAACTGATACGATGTCGATCCCGGCGTCTTCGGCCGCCGCCGCCTCGTCCAGCGACATGACGCGCAGCATGGTCAGCTGCCCCTTGCCCTTGCGGGCGCGAAGGTCGGCGATCGTGGGTTTGGTTCGGGTCATTTCGATTTTCCTCAGGTGCCGGACCGGGCAATGTTCAGGCTGTGGAACTCTTCGCGGTAGGGCTTGGCGGTGGGCGGCAGTTCCTTGCGATGGAAGTATTCCGGGTCGATCTTCTGCTGGCGCAGCGAGGCGATGATCTCGCGGTAGCCATCCAGGATCGACGGGTTTGGCGGCGGAAGGTCTGCCTTGATCAACGCATGCAGGCGCGACAGGGCGTGGTAGGGCACCATCGGGAACATGTGATGTTCGATGTGATAATTCATGTTCCAGTAGATATAGCGGCTGATCGGGTTCATATAGACTGTGCGGCTGTTCAGCCGGTGGTCCAGAACGTTTTCAGCCAGACCCGCATGTTGCAGATGGCCGCACATCACCATGTGCCAGCTGCCGTAGATGCGCGGCAGGCCGATCAGCATCAAGGGCAGCCATGACCACGTGGCAAGGGCGACAGCAATGGTCGCGGCATAGATCGCCATATGCACCCGCGCCGCAATGACCGTCTTGCCCCATTCGGTTTCGGGAATGAAGTTCTTCTCATCGGGCGTCAACGTGCCCGTGGCGTTGCGGGCCAGAATCTTCAACGATCTGATGGCACCGATGACATCGAAGAAGGCGAGGAAATTCGTCAGCGTCGTAGGTGGGCGCATCCAGGCGATCTCGGCGTCGCGGCCGACGATGTAGGTGTCGGTGTGGTGGCGGGCATGGCTCCAGCGCCAGGTCACCGGGTTGCGGATCACCATGAAACTGGCGATCTGGTAAATGACATCGTTCATCCACGGCGTGCGGAACGCGGTGCCATGGCCGCATTCGTGCCAGCGGCTGTCGCAGGATGACCCGTAGATCACGCTGTAGACGAACAGGAACGGCACGCAGGCCCAGGTTCCCCAGAAATGGATGCCACCCCAGGCCCCACCGATCAACAGCGCGAACCACAGGATCGTATCGCGGATCGCCGGCCCGTCGGTACGCTTCATCAGGTCCTTCATCACGGCGCGGGGCACCTCGGAGTGGTACCATTCAGCCGAGGCCAGCCCGATTTCCACTGCACGGCGGCTGTCGGGGCCGACCAGGCTGTAGTCACGCTGTCCGACCGGAAACGGAGCTGCGGTCATTTGAGAGCCTCGCTGGAATTTTGAGTGTTTGTCATTGCTTACCATCCACCATCAATGCCGATGTTCTGGCCGGAAATCATTCGCGCGGCGTCTGAGGCAAGAAAAAGCGCAAGGTTCGCAACATCTTCGGGCTGTATGCGCGACTTGATGCATTGGCGGTCCAGAATAAAACGGTTGTACTCTTCCAGCCGGTCGGCAAAGATGCGGTTCTCGGCCTCGGACACTACGGCACCGGGGGCGATGGCGTTTACCGTGATGCCATGCGGTCCCAGTTCCCGCGCCAGACCCTTGGTCAGACCGAAGAGCGCCCCTTTCGAGGCGACATAGGGGACATAGCCTTCCCATTGGCCGTTCAAGGTCAGCGAGGTCAGGTTGATGATCCGCCCCCACCTTTTGACCTTCATCCCCGGCACGCAGGCGCGGGCCAGAGCAAAGGCCGCGGCGGAGTTCACTCGCAGCTGGGTTTCGTATTCCTCGATGCTGAAGTCCTCGAACGGCTTGTTGATGATCAGCGCTGCATTGTTGATCAGGATGTCGAAAGGCCCGGCGGCGGCAACGCGGGTCTGCGCCGCCGCAAGGTTGTTCAGATCGACCCCCAGCCAGCCATGCGCGGCTGGCGGTGTCGCCTCTGGTCGGTCCAGGATCGTGACTTTGGCACCAGCAGCGGCAAAGCAATCTGCAAACGCGGCTCCGATTGAGCCAAGGCCACCCGTGATCAATGCATGCAGCCCGTTCATATTCATCATGCCCATCGTGTCACAAAAGCGCCGAGACTTCCTCGATCGAAGTTTCCGCCGCGGGCTTGTCCAGTACGACCTTGCCCAGCGCCATCGCGACGATCCGGTCACAACAGGCAAAGACGTGGTGCATGTTGTGGCTGATGAAGATCGTTGTGACACCTTGCGCCTTCAGCCCTTTGACAAAGCCGATCACCTTGGCGGTTTCCTTGACGGACAAGTGGTTGGTTGGTTCGTCAAGGATCATGACTTTGGACTTGAAATGCATGGCACGGGCAATCGCAACGCCTTGCCGTTGGCCGCCTGACAACTCGCCCACAAGCGCGTCGGGAGAACGCAGATGCAGGTCCACATCGGCGATGGCCTTGACCGATTCCTCGCGCATCCGGCGTTCGTCCAGAACGCCGATGCCGCCGATGGACCATTTGAGCGGCTCGCGCCCAATGAACACATTGCGTGAGATCGACATGAGCGGGACCATCGAGTTGTATTGATAGATCGTCTCGATCCCCAGCTTCATGGCGTCTTTGGGATTGTGGATTTCGGCCCGCTGTCCCTCGATCAGGATTTCGCCCTGGTCCTGATGATGCAGACCAGAAAGGATGTTGATCAGGGTCGACTTGCCGGCCCCGTTATCGCCAACCAGACCAAGCGCTTCGCCGCGCTCAACCTTGAGGTTTACGCCCTTCAGCGCATGCACGCCCGAGTACCATTTGTGCAGATTGCGGGTCTCGATGATGGCTGTCGTCATTTGTCTGTCTCCACCTTCATGGACCGGCCGCGGCGTCTGAGCCAAGCGTTGCCGACGACCGCAAAGATGGTCAATGCGCCGATGGCGAACTTGAACCAGTTGGAGTTGACCTGCGACATTACCATGCCGTTGTCGATCACCCGGATCAGCGTAGCACCGATCAGCCCTCCAACGATCGAGCCGACGCCGCCCGCAAGCGATGTGCCGCCAATCACCGCTGAGGTCACGGCCTGAAGCTCCATCCCTTCGCCGATCGAAGGAAGAAAGGAGTTCAGTCGCAATGACTGAATCATCCCGGCAAATCCCGCGAGGACTGAGCAAATCATGAAACAGGCAATCTTGACCCGGCCTGTCGGAATGCCCATTGCGGCTGCCGCAGGCAAGAAGCCACCCGTTGCCCGGACCCAGTTTCCGAAATTTGTGCGTGCCAAAAGCAGGCTGATCAAGATCGCTATTCCGGCAAACCACAGAACCGAGGCACGGATCAATCCGCCATCATCGACAAAACCGACAAAGATCCAGCTTGGCACTTCGCCGGGGCGAATCCGGGGCGGGAACCCACCCGACACAACGACCGTCAGAGAGCGCGCCATGTACAGCATTCCGAGTGTCGTGATGAACGATGGAATATCGAAGCGACTGGTTATCCAGCCGTTCAGGAAGCCGATAACTGCGCAAACAGCCAGACCCGCAGCAACCGCGATCCAGAATGGCCACCCGCCCACGACCAGCACCGCCATCGTCATGGGCATAAAGGCAAAAACAGATCCAACCGAAAGATCGAATTCGCCGCAGATCATCAGAAGCGTTACACCGACGGCAACAAGAGCCGTTTCGGGCAACAGACCAAGAATGCCACGAATATTGTCTTTGGTCAGAAACACATTGCCCGACTTGATCTGGAACAGTGTGACAAGCACGATCATCAAGAGCGCGCCGACCAGTTCGGGTTTTTGCAAAGAGAGTTTGAACAGGCGTCTCATGCGGCGTGCATCTCCATTTCGATGAAAGAGCCGACGCGGGGCCGGACCCGCGTCGGCTGGGTTCAGACCGTCAGCGCAGGCCTTTTTCCGACAACGCGCGCACTGCGGCAACGTCTTTGGGATAGACCAGCGCCTCGCCGGTGTTGATGTTGACCGGAGCAAGGCCGACGGTCTTCGCCAGATAGACCATCATCACCGGCAAGAAGCCCTGCTCATAGGGCTGTTGGTCAACCTCGACCTGGATGTATCCGGAATCCATTTCGTCCAGCACCACCGGCACAAGGTCAAAACCAGCCAGCAGGACTTTGCCGGGTGGCACGCCCTTGTCGCGCAGCACGCCCGCAACCCCTGCATGCCAGAACCCGGTGTCGAAATAGGCGTTGGTTTCAGGATGGGCGTTCAGGTAGGCGCCAACCCGGTCAGCGGTGATCGCAAGGTCGGTGCCGGAGTCGATCTTTTCATAAGTGATCTTGCGGTCGGGATTGGCTTTGATCATCTCATCCAGGAAGTTCGTCACACCAAGTGCGCGCGTTTCGGACCAGTTCTGACCGGGACCCGAGACGCCGACAAGAATGTGCAGATCGCCGTCCTTCGGCATGTTGGCCCATTGGGCGCGCGCAAGCCCATACCCGGCAGGCTCGAACCCCTGACCGATGAAGGCCTGACGGGCATTGCCAGCTGCGCCTTCCAGATCGTCCACGTTCGACGCGATGACCACGATCCCGGCGTCACGGGCGCGCTGGATCACATCGTCGAAGGCAGTATTGTCCACGATGGAGGTGATCAGCGCATCCGGCTTGCGGGCAATGGCTGCCTCCATATTGGCGACCTGCTCGGGGATCGAGCCGTCGGTCTGCACATAGACCATCTGGCAGTTGGCCGCGACCTTGGCACAGGCATCTTCATAGCCCTTCTGCACCGCCTGCCAGAAGGTGTTGGATGCGCCAGAATGGACAGTGAACACAATGTCCAGCGGGTCTTGCGCGAAGGCAGTCGTCGAGACTGTGGACAGCAAGGCCGCGATGGCCAGTCCCTTGAGTTTCTTCATGTTATGCTCCTCCCTTGAAGCAGGTTTCGGCCGTCTCAGACCGTGGTTGCGTCGGAAAACTTTCGCGACGTGGTGAAGACCCGATCCAGGTCGGGATGAAGGTCCATCCCAAGACCCGCGCCGGGCGGAACGGTGATCATGCCGCCTTTGACCTCGGGCAACGCCGTGACCAGATCGCGGTACCAGGTCCGGTAGAAGGCGCGGACACTTTCCTGGACCAGAGCATTGGGCGCGTTCAGCGACAGATGCGTGCTTGCGCACAGCACGACCGGCCCCGTACAGTCATGCGGGGCTATCGGCAGATGCCAGGCCTCGGTCATCGATGCAATCTTGCGCGCCTCGGACAACCCGCCACACCACGAAAGGTCCAGCATCACTACGCCTGCCGCCCCAGTCTCCAGCAGGTCGCGGAATCCCCAGCGGGTGGCGAGCGTCTCGGAGGCCGAGATAGGTGCGGGCGACACCTCGGCATAGCGTTTCAGGCTCGACAGACTGTCCATCTTGATCGGATCTTCGTGCCAGAACGTCTGATAAGGTGCCAGCGCCTTGGCAATCTGCATCGCAGGCAAAAGTTGCCACATCGAGTGAAATTCGACCATGATGTCGATCCGGTCACCGACTGCGCGCCTGATCTTTTCGAACGGTTCCAGCGCCTTGCGCAGATCATGACTCGAGATGTATTGCCCGCGTGTGGCTTCGGCCGCCTGGTCGAACGGCCAGATCTTCATCGCCGTGATGCCCTCTTCCAGCAGGGAATGGGCCAGTTCATCCGCATGGGTCATAAAGCCGTTCAGGTCGTCGTAGTCAGCACCGGTGCTGATGCCGTAATTGGCCGTCACCTGACCAGAGGACTTTTTCACATACTCAGTTCCCGCGCAGGTGTTGTAAGTGCGGATCTCGCGCCGCGTGAAGCCACCTAGCAACTGTGCAATCGGCTGGTTCATCGCCTTGCCGAACAGGTCCCACAAAGCGATGTCAAGGGCCGAGTTGCCCCGCATCTCGGCCCCGGAGGACCGAAAGCCCAGATAGCCCACCAGATCAGCGGCCAGACGGTCGATCTCAAGCGGGTCTCGACCAATCACACGGGGGGCAATGTATTCGTGGACATGGGCCTCGACCGTGGCCGCGCCGAAGAAAGTTTCGCCGAGGCCGGAAAGCCCGGCATCCGTATGCACCTTCAGCCACAACAAATTGGGCCGTTCGGCGACGCGGATGGTTTCAAGGGCGGTGATCTTCATGACAGCCCTGCTGTCAGCAATGCCCGGACACTTTCGTCGAAATGCAAAGACATCGCCGCTGTGGCCTTTTGCGGGTCGCTGGCAGCGACGGCTTCGGCGATCTCAATATGGGTCGCCACCATTAGATCGCGCGCTTCTTGCGTGGGGCGGCTTTTCCAGCCGAAAGGCCAGGTCTGGCGGGTGATGCCCTGAAACGCGCCAATCAGCAGCGAGTAGACCGGGTTGCGCGACGCACGGGCCAAGGCGGTGTGAAATGCCAGATCATGCTCCATCAACGCGGCCGGGTTGGCGGTGCTGCCGCGCATCTTTTCAGCAAGCTCAAGGATCTCGGCCGCTTCGGCATCACTGCGACAGATCGCGGCCAGCGTCACGATCCGCGTCTCGATGGTGCGGCGGACGTCATAGATCTGCTGGATGTTGATCTGGTCAGTATGCACGCCGTGTTCGATCATCAGCGACATTGCGCCATGGTCGATCTGCGCGACCGTCGCCCGTTTGCCGGTCGCCAGTTCGATGATCCGCATCGCCGCGAGGGACCGAAACGCCTCGCGCACGACAGTCCGCGACACGTTCAACTCTTTCGACAAAAGCGCCTCGGACGGCAGTTTGTCGCCCGGCATCAGGTCCTTTTCGCGGATATGCCGCGAAATAGCCCCGATGGCATCCCCGACCAAGCCCAAGTTGCTGACGTGTTCCAAACCGGCCCTCGAACCTGTATGACAGGTTTTGCTTGAAATGCATTTAGCTGTCGCTCATCCTGCCTGTCAACGGATTCGTTTGGGGGCAGATATGGACGTTCAACTGGTCATTGCAGCCTGCGATATCGTGGGGGAAAGTGCTGTCTGGGACGGTAGCCGCAAACGGTTGATCTGGGTCGATATCATCGGCCGCCGCATCCATGCGTTCGATCCGGCATCCGGCCGTCATCATCTTTGGCCGGTCAAGGGGCGGCCAACCTCAATTGGGTTGCGCGCCGATGGCGGGGCCATCCTGGGGATGGAGCGGCACGTCTGCATGTGGGACTGGCAGGGCGAGCCGATTCCGCTGCTTGAAGTCGAGCCCGACCGCCCGGACAACCGCCTGAACGAAGGGGTGGTTGGCCCGGACGGTGCGTTCTGGGTTGGCACCATGCTCAATAACATCAACGATGATGACAGCCCGCGCGATATCCCGCGCGCAACCGGCAGCCTCTATCGCTGTCCGCCTGATGGAACGGTGATGCGGGTCACCGATGACCTGTTCGGCATCACCAATACTCTGGCTTTTCCCCGGTCCGGCGGGTTGTTGACGGCCGACACGCTGACCAACTCGATCTACGCCTACCGGATTGGTGTCGATGGCACGCTCCACGGGCGCAAGACCTTGCAGTCAGGGTTTCCGCGTGGTCTTCCCGACGGGTCCTGTCTGGACGCCGAAGGGCGATTGTGGACGGCCCGCGTGGCGGGCGGGGCTTGCCTGACCTGCACCAACCCGGACGGAAAAGTCGAAACTATCGTCGAACTTCCCTGCACCTGGCCGACCAGTTGTTGCTTTGGCGGCGCGAACCTTTCCACGCTTTACGTCACCTCGGCCCGGTTCACCATGACGCCCGAACACCTGGCCGAAAACCCGCAGGAAGGAGCCCTTTTCGCGCTGGACCCCGGTGTCAGTGGCGTCCCAGCCCATCGGTTCGGAGAGCCAACATGAAGATCGTCGATCTGCGCGCCACCACGGTTTCAGTGCCGCTGGAGGCCCCCTTGCGCCATGCCAACGGCGCCCATTGGGGACGGTTCATCCGCACAATTGTCGAGGTTATCTGCGACAATGGTGTCGTGGGCCTGGGCGAGATGGGCGGTGGCGGGGCCTCGGCCGAAGCCTCGATCCTGGGGCTGAAGCCCTATCTTCTGGGTCATGACCCGCTGCAGCTGGAGCAGTTGCGCTGGAAGATCATGAATCCGGTCGGCAGCCTTTACAACGCCCGAGCCCAGTTGCATGCGGCCATCGAAATGGCCTGCATGGATGCGGCCGGCAAGGCCCTTGGCATTCGCGCCTGCGACCTGA
>JAYUGA010000297.1:0-8801 GCA_043738565.1 Rhodobacterales bacterium
GGTTGATGCTGTCAGCCAAGCAGAAATGGCGCAAACTCGACGGGCAAAACCGCCTGCCCGAAATCATCGAGGGGATTGAATTCCGCGACGGGATCAAGCACGAAATCAAAGTCGCCTGATCAGACCGTCACCAACTTTCGGGCATAGCTCCCTGTCATGCGCCGCGGGCCTGCATGGAGATATGCAGGTCAGGGCCAATTCGCTAACCCGCGCTCGATGGCGCTCCGTCCGGAATGCTGGTTTCCCCGACCCGGTCTCTTGACCGTCTGCCCTTACGTTCCCTCGCCCCTCTCACATCCTGGCGACAACCCGGCGACGCCGACTTATGCGGTCGCCATCGCCGGATCCCTGTAATCCTCTCCCTTGCGCAGCATCGCCCAGGCCGTGCGCGCCATGCGGTTGGCCAGCGCCACCGCGACCAACATCTGTGGCTTGCGCGCCAGCATTCGCGAGAGCCATGAGTCCTCAGCCGCGTCCTTGCGTGCCGCCCATCGCACCACCGCGACGGCACTGACGATCAGCAACCGTCGGATGTCGCGTTGGCCCATTTTCGAGGTTCGGCCCAGCCGGTCCTTGCCCCCGCTCGAATGTTGTCGCGGCGTCAGGCCGACCCAGGCGGCGATGTCCCGGCCCTTCGAGAATGTCTCCATCGGCGGCGCGAAGGTGGTGATCGCCGCCGCGGTCACCGCGCCCACTCCCGGGATCGTTGTCAGCCGTCGTGCCGATTCGTCAGCGGTCACACGTCGGCGGAGCTCGGCATCAAAGCCCGCGATCTTCTCAGCCAGCCCGGAGATCTGGCCCAGGAGAGGGCGTGCGAGGTCGCGCACCACCGCAGGCAGCAGGTCCTCACCCCCATCGATGATGGCTGCGAGGCGCCTGACATGTGCCGGGCCGGTGGTAGCAACGATGCCCTGCTCGGCCAGATGGGCACGCAGCGCATTGATCGTCTGCGTGGGCTGGCGAACCAAAAGGTCGCGGGTCCGGCAAGCCATCGCCGCCTCCTGCTGTGCTTCGCTCTTCACGGCGACGAAACGCATGGCCGGCCTTGACGCAGCCTCGGCGATCGCCTCGGCATCCGCCATGTCGTTCTTCTGCCGCTTCACGAACGGCTTCACGTAGGCCGGCGGGATCAGCTGGACCTCGTGGCCGAGATCGCCGATTGCTCGACCCCAGTGATGCGAACTGGCGCGGACCTCCATCGCCACCACGCAGGGCGGCTGCATGGCCATGAACTTCAGCAGCTGCGCGCGCGACAGCTTGCGGCGGAACACCACCGATCCGTCTGCCCCTGCGCCGTGCGCCTGGAACACGTTCTTCGCCAAATCCAGGCCGATAATGCTAACCTCTCCCATGGACGCTCCCCTCCGTAGCGGTTCTTCAACACCCACTATCTTGGCACATCGATACCGCCGAGGGGCGTCCACCCCATCGCTTACCTTCGATCTCCATGCGAAGGTTTTGAACAAGATGAAACCGGTCTGGCACCTGCAACGCCTGCGGAGCCCCTTGGCGGGCGGTCTGTGCGTAGAGGCCACAACGGTCGCTGCTTATGATTTCGATGGTAGGATGGCGTCGCAACCATTCCGTACAGCTCGCCACATCGCGATCCTCCGGAATATCGACAACAGTGCACCGTTCGAGATCGACGATGACCGTTGCATACTGTGTTGATGTCCGCCAACTCCAGTCATCAAGCCCGATGATCCTAGCTCGTGGGACATTGTTCCGGGCGTCGCGCTTAAGATGGCGCAATATCGTGTCGTCTCTGACCGGAATGCCCAACCGATGCATAAGCCGCTCAGCTGGTCGCCCT
Source organism: Rhodobacterales bacterium (assembly GCA_043738565.1). Taxonomy (GTDB): domain Bacteria; phylum Pseudomonadota; class Alphaproteobacteria; order Rhodobacterales; family Rhodobacteraceae; genus Stagnihabitans. Next base: position 1,814 of record JAYUGA010000297.1, read on the forward strand.
CCCGCTGCATGGCCCAAGTGGCTGGCGATCCGTGCCGCGCGCGAAGTACGACGAGCATAGGGAAATGCAACCGACGGTACCTGGTCGGAAAACGTGACGCGGCGACAGCCCGCGGATGTACATCGCCAGCGACAAACGCGAAGTTCCACGGTGACAGCTTCACCGTGCGTAGGGAAATCCTGAAGCCGCCTATGCCGCCACCCGTGGCGTCTTTGCGAACGCGACCGGCAGATTGGGCAGATGCCCTCCTGAACCAGCAAGCAGAACACGACCCAACCGGCTGAGCCATTTCGTGCAATGCGATGGACCGTCACGCCGCTCCGTGGAGCCCAATGCTTCTTGGAATTCATGACTATCCCTCCTGAGTGCCCAGGTCACAGGATAGCTTCGCCACACAAAGTGAGGCAGAACCCCTTTAAGGGCAAAGCGACACCACGGCTCCATCCGGGCGCATGGACGAATTCCACTGCCTTGTCAGTGCCTTCGAAGGCGGCGCTTTGCAGCCCCATGTCGACAGCACCTTCCCGCTGGATCAGGTCCCCGCCGCCTTTGACCGGCTCGAACACCCCGACCGGCGGGGAAAAATCGTCATCTCCGTCGCCTGAGGCACCCCATGACCAATCAGACCATCCTCACCCAGATCGAAAACGGCGTCGGCCTGATCACGCTGAACCGGCCGCAGGCGCTAGACGCCCTCACCGCCGAGTTGGCCCGCGAAATTGCCGAGGATGTCGATACGATGGGGGCCGATGACCAAGTATCGGCCTTCGTCCTCACCGGTTCAGACCGCGCCTTTGCCACCGGAGCGTAAGCGCCGTCTCTTTCCCATTGAATTGGTGTATTTCTGAACTTCGATGGTGCTGCCAGAAGGTCGTTCGAAGCATACGGAGGTTGGCATGGCGGATGGTGGGGACGGGTTTGTGGGTCGGTGCGAGGTGGTTGAACCTCGGCGTGGCAACCGGCGTTGGCCTTTGGATCTGAAGGCGCGGATTGTGGCTGAGAGCTTTCAGCCCGGCGCGCGGGTGATGGATGTCGCGCGGCGGCACGGGGTTGTTTCTCATCAGCCTTCGGATTGGCGGCGGCAGGCTCGGGAAGGTCGCTTGAGCATGCCGCTGGACATATTGCCGGCGCTGTCGGTGCAGAAGGAAGGGCTTGGCGGACCCGCTTTCGTTCCGGTGGCAGTCATGCCGGAGCCGGAGGTGGCGGCTGTGACCAAGCATCTGCCCGGCCCGCTCCTAAGGCCGAGGTGTCCGTCGGGATCATGACGGTGGAGCTTGGCTCCGGCGTTGTGGTTAGCGTTCCGGGCGATGTGGCTGTGGAGCGCGTGGCAGCTTTGGTGCGGGCTTTGCAGGGCAATTCATGATTGTCGCCGGTCAGCGGCTGCCGATCCTGATTGCGACCCGGCCTGTCGACTTCCGCTGTGGCCATCAGGCTTTGGCGCTGATGGTGCAGACTGAATTGAAGCTTGATCCGCATTGCGGGATCACGGCGATATTCCGGTCCAAGCGTGGGGACAGATTGAAGATCCTTGTCTGGGACGGCACCGGCAAGGTGCTGATTTACAAGGTATTGGAACAGGGCGGCTTTGCTTGGCCTAAGGTTCAGGAGGGGACGATGCGGCTGTCGCGGGCTCAGTTTGAGGCCCTGTCCGAGGGGCTGGATTGGCGGCGTGTTGTGGCGCAACGGGTGCCGCCACCAGCTGCGGCGGGATGACGGGAGGCATCTGTTTTGGTGTTGCTTTGTTGGGATTTACGCTTCGGATCGGCTATGAAGCCGCATGTCGCAATCCTTCGATCTCAGCCAGTTTCCGGACCTTCCGCCCCAGGTGGTGAAGGCCTTTGCCGCGCAGTCGGCGGCGCTGGATGCCGCCCGGTTCGAGGCGTCGGTCGAGCGCGCGGCCCGCCAGTATGAACAGGCGGTCGTGGCTGAGAAAGAGGCCTTCATCGTCGGGTTGAAGGATCTGATCGAGAAGCTGGAGGGGCAAGTCGGCCAATACCGGCAGGCCAAGTTCGGGCCGAAATCGGAAAAGCTGGACCCCGTGCAACTGGAACTGGCGCTGGAGGATCTTGAGACGGCCATCGCCGAGACACAGGCGCAGATTGCCGCCGTCGAGGACAAGATCGATGCCAGTGCGGCCGATCCGGACAAGGCCGCCCCGCGTGCCCCGCGCAAAGCACGGGCTCCGCCCGAGTACCTGCCACGTGTGGAGCGCGTCATAGAACCCCAAAGCATCGCCTGCCCCTGCGGCTGTGGCGACATGGTCCAGATCGGTGAAGACCGGACGGAACGCCTCGACTTCATCCCCGCCCGCTATCAAGTCATTGTCACGATCCGCCCGAAATATGCCTGCCCCAAAGGGCGGACCGGGGTGGTGCAGGCCAGAGCCCCGGCTCACCTGCTGGAGGGCAGTTGGCCGACCGAGGCGCTCCTGGCCCAGATCGCCATTTCCAAGCATTCCGAGCATATGCCGCTGAACCGGCAGGCTGTGGCCATGGCCCGGCTTGGGGCGCCGATCGAGCGATCGGTGCTGGCCGACTGGATGGGTCGCACGGGTGCCTTGATTGCGCCGGTTGTGGATCGCATGGCCGTGCTGCTGAAGACCGGCAGTTCACGCCTCTATGTCGACGAAACCACAGCTCCGGTTCTTGATCCTGGGCGAGGCCGGACGAAAACCGGCTATCTCTGGGCCGTGCTGCGCGATGACCGGGGCTGGAATGGGCCTGCTTCGCCGGGCGTCGTGTTCCACTACCATCCCGGCCGAAAGGGCGAATATGCCGACGAAATCCTGACGGGCTTCGACGGCACCATCCAGGTTGATGCCTATGGCGGCTACAGCCATCTGGCGAAGCCGGACCGCAAGGACGGCAAGCCCTTGAAGCTGGCCTTCTGTTGGGCACATGGACGCAGAAAACTGATCGCCACCATGCCCAAGAAGGGGTCGCCCATTGTGGACGAGGCGCTGTTGCGCATTGCAGCCCTCTACAAGGTCGAGGATTCCATCCGGGGCTCCGACTCCGACCAGCGCCGCCAAGCCCGGCAGACCCTGTCCCTCCCGCTGGCCAACACGTTCTTCGCATGGCTTGCCGCGCAGGCAGCCCTCGCGCAAATCCGATCTGGGCGAAGCCATGGCCTATATGCTGAAACGCCAGAACGGCTTCCGGTTTCCGGGGCTTACGCGGCGCCACTGGCGCCACGGTCCCCTTCAATCCTCGAAGATGGAAAAGTCGACATGGACTCGAACCTCGTCGAAAACGCGATCCGAAGCCCGGCCATGAACCGCCGCAATGCGCTCTTTGCCGGACACGACGAAGGCGGCCGCAACTGGGCCCGCTTTGCCAGCCTCATCGGCACCTGCAAAATGAACGGCGTCGAACCTTACGCCTACCTGCGTGAGCTCTTCACCAGGCTGGCCAACGGTCACCTCGAAAAGGACATCGACGTCTTGATGCCGTGGGCACATCTCGTGCCGACCAAAACCTCACAATGAGCTCGTCCGGAACTCGCCGACGAGCTCATCAGCCCAAGTTCCGCCGCCAAAACCGGTGATCGCAATCAAAAAATCAATGGACCGCAGACGCCGCTTACCCCGCGGCGGCATCGACACCAACCTCAACTTCATCGAATATCGAATGGGCGAGCGCCTTTGGCGACGCCAAGACGGCAACCGCACAGCTAGATCGTCTGATCCAGCGCTGCCACATCCTGGAGACCGGAAACGATAGCTTCCGGTTCACGGCCCTGCGCAGCAGCCGTCGGAAAGAAGAAGGAGGCCACACAGGATTTGACCCCCCAAATAACCCGTAAAACATTCCTTTCAGGCGGGTCACTTCGGGGCCGCAATGAACATTCTGACAACGCATCCAATCGGAATGCTTTGGGCGTAGTTCAGTGCTGAAAAATCTGCCGGAATAGTTCCGCCAGAGCCGCAAGATTTCTTGGTCGCTTTTGATGTCGGATCGTGGTTCACATCGCTTACGTTCTGCCGTTAATTGGCCAAGGTGCTTCACTCTAAGGAAGGGCCGAGCACGATACTGTGTTCGTTTGGCTACCCTTTCTCATCTTGCTGCTGATCACACGTGGTTACGGACTTTCGGAAACGATGGCCTTGCTGGAAAATCGGCGAAGGGATTTCTGCAAGTCCTCTGGCCGGAAACTGCGGCCTAGAAAGACAATGGTATTGTCCTCACCCGGGCCGGAGCGTTCGGGAAGGATTTCGGGGGACTGCACCACTTTACGTACGGTTTGCAGCAACAGGCGCCCGGCTGGTGTGCGTAGAACGCCTTTCACCCGGACAAGATCATTGCCGCGCGCATGCAGCAGGGCCGACAGCCACAGGGCGAAGGCAGCCCAGTCAATGTCGGGGTCAATGATCAGGCGGGTGGGGAAGATCGCGCCGCGCGTATCCTCGTCGGTAAGGGGAGCCAAGGCGGGTGCCGCGGCCCCTGCGGGCAAATCAGGCAGGGCGATGGCCTCACCCAGAACTGCGGCGGATTGCGGGGCGGTGGGGTTCAGATTGCGCAGGGTGGCGCGCAGCAGGGTTAGCGTGGCGGGGTCCACCGCATCGCATTTGGACAGGATCAGCCGATCCGCGGCACCGATCTGGCGGCGGCCCAAGGGTTCAGTCTGCAGCTGGGCCAGACCGTGCAGAGCGTCGACGACGACGATGGTATCATCAATGACGATGTGGCTGACAAGAACCGGATCCCCTTGGATCGCAGCCACAATAGCGCCGGGGTCGGCCAAACCGCTGGTTTCCAGCACGATTCTTTGCAGGCGGGCTGCGTCAGAGGAAATCCGGCTGCGCTGGTCGCACAGGTCACGCAAGGCGCGGATCAGGTCGGCCTTGCCGGTGCAGCAGCAGCATCCTCCGGCCAGCAGGGTCAGGCCAGAAGCCGCGCCCAGTAGCGCATCATCCACCGCCGTCTCAGCCGCCTCGTTCACCACGACATGCACGGGGCCAAAGCTGCCAACATGCAACTGGTGGCGCAGCCAAGTGGTCTTGCCTGACCCGAGATAGCCACCCAGCACCGTCAGCCGCATCCGGCCATCTGCAAAGTCAGTCGTCATTCAGGAATGCTGGGTCCAAAGGGTCAATCGGGTGGCCCAGCATGCGTTCAGCCTCAGCCCAAAGCGACCCGAGGTCAGGCACGATGGTCTGGTTGCCCGACAAGGTGCCCATCTGGATGCCGGGCACCATGCCGCCATCATGTGCGGTCAGGCCATAGGGCCGCAGCACCTTGTCCAGCAGGCCAGCCCGGTGAAAACGCGCACGCAGGCGGTCGCCGGGCGTGTCAGCGCCAGCCTCGGTCCAGTGACCGGGCACCGAAGGATTACCGCAGGCGTTGCACATCTTGGGCCCTTTCGGAATGCAGGTGCCGGTCGCCCGACACCCACCGTTTTTATCAGATCACTTCGGGGCGCGCAGCACCGGCGAAGGGGAAGCGCTTGCGGAAGTCGTCGGCAATCGTCTCGAACGGGGCCCATTCGACGCCGGAATGCTTGGAGATATACTCGATCAGGCGTTCCAGCATCAGCAGAACCTGCGGGCGGCCGGCCACGTCGGGGTGAATGGTGAAGGCGAAAACACCATACTCCATCTCACGGTAAACCCAGTCGAACTGGTCGCGCCACATTTCCTCAATGTCGCGCGGATTGACGAAGCCGTGGCTGTTCGGGGCCTTCTTCATGAACATCATCGGCGGCAGGTCGTCGACATACCAGTTGGCCGCGATATCGACGAGGTCGATTTCCTTGCCGTGCTTCAGGGGGTGCATCCAGTCCTTGGCCGACTTGGAATAGTCGATCACGTTCCAGCTGTCGCCCACTTTGGCATAGAAGGGTTGGAAGTCGCGGTAGCCTTGGCTGTGGTCATAGGTGAAGCCGTGCTTCAGCAGCAGGGCAGCGGTCGAGTTCGACATCTCCCACCACGGCGCCACATAGCCGCGCGGGGCCTTGCCGGTCAGGCCTTTGATCAGCTCGATCGACTTGACCAGAACGTCTTCTTCCTGTGTCGGCGTCATGGCAATGGGGTTTTCGTGCAGATAGCCGTGCGCGCCAACCTCGTGACCGTCCTTGACGATCATCTCCATCTCTTTCGGGAAAGTCTCCAGGCTGTGGCCGGGGATGAAGAACGAGGTCTTCAGGCCGTATTTCTTGAACAGGCGCAGCAGGCGCGGCACGCCGACTTCGGTGGCGAAGATGCCGCGCTGGATGTCAGACGGCGAGTCTCCGCCGCCGTAGGAGCCGATCCAGCCAGCGACCGAGTCGATGTCGGTGCCAAAGGCGCAGTAAATCTTTTTAGCCATGAGGGTTTCCTCCTTAGTTGTTCAGATAATGGGCCACTGCGGGTCGGTCAGCGCCAAGGGGTAGGCGATGCCGTAGTCAAGTGGCGGGCGGACCACGTATTTGCGGTCAAACGGCGCCCAGTCATAGGGCACGCCAGAGCGGACGATATAGGGCCAGTCAGGCTGGGCGAAGATAGGGCGACCGATGGCCACCATGTCGGCCGCGCCACTGCAGAGGGCAGCCTCGGCCTGCGGGCCGTCGGCAATGCCGCCATTGGTGATCATCGGCAGGCCAGACGCTTTGCGCAGCACAGTGGGCATCGGGGTAGCATCGTCGGCCTGACGGTTATCCAGGTAATTGAAGCTGGACCAATGCAGGGCGTCATAGGCGGAACCTTTCAGGGCCGCCCCAATCGCCTCGGCATAGGCGGTACCGGGCCAGGCGCCTACGAAATCATCCACGCCATCCTGTGACAGGCGCAGGACAATCAGCTTGTCGGGGCCGATGGCGGCACGCACCTTCTCGCCCACCAGCTTGGCGAAACGGATGTTGTTTACGGGTGATCCGCCAAACTCATCCGTGCGCAGGTTGGTCTTGGGGTTGATGAACTGCCACAGCAGATAGCCGTTGGCACCATGCACCTCGACCCCGTCTGCCCCAGCATCCACGGCGCGCTTGGCCCCTGCGGCAAAGCCATCGGCAA
>JAYUGA010000298.1:0-21883 GCA_043738565.1 Rhodobacterales bacterium
GCGGTAGACCACTGCATCTAGACGGCGTTCCAGCAAACCTACCAGAGCTTCGCCGGTGTCGCCGCGTTGGCGTTCGGCGTCGGCGTAGATTTTGCGGAACTGCTTTTCGGTCAGGTCGCCGTAATACCCCTTCAGTTTCTGCTTGGCGCGCAGTTGGGTGCCGAAGTCGGACAGCTTGTTCTTGCGGCGCTGGCCGTGCTGGCCGGGGCCGTATTCGCGCTTGTTCACCGGGGATTTCGGGCGGCCCCAGATGTTTTCGCCCATGCGGCGGTCAATCTTGTACTTGGCAGACGTGCGTTTGGTCACGGCTGATCTCCTTCAATTTGCTGGCTTTTTCGGAAATCCGATAGGCCCAGGAAGGGCGTTGTCCTTTGACCTTGCGGTCTGACAGGGTTCTTCTTGCGAAGTCCACCAACACCAATGAAAAGCCCCGGACTCTCATCCGGGACTGCGCGGCTTATACAGGGGAGGCGTGCGGTGTCAACTCTTGAGAACGCATTGTTAATGTCAGGCCTGGTGCAAGATCGGCTGTCTTGCCAGCGTCTTGCCCGGGTCTTTCTTGCGTCTCTACACGTCAGAGAGACGTTTCTGCCGGGATTCTATTAACCAAGTTCTGCGAATCACATTTTTCCACTGTCAGGCCGCCATGTCATGCCGCAGGATCGCCGCCTCGGATGCCGACAGGTTGCGGCGGGCGTAGTCGCCGTAGGCATGCGGGTTGGCGGCCAGATCGGGGTAAAGACCCAGCAAGCCTTCGCGCTGTACCGGCTCCACCATGTCGAGCGAGGTGTTGGCGGGGTGGAAACTTTCCGTCTCCAGCCCATTGGCCCAGATGATGTTGTGATGTCCCAGTAGGACATGCACGTAGGTCACTTCGCGCAGAGTGTAGTCCACCATGATCGAGTGATCGTTGATCAGGTCTTCTGCGGCGACCAACACTTCCGGTGCATTGAACAGCGCCTGAGCCGCCGCGCCGCGGACCAGCATGCGGTGTTGCGGGCTGACCCACAAATCCTGATCCGGGCGGTGCAGGCCCACCGCATTCGCCCGAAACCGGATCGGGCGCAGATGCGGCATGGCGTAGAGCCGGGCACCGCTCATCCGGCGATGGCCGGTCCACAGCACGGCTTGCGCGCCATTGTCGCGGGTCTCCACCCTGTCACCGGGCCGCAAGTCCTGGATCAGGCGCAAACCGTCCGGGGTGGCCAGTCTGGTGCCGGGGGTAAAGCAGATCACCCCGCCGGCGACGCGGCCATCGCCGCCGCCAAACGCCCCGGCGATGGCAACCCGCGTCACCCAAAGATCCTGATCCGGGGCAGGAATTTCGCCCACCAGCATCAACAGCAAGGCACCGGTGTCCGGCACGGTGATCAGCGTCACACAGTAGATCCGGTGGCCATCCGTCACGGCAAAGGATTGATCGGGCGCATCCTGCGCCGTGTCGAAATCGTCAGATTGCGTCTGGCCGGTGCCGATCGCAGTGCCGATCAGCCGCCGCACCTTGCGTGCCGCATGTCTGCGCAACTTCGTAATGCCCTCGGCCCCATTCAGAACCAGAACAGCCTGCGGTCCGTCCACGCGCACGGGCACTCCAGTCCAGCGCCAGGTGGCACCGACCGCAAGAGCATTCAGGGGCGCGGCTTTGAAGCCGTCTGTTTCTGTCTGTGACCAGGATATGACGAACGTGCCCTGAGAGCCCGTTTTCATGCCTGTATTCGCCTGCTCGTTTGGTTTCGTTTTGTTTCTTATTGTGCAGCAGTGTTAGCAACTTACCGCGTTGCTGCCTACTGCAAATCTGCAACATATTCGTTGCAATTATATCTTAGAAACGCAAGTTCAAGTTGAGTGACCCGACCAACTGGCCTTGCGACTGGCTGTCGAACTCTGGGCTGAGATAGGTGATGCCGTAAAAGGCCGAGGCGCGTTCGCCTTGCCACTGGACCCCCGCCCGGATCCGCGTCCGGGTGTCACTGGCTACCGCGGCGCCGCCCGATGGCAGATAGGCCGAGTCAAAGACCTTTGCGACATCACCGCCAAGGGTAAAGCTCATCGCCGGAATATGGTCGCCATTGACGGCGCGGTAGCGTTGTCCGGTCGTGCCGTCACGCAGCATCAGGGCACCTTTGCCGAAACTGCCAATCACCAGGTCGCCGCCAGCGCGAACATAGGTTTCGACCCCGGCCTGTGCCGCCATGAACGGCCGCAGCGTCACGTTGCTGCCAATCGGGAAGCTGCGCCCGACTTCCGCCAGCAAAGTGGGATAGACCGCATTGCCGATCTGATTGGAAAGGTTGGGCTTCGCCAGCCCCATGATATCGTGGATCCAGGTCTGGAAACCGCCAATACCGGTTTGCGGCCCGGTTACGTCCAGTTCGGCCCCAAGACTGGTCTCGAAACCGCGCCAGTCCATATGCGTGGTCAGCCCGAAACTCAGGGTGCCGGCATAGCGCCGATCTTTATGGTCGGGTGAGGCCAGATTGGAGGGGGCGATGGTTTTGACTGACAGCCGGAATTCAAGGATTTCCCCGAACTGGCTGGGCAGCACGCCCGACCAGCTTGGTCCCCGCACCATACTGACCGTGTAAGAGCCGGTTTGCCAACGGTCTTTTTGATCGCCCAGGGCGTCGTTGTCAAAGATACGCCCCCAGCCAAGCGTCTGCCGAGGTTCGGCCAGGACCGGTTGGGACAGCGTCGTCGCAAACAGAATTCCGGCCAGGAGCCACTTTGCCATCATATCATTCCCAAATCGGCCCCAAACTTGCGAAAACCATACGCAATAATATTCCGCCGCACCATAAGGCCGCCGAAAGTCGCGGGAATGTGTGTTTTTGCGGTCGCAGAAAGGCCCGTGTATCGCAAGACAGTCACCCACATTTCGAATGGCCGCAGGAACCGCAGGTCATGCAGCCCTCGATCATGCGCAAATCGTAACTGCCGCAATTCGGGCAGGCGACCCCGCGCGGGCTGTCGCCAATGGCAATCTGTTCGGCCCTGGGGTCGGATTTCAGGCCCAGGCCCTCGCCCGCGATGAAGCCGATTGCCACCAGATGCCGCTCGATCACCCCGCCGATGGCCGCCAGGATCGAGGGGATATAGCGCCCTTCCATCCAGGCGCCGCCGCGCGGGTCGAAGACCGCTTTGAGTTCCTCGACCACAAAGGAGATATCGCCACCACGCCGGAACACGGCGCTGATCATGCGGGTCAGGGCGACGGTCCAGGCAAAATGTTCCATGTTCTTGGAGTTGATGAAGACTTCGAAGGGGCGGCGATGTCCGGCGATGACGATGTCGTTGATGGTGATGTAGAGCGCGTGCTCCGACCCCGGCCATTTGACCTTGTAGGTCTGGCCTTCCAATGCCGCAGGCCGGTCGAGCGGGTCAGACAGGTAGACGACCTCGCCCCCGGTCGGCGGTGCCGCCTGCGCGGGCTTGTCGGCCTTTTCCGAGTTGGTCAGGACCGAGCCTGTCACGGCATTGGGGCGGTAGGTGGTGCAACCTTTGCAGCCCTGATCCCAGGCGGCCATGTAGACCTGGGCGAAGTCGTCAAAGCTGATGTCTTCCGGGCAGTTGATGGTTTTGGAAATGCTGCTGTCCACCCATTTCTGCGCCGCGGCCTGCATCCGGACATGGTCGAGCGGCGGCAGGGTCTGGGCGTTGACGAAATGGTCTGGCAAGGCTGCATCGCCGTGGGTTTCGCGCCACAGGCGGACGGCGTAATCGACGACTGCTTCTTCGGTGCGCGAGCCGTCCTTTTGCAGCACCTTGCGGGTGTAGGCATAGGCAAAGACCGGCTCGATCCCCGACGACACGTTGCCGGCATACAGGCTGATCGTGCCGGTGGGCGCGATAGAGGTGAGGAGCGCGTTGCGGATGCCGTGCTGCCGGATCGCGGCGCGGATGTCGTCGTCCATGCCGCGCATCGTGCCGGAGGCAAGGTAGGGTTCGGCGTCGAACAGCGGAAAAGCGCCCTTTTCCTGCGCCAGACCCACAGAAGCCAAATAGGCCGCGCGGGCGATGGCGTGCATCCAGTCTTCGGTCTGCCGCGCCGCCGCCTCGGAGCCATAGCGCAGGCCGATCATCAGCAGCGCATCGGCCAGACCCGTGACGCCAAGGCCGATCCGCCGCTTGGCCCGCGCCTCGGCGGCCTGCTGCGGCAGGGGGAACTGGCTGGCGTCAACCGTGTTGTCCATCATGCGGATCGCGGTGCGCACGAGATCGTCAAGCGCCCTGGCGTCCAGTCGCGCCTTTTTGGAGAAAGCGCCGGTCACAAGGGTCGGCAGGTTGATCGAGCCCAGCAGGCAAGCCCCGTAGGGCGGCAGCGGCTGTTCGCCGCAATTGTGAACGTAAAGCCCGTTCGCATCGAATGCATTCACACCGGGAATCTGCACGTCGTACACAGGAGCCGCGCCATCGGGTATGACCGTGCTGATGGTTGCGGTAAACCGCTCGCGATTCAGGTTGCGCCGATAGCCCGACAATGCGTTCGCCAGCCGAACCCATTTGTCGGTATCGGTCAATCCGATCCGGTCGGCGAAGATCGGCAGATTGTCGTTCGCGATCACCAGTTCATGCTGCGCTTTGATCGGATAATCCGCGATCCCGCCACAGCCATCGGGCAAAGGGCGCGATCCCGCACGGCGCCGATCTGGGTAAATGACAGAATTGATCCCAAGCCGTTGCAGCATACGCTGCGCCCGTTGCAACAAAGTCAGGTCACTTTGAGCGAGGCGCAGCGAAACGCCTTTGAGCTGGCTGCCCTGAACCGAGCCATCCGCATCGAAAAGCCCACGCAGCACCGCCGCGATGAAACCGGGCGGTGCCGCCTCGATTTCCGCTGTCAGGGTTTTGTGTCGGCGCGACAGGCCGTAGCGGGCGGCAAATGTCCGCAAGGCGGCGGTGCCGATGCGGTATTCGCCGCGCCCCTCGACTTGTTGCCAGCCTGCGAAATCGGACCGATGCGGCATGGCCTGCAACAGTGCCGCCACGCGCATCATCACGGCGTCAGGCGGGCAGGTGCCGTCGGCACATTGCGCCGCGGGCCAGACCGAGATCAACGCCTTGTCGTCCCGGATCACCCCATCGCCGATCAGCAGGCCCAGAAGGTAACCCCGTTCGTCGCCGGGTGTGTCGGCAACCGGCAGGGCGCGGTGATCCTGCAATACGACTTCATCGCCGACTTTCAGGTCCGCCGCCTTGGTCCACTCTGTCTCGATCCGCCACCGGGATTTGGCGGCGACGCGCCGGACCAGATGGTCGCCAGTCAGACCAAGGGTGCGCCCACAAACCGTGCTGAGCCGAAGAACCGGCTTCACACCCGTTTCAAAAAAACCTTGCTTGCCGCTGGCATAGCTTTTGCCATCGACCAAAGCCGTGAAGGGTTGGCCCACCAGATCGTTGACCTGACGCAGGCCCGCGTCGGTCGCCACCCAGGTATCGCCCGTCACGCAAGGATTGGTGGCCGAGATTTTCTCGACGTAATTCAGATTGTTGGCCGCATTGATCCGGTCGATGAAGATCACGCCGGGTTCGGCGAAATCATAGGTGTTGCGCATGATCCGGTTCCACAGATCGCGGGCGGGCAGGGTTTTGTAGACCCTGCCGCCAAAGACCAGTTCCCAGGAGCCATCCGCCTTGACCGCTGCCATGAACGGGTCGGTCACCAGCACCGACAGGTTGAACATCCGCAGGCGGGCGGGGTCTTTCTTGGCTTCGATGAACGCCTCGATATCGGGGTGGGAGCATGACATCGTGGCCATCATCGCCCCCCGGCGCGACCCGGCGGACATGATGGTGCGGCACATCGCGTCCCAGACATCCATGAAACTGAGCGGGCCGGAGGCGTCCGCCGCGACGCCCTTGACCTCTGCCCCCTTGGGCCGGATCGTCGAGAAATCATAGCCGATGCCGCCACCCTGCTGCATGGTCAGCGCGGCCTCTTTCAGCCCGTCAAAGATGCCGCCCATATCGTCGGGGATGGTGCCCATGACAAAGCAATTGAACAACGTGACCGAGCGCCCGGTACCCGCGCCTGCGGTGATGCGCCCGGCAGGCAGGAATTTGAAGCCTTCCAGCGCGGCATAGAAACGGGGTTCCCACTGCGCCGGGTCGGTTTCCGTTGTGGCCAGGGCACGGGCGATCCGGTGCCAGGTATCCTCGACCGAGGTATCAACCGGCGTGCCGTCTGCCGATTTGAAACGATATTTCATGTCCCAAATCTGTTCGGCTATCGGAGTGGAAAAGGGGGACATCGCGCTACCTTTGGGTTTCCGAGAGCCGGAAGGCCCAAGATACGCCCCTGCGCCCTTAGGGTCAACTTGAACTCGGACCGCAGCGGTCTATGATACGGCCCATAGCTTCGGGGGAATCGTGGCGCTCAACATCCTCAAACTTTGCGTCGGCGCAGAATCGGTCGAGGATTTGCTGGACTGGCAGCAGACCCACCCATCGCCGTTTCCGACCGGCGAGCGGCGACATGTCACGCGGAACTGGCCCAAGCGCGAGGCGGAAATCGTCGATGGCGGGTCACTGTACTGGGTGATCAAGGGATCCATCCTGTGTCGTCAACACATCCTGCGACTGGAACGGGTGGCAGGTGCGGACGGCATTTTGCGCTGTGGCCTGATCATGGAACCGGAGGTCATCCGCACCGAAGCCGCATTGCGGCGGCCGTTTCAGGGCTGGCGCTATCTGGACCCGGCGGACAGTCCGCCCGATCTGGGCCGGGCGCGGGCATTTGATGATGTGCTGCCGGCTGCACTGGCACTGGCACTGGCCGAGATCGGGCTGCGCTGACCGCCGGTGCCGCCGTCAGACGCGGCCAAGCCCCAGCCGTTGCAGCAGCGCATCCGCCTCGCCCCCCCGCGACCGGCTGGAACGGAACAGCGTCGCCTGTGATTGCAGAATCAGGCTGTCGCTGAGCGGTTTCAGGTGGTTGGCCCGGAGCGTTTCCCCTGAGGACGTGATATCGGCAATGGCTTCGGCGGTCAGGTTCTTGACCGTCGCCTCGGTGGCACCCTGACTGTCGACCAGTTGGTAATCCGCCACGCCCTGCAGCGTCAGGAATTCCCGCACCAGCCGATGATACTTGGTGGCAATCCGCAGGCGGTGGCCGTGGCGGATGCGAAAGGCGGCGGCGGCGGCGTCAAGGTCGTCAATCGTCTCCACGTCAATCCAGGCGGCAGGCACCGCGATGATCAGGTCGGCATGGCCAAAGCCCAGAGCCGCCACTTCGCTGACCTGCCGCGCCCAATCGGCCAGCTTGTCGCGCACAAGGTCCGACCCCGTGACACCGAGGTCGATGCGGCCAGAGGCCAGTTCCTGCGGGATCTCTCCGGAGGAAAGCAGAACGATTTCCACATCTTCTGCGCCATCGACCCGGCCCGCATATTCGCGTTCCCCGCCGGATTTCCGCATGGCCAGCCCGTGGTCCGAAAACCAGTCAAAGGTCTGCTCCATCAGGCGACCTTTGGAGGGGATGCCAATCTTGATCATGGCTTCCCGCCTTTGAGTTGCGCCAGCAAAGCCGGGCGGATCACGCCACCCACCGCCGGGATCGACCGCCCCTGCCCCAGCACAGCGGTCAGCGCATCATAGCGGCCTCCTGTCCCGATCGGCGGCAGGGTGCCCGCCAGAAAACTGAAGGTGAAGCCGTCGTAATATTCCATCGAGGTGCGGCCAAGGCTGGCCTCGAACGGCAGGGTGGCGACATCGACGCCACGGGATTTCAGGGCGGCAAGGCGGGCGGCAAAGCGGTCAACGGCGGGCGCGATGGCGGGCAGCAGGAAGGTGATGCCTTTGAGATGCGCCAAGGCAGCTTCGGCCGGGGCTTGCAGGGTCAACAGGTCATAGAGCAGGGCGGCTTCAGGGGCGGCGATGGGTTTGGCTCGCGCATCCAGCATCAGGGCAGCGGCGCGGTCGGCGATGTCTTCGGGGGCGCGAAGGCCGATCAGGGGCCCGGCGGCCTGCATCAGGGCATCTGGCGAGCCTGAGGCCAGTTTTTCCAGAAGGGCGATGCGGGCGGCGGGCAGGGGGGCGCGGCCGGAAAAGCGGTCAAGCAGGGCGCGGAAGCGGGTGGGCCGCCAGATGTGGCGCAGGAGCGCGGCTTTGCGTCTGTCGGTGGTATCCATGCCCCTGACAGCGGCCATCAGAATCCCGATGTCGCCGGTGACGGGTTTGGCATTCAACGGAGCCAACAGACCGGCAAACAACGCAAAAACCTCGGCATCCGCCTGCTCTGGCGCGGCGCGGTCAAAGATTTCGAAGCCGACTTGCAGGTATTCCGCGGCTTTGTTGCCCAGATGCTCCTGCTTGCGAAACACCTCGCCCAGATAGCAATAGCGCGCCGGGTCAGCACCGTGCGCCATATGGGCCTGCACGACGGGCACGGTGAAGTCGGGGCGCAGCATCATCTCGCCGTGCAAGGGGTCGGTGGTGGTGTAGGCGCGGGCGCGGATGTCCTCGCCGTAGAGGTCGAGCAGGGTTTCGGCGGGCAAGAGGATATCAGCGTCAACCGGCACAGCGCCCGCGCGTTGGAAGGCGGCGAACAGGCGTTCGGCTTCGGCCCGGATGGCGGCTTTCTGGGTCATTGGTCCAGCATTTTGCGCACTGCGCTGACAAGGTCGGCGCGGGGGATTTCAAGCTGGGCGGGGCGGTCTTTCCATTCCTGCAGCGTGGCGCTTTGCGCGATTTTGGCACCGAGGATCAGGTCTTTCAGGATGACCGTTTGGGTCGCCACCTCTTTGCCGCCTTGAATCACCGCGATGGGGGAGGCGCGTTTGTCGGCGTATTTCAACTGGTTACCGAAGTTCTTCGGGTTGCCGAGGTAGACTTCGGCGCGGATGCCCGCATTCCGCAGTTCGCTGGCCATCGCCATGTAATCGGCCATCCGGTCGCGGTCCATCACGGTGATCACAACCGGACCAGCACTGTCGGCGGTGGTGCGGCCCTTGGCTTTCAGAGCGGCCAGCAGGCGGTCGACGCCGATGGAAATGCCGGTGGCGGGGACCGATTGGCCGGTGAAGCGCTTGACCAGATCGTCATAGCGGCCACCGCCCGCGACCGAGCCGAACTGGCGCTTGCGGCCCTTTTCATCGAGGATTTCGAAGGTCAGTTCGGCCTCGAACACCGGGCCGGTGTAGTAGCCGAGACCACGGACGACGGAGGGGTCGATGACGATGCGGTCGGGGCCGTAGCCTTGAGTCTCCAGCAGGTTTGCCATGGCCTCAAGTTCATCCACGCCCTCCATTCCGGTTTCTGAGGAGGTGATAAGTTTCCGCAGATTGACGATGGTCTCCCGATTGTCTGCGCCCCGACATTCCATAAATGCAACGATGTTAATTGCATCTTTAAGCCTGAGACCAACGCCCTCAATTCTGGCTCCAGATTGATCAGTTCTGCCTTCGGTCAATAGTTCTAAGACTCCTTCCCTGCCCACCTTGTCAAATTTGTCGATAGTCCTGAGAATTGCGTCTCGCTCGACAAACTGGAACTCGCTCATCTTCATGCTTAGAGCCTGCTTAAAATTCTGAATGGGTAGGGCGCCCTCGAGTCTCAAACCATCAATTATGCCATCCAAAACCTTCCGGTTGTTGACCTTGATCAGATAGTCGCCCCGCTCGATCCCAACCGCCTCCAAAGCATCCGCCAGCATGGCGCAAATCTCGGCATCGGCGGCCACTGACGCCGAACCCACCGTATCCGCATCGCATTGATAGAATTGGCGAAACCGCCCCGGCCCCGGTTTCTCATTGCGCCAGACCGGACCCATCGCATAGCGGCGGTAGGGGCTGGGCAGGTCGTTGCGGTATTGGGCGGCGACGCGGGCCAGGGGGGCGGTCAGGTCATAGCGCAGGGCCAGCCAGTCGGCGTCTTCGTCCTGCCAGGCGAAGACGCCCTCGTTCGGGCGGTCGATGTCGGGCAGGAATTTGCCAAGCGCCTCGACCGTTTCCACGGCGCTGGTTTCAAGAGGGTCAAAGCCGTAGCGCTGGTAGACCTCGGCAATGGCGTCGAGCATCGCCTTGCGCGTCGTCACTTCCGCGCCGAAATAGTCGCGGAACCCCTTGGGGGCCTCGGCTTTGGGGCGACGGATTTTCGGGTCCGGTGACATGGTGTGCAGCCTTCGCTTCTGGTCGCGGTTGCTGTATCGGACGGGGGGAAAAACGGCAAGCGGCGGCGGGGAATGCCGGAGAGGGGCGGTCTGGTTTGCGTCTTGCTTGCGTCTTGCCGGCGTCTACACGCCAATCACTTGAGAAGGATCGAAAATGGACCGGATGGAAGCGCTGGAAATACGCATCGCGCACCTGACCCGCGCGGTCGATGACCTGTCGGATGTGGTGACGCGGCAAGGGTGGGAGCTGGACCGGCTGACCCGGCTGGTCGGGCTGCTGGCACAGCGCGAGGCCGAGCGGGAAGGCCTGGGTGGCGCGCCGGAGGCTGACGTGAAGCCGCCGCATTGGTGAGGTGCAGCGCGGGTTAACACCGCCTTGGCAAGGTTTCCGCGCAACCTCGGGGTCTGCTGGGGTCACATGGTGGCGAAGCGGTAGATGCCCACGCCAAGCGCAAAGATGCCGACCGCGATGGTCAGCGGCTGTCGGGGGGCGCGCTTGGCCAGCCAGCCGCCAAAAAATGCCGCCGGAAGTCCGCCAAGGGCGAGGCCCGCGACCGAAACGTAGACTGCCGACCACTCGATTTCCGCGCCCCACAGGCCAAGGTGGAAGGCCAGCGTCAGCGCGGCAAGGACCACGGCGGAGACGATGAATTCGGAAAAGTTGGTGGAGCCGATGGCATAGCGCGAATGAACGCCGGAGCCAAGCAGGCCGGTGTTGACGATGGGCCCCCAACTGCCGCCGATGCCTTCGATGGCCCCGCCGACAAAACCGATCAGGCGAAAGCGGTTTGGTTTGATCAGCCGCGGGGTTATGCCGGTGATACCACGGTAAATGATATAGCTGCCGATCAGCAGAAGATAGCTGTTGACCAGATATTGCAGGGCCTGACCCTTGAGTCCCGTCAGCACCGATGCGCCAAGCACGCCGCCGATCGAGCCGAAGATCGCCAGAGCGGTGACGATCTGCCAGTCGATGTTCCTGTGGTACAGATTGGACAGCGCCGCCGTGCCCCCGGTCGGCAGTTTCGCCGCATTGACCGAGGCCGAGACCAGCGGCGGCGGCACGCCATTGGCCAGCAGCACAGCGGAAGAGATCACCCCGAACCCCATGCCGAGCGAGCCATCCACCAGCTGGGCAAAGAACCCGACCAGGGCGAATTCGAGAAGGGTGTCCACAGCGACTCTCCTGATACTCGACAATCTTAGTAGACTTAAGTGCATTGAATGCAATGCGGCAAGCGGAATTTTCTGCGCAGCCGGACAGAGAGCGTGTCAGACAAAGTGCCTGCCCCTGCGAAGCCAGGGGTGGCACTGGGTTTTGGCGCCAGACCCGCGGAAAAATACCGGCGCACAGTCTGTCTGGCGAAACCAACAGTGCCGGACAGGCTCTGGCGAGAAAAATTCAGGGGTCTGTCGGGAAATACGGCGGGGGTTTCGGGGCGTGGCTCACATATCCTCGATCAGCACCACGCCCTGCATCGCCTTGATGGCGCCCTTGATCTGCGGGGTGATGGGATAGGGGTTGGGCAGGGTGAGGTCGATTTCGCGGCCCTGTTCGCCCGGTACGCAAAGGGTGATCTGGGCGCGGTTGCGGCCCTGCACCCTGGCCAGCAGGGTGGCGATCGAGGTTGCGGCCTCCGGACGGTTGAGGTGGATGCGCAGGGCTTGCGCGCCAGCCTCGGCGGCAACCTGGTCGATGGGGGTGGCGGCGCGGGCGAGGAGTTTGAGGGTCTCGCCATCCAGATTGGCCTCGACGGTCAGGACGACGTTCCTGCCGGGTTCAAGGTGGTCGCGTGCGGATTCGAGCGTGTCGGAGAAGACCGTGACCTCATAAAGGCCGGTCGGGTCGGACAATTGGACAAAGGCGAAGCGGTTGCCTTTGGCGGATTTGCGTTCTTGTCTTGCGGAAACCGAGCCCGCGATCTTGGCAACCAAAGGCCCCCGCCCGGCGAGGCGGGTGATTTCGGTCAGGGTTTTGACGTCGCGGCGTTTCAGGGCGGACATGTAATCGTCGAGCGGGTGGCCAGAGAGGTAGAATCCGATGGCCTGATGTTCCTGCGCCAGCCGTTCCACCGGCAGCCAGTCGTCGCGGTACGGCAGGCGCGGTTCCGGGAAGTCGGCCCCGGCCGCGCCGAAGAGCGAGACCTGGCTGGACGACTTCGCCTCGTGGATCGCGGCGGAATAGGCGACGAGGGGGTCGAGGCCCTCGAACACCCGGGCGCGGTTGGGGTCAAGCTCGTCGAAAACCCCGGCGCGGGCGAGCATTTCCAACGGGCGTTTGCCGATGCGTTTCAGATCGACACGGCGGGCGAGGTCGAAGAGGTTAACGAATGCTAGTTCGGCGCGTTGTTGAACGATTGTTCTCATTGCTTCGGTACCAACGTTTTTCAGGGCACCGAGGGCATAGATGATCTGGCCGTTTTGCACGGTGAAGGTGGCGAGGGAGCGGTTGATCGAGGGAGCGATTGTGGTGAGCCCGAGTTTATCAACCTCTCGTTTGTAAACCGCCAGTTTGTCGGTCAGATGGAGATCGCAGTTCATCACGGCGGCCATGAATTCGACCGGGTAGTTGGCCTTGAGGTAGGCGGTCTGGTAGCTGACCACGGCATAGGCGGCAGCATGGGATTTGTTGAAGCCGTAGTTGGCAAATTTCTCTAATAGATCAAAGACTTCTCCGGCTTTTTCCTTGCCGATGCCGTGGGTTCTGGCGGCGCCTTCGATGAACTTGGGGCGTTCCTTGGCCATCTCTTCGGCGATCTTCTTGCCCATCGCGCGGCGCAAGAGATCGGCCCCGCCCAGCGAGTAACCGGCCATGACCTGCGCGATCTGCATCACCTGTTCCTGATAGACGATGATGCCCTGGGTTTCGGCAAGAATGTGGTCGATGGTGGGGTGCAGGCTTTCAAGATCGCGCAGGCCGTTTTTCACCTCGCAATAGGCCGGGATGTTTTCCATCGGGCCGGGGCGGTAGAGCGCGACCAGTGCCACGATATCCTCGATGCAGGTCGGCTTCATGCGGCGCAGGGCGTCCATCATGCCGGAAGATTCGACCTGAAACACGGCGACGGTCTTGGCGGCGGCGTAGAGGTCGTACGCAGGCTTGTCGTCCAGCGGGATCAGGTTGATATCGAAACGAATGTTCCGTAACGCCAGAAGCTCCATCGCGTTCTGGATCACGGTCAGGGTTTTCAGACCGAGGAAGTCGAATTTCACCAGACCTGCCGCCTCGACCCATTTCATGTTGAACTGGGTGGCGGGCATGTCGGAACGGGGGTCCTGATACAGCGGCACCAGTTCGTCCAAGGGCCGGTCGCCGATGACGACGCCTGCGGCATGGGTCGAGGCGTTGCGATAAAGTCCTTCGATTTCCTGGGCATAGCCGAGCATGCGGCCAACGATTTCTTCCTTCGCGGCCTCGCGCAGGCGGGGCTCGTCAGCCAGCGCCTTGGTGATCGAGACGGGCTTGACGCCTTCGACCGGGATCATCTTTGACAGACGGTCGACCTGGCCGTAGGACATTTGCAGCACGCGGCCCACATCGCGGACGGCGGCCTTGGACAAGAGCGCGCCGAAGGTGATGATCTGGCCGACCTTGTCGCGGCCATATTTGGCCTGAACGTATTGGATGACTTCTTCCCGCCTGTCCATGCAGAAGTCGATGTCAAAATCGGGCATCGAGACCCGTTCGGGGTTGAGGAAGCGTTCGAACAGCAGGGCGTAACGCAGGGGGTCAAGGTCGGTGATGGTCAGAGCGAAGGCGACCAGGCTGCCAGCGCCTGAACCGCGACCAGGGCCGACCGGGATATTGTGGTCCTTGGCCCAGCGGATGAAGTCGGCGACGATCAGGAAATAGCCGGGGAAGCCCATGTTTTCGATGACGTTCAGTTCGAAATCAAGGCGGGACTGGTATTCTTCGGGCGTGGCCGAATGGGGGATGATTTTCAGGCGGGCTTGCAGGCCCTCACTGGCCTGACGGCGCAGCGCAGCGACCTCATCATTGGCGAATTTGGGCAGGATCGGTTTGCGCTTGTAAGCGGCGAAGGCGCAGCGTCTGGTGATTTCAATCGTATTATCAAGCGCTTCCGGCAGGTCGGCGAACAGGGCGGTCATTTCGGATTCGGATTTGAAATAATGTTGCGGGGTCAGGCGGCGTCGGGGTTGCTGCTGGTCGACATAGGCACCATCGGCGATGCAGATCAGGGCATCGTGGGCCTGATACATCGTGGTTTTGGGAAAGTAGACGTCGTTGGTGGCGACAAGCGGCAGGTCCAGGTCGTAGGCCATGTTCACGAACGCGGGTTCGGTTTGCGCCTCGCCCTCGGTGGCGTGGCGTTGCAGTTCGACATAGAGGCGCTGCGGGAAGGCAGCGGCGAGGCGTTCGATCAGGGCGCGGGCCTTGGGCAGCTGGTTGGTCTGGATCAGGCGGCCGATGGGGCCTTCCGCGCCGCCGGTCAGACAGATCAGGCCGGCGGCATGGCGTTCCAGTTCGGGCAGGGTGACTTGCGGCAGTTGGCCGCCCTTGTCGATGTAGAGGCAGGAGTTCAGTTTCATCAGGTTCAGATAGCCCTGCTCGTTCTGGGCGAGGAGGACGACGGGGGCGGTGGCGCGGGGCTTTTCACCGGAGGCAGCCGGGTCGTGGGCGACGCTGATCTGGCAGCCGACAATGGGTTGCAGGCCAGCCTCCTGGGCGGTGACGGAGAATTCTAGCGCGGCGAACATGTTGTTGGTGTCGGTCACGGCGACGGCGGGCATCCGCGCGTCGGTGCAGAGTTTGACCAGTTTTTTTACCGGAACCGCACCTTCCAGAAGGGAATGTTCGGTGTGGACGCGAAGGTGGATGAATCGGGGTTGGGTCATTCGGGCAGCCTAGCGAATGGGCAGGGGAGGCGAAAGGGTGGGTGGTTTCGGGTTTGGGTGCAAGCTAGGGCTGGACAGCGGCGGGCAAGGCGGGTTCTATCAACGGTGGCCGCGCAGGTCGCTTTACGCCGCATCGGGTGGCTTGCGCCACGGCTCGTGATGCAGAGAACGCGGCGGGATTTGATATGGAAGAGGTCGCGTTTCTTTTGAATGGAACGCCCGTCCAGGTGACAGACGTGCCTACGCGGACGTTGCTGGACTATCTGCGGGAAACCAAAGGGTTGAAGGGCACCAAAGAGGCGTGCTGCGAAGGCGATTGTGGCGCTTGCACGGTAATGGTGACGGATGCTGCGGGGTCGCGGGCGCTGAATTCGTGCATTCTGTTTCTGCCGCAGCTTGATGGCAAGGCCGTGCGAACGGTCGAGGGTTTGACCGGCCCCGCGGGCGAGGCCCATCCGGTGCAGGAGGCGATGGTGGCGCAGCACGGCTCGCAATGCGGGTTCTGCACGCCGGGGTTCGTGGTGTCGATGGCGGTCGGGCATCTGAACGGGGCGAAGGATTACGACGATGTGCTGGCGGGCAACCTGTGCCGCTGCACGGGATACGCGCCGATCATCCGGGCGGCGGTTGCTGCGGAAACTGAGGCGGTGCCGGGGTGGATGAACTCTGATGCTGATTTCATTTTGGCACAAATATCCTCGGGGGGTCTGGGGGGTGGAAATCCCCCCAGCCTTGTCCGTCCCGCGCGGGCTGACGAATTGGCGGAGTGGTATCTGGCCAATCCTGACGGGGTGCTGATTGCCGGGGCTACGGATGTCGGGCTTTGGGTGACGAAGCAGTTGCGGGACCTGGCTCCGGTGGCGTTCTTGAATGGTGTCAGGGATTTGCAGGGGGTTGAGAGGGTTGGCGACAGCTTGCGGATTGGTGCCGGGGTGACGATTACCGACTTGATGGCGGCGGTGAAGGTCTTGCATCCGTCCTTTGCCGAGATGCTGCGGCGCTTTGCTTCGGTGCAGGTGCGCAATGCGGCGACGATTGGCGGGAATATCGCCAATGGCTCGCCGATTGGCGACGGGCCGCCCGCGCTGATTGCCTTGGGGGCGACGTTGCATTTGCGGCGGGGGAGTGAGCGGCGGCAGCTGGCACTGGAGAATTTCTTCCTTGACTACCGCAAGCAGGATCGGTTGCCTTCCGAGTTTGTGGAAGGCGTCACGATCCCGGCCAGGGCCGCTTCGTTACGCTGCTACAAGATTTCCAAGCGGTTTGATCAGGACATCTCGGCGGTGTGCGGCTGTTTCAATGTGACGGTTGAGGCGGGTCGCGTGACGGCAGCGCGAATTGCGCTTGGCGGCATGGCGGGGGTGGCGAAGCGGGCTTCCGAGGTGGAGGCGGTGCTGGTCGGGCGGGCGTGGTCGTTGGAGACTGTGGCGGCCGCACTCCCGGCTTTTGCCAGGGATTTCCAGCCGTTGACGGATATGCGGGCTTCGGCGGAGTATCGGCTGATCACGGCGCAGAACCTTTTGCTGCGGTATTTTCACGACCTCGCCGGGGTGGCGGTGAATGTGCTGGAGGTGCAGTCATGAGCATGGGGAAAGCGCTGCCGCATGACTCGTCACCGCTGCATGTGACGGGCGAGGCGCGCTATGTCGATGATGTGCCACTGCCGGAGGGGGCGCTGCATCTGGCGTTCGGGCTTTCCGCTTGCGCGCATGGTGAGATTGTTTCGGTGGATTTGATCGCAGTCAAGGCCGCGCCAGGCGTGGTGCGGGTCTATGCGGCGGCGGATTTTGCCGAGATGCCGGATTGCTCGCCTTCGACCCATGACGAGCCGTTGCTGGCGGTGGGCCGCGTCCATCACCTCGGGCAGCAGGTGTTTCTGGTGGTGGCGGACAGCCATCTGGCGGCGCGCAAGGCGGCGCGGCTGGGGCGCATTGTCTACCGCGAATTGCCGGCATTGCTGACGGTCGAGGCGGCGCTGGCGGCGAACAGCCGGTTCGAGGCGGGGCCGATTGTCTGGGCCAAGGGCGATGCGGCGGCGGCGATTGCCTCGGCTCCGCAGGTCATTGAGGGGGCGTTCGAGGTTGGCGGGCAGGAGCATTTCTATCTGGAGGGGCAGATCGCGGCGGCGCTGCCGCAAGAGGGTGGCGATATGCTGGTGCTGTCCTCGACCCAGCATCCGACGGAGATCCAGCACAAGGTAGCCCATGCGCTGCATCTGCCGATGGCCAATGTGCGGGTCGAGACGCGGCGGATGGGTGGCGGGTTTGGCGGCAAGGAATCGCAGGGCAATGCGCTGGCCATCGCTTGCGCAATTGCGGCGCGGGATACCGGCAAGCCTTGCAAGATGCGCTATGACCGCGACGACGACATGATGATCACCGGCAAGCGGCATGATCTGAAAATCCGCTATCGGGTTGGGTTTGATGAGGGGGGGCGGGTCAAGGGGATCGAGTTTCTGCATCTGATCCGCTGCGGCTGGGCGCAGGATCTGAGCCTGGCGGTGGCCGACCGGGCAATGCTGCATGCCGACAATTGCTATCACCTGCCCAACATCAGGATCGAGAGTCACCGGTTGAAAACCAACACCCAGAGCGCCACCGCCTATCGCGGCTTTGGCGGGCCGCAGGGCATGATCGGGATCGAGCGGGTGATGGATCACATCGCCTTCGCTGTGCAGAAAGACCCGGTCGAGGTGCGGCGCGTGAATTTTTACGCTGCGCAGGTTGAGGGTGTGGCGGCCTCCGGCGGGGATATTTTTGGGCAGAAAATGGTGCAAACCACGCCGTTTCACATGCCGGTGGAGGATTTCATCGGCGATGTGATGGTGGCGGCGTTGGAAAAGCGCTCGGATTACGGCGGGCGCAAGGCGGCGATTGCGGAATGGAACGCGGGCAGTCCGGTGCTGAAGCGGGGGATCGCGCTGGTGCCGGTGAAGTTCGGGATTTCGTTTACGCTGACATTGCTCAATCAGGCTGGGGCGCTGGTGCATGTGTATCAGGACGGTTCGATCCACCTGAACCACGGCGGCACCGAGATGGGACAGGGGCTGAACCAGAAGGTCGCGCAGGTAGCGGCTTCGGTATTTGGGGTGGATACGTCCGTGGTGAAGATTACCGCGACGGATACCGGAAAAGTGCCGAATACCAGTGCCACGGCGGCGTCGTCGGGGTCGGACCTGAACGGGATGGCGGCCAAGCAGGCGTGCGAGGTGATCAAGGCGCGCATGGCGGAGTTTCTGGCGGCGCGGCATCAGGCGAAGGCCGATGCGGTGGTGTTTGAGGCGGGGCGCGTCAGGGTGGCGGGGGCGGATTATGCCTTCGCCGAGGTCGCGCTGATGACCTATCAGGCGCGGCTGTCGCTGTCCTCGACCGGGTTCTATGCGACGCCGAAGCTCGCCTGGAATCGGGTCAAGGGCGAAGGGCGACCGTTTTTGTACTTCGCCTATGGTGCGGCGGTGACGGAAGTGGTGATTGACACGCTGACCGGGGAGAACCGGATTTTGCGGGTGGATATTCTGCATGATGCGGGGACGAGCCTGAACCCGGCGCTGGATATTGGCCAGATCGAGGGGGCCTATGTGCAGGGCGCGGGCTGGCTGACCACGGAGGAGCTGATTTGGGACGGCAAAGGGCATTTGCAGACCCATGCGCCGTCGACCTACAAGATCCCGGCCTGTTCGGACCGGCCCCGGGTGTTCAACGTCGATTTGTGGGGCGAGCCGAACCGCGAGGATACGGTGGGCAAGTCGAAGGCGGTCGGCGAGCCGCCGTTCATGCTGGGGATTTCGGCGTTCTTGGCGCTGAGTGATGCGGTGGCGGCGTGTGGCGATGGCTCGATTTATCCAGGCTTGGATGCCCCGGCGACGGCGGAGCGGGTGCTGATGGCGGTCAGGCGGCAGCATGTTTGATGTTTTGGCCCTGCAAGAGGCGTTGCAGCTTGGCCGCGTCGCCCGGGTAGTGATTGCCGGGTTTGAGGGCCATTCGCCGCGTGAGGTGGGGGCGGCGATGCTGGTCTGGGGCAGTCTTGAATCGGGCGGCCAGTCGGGGACGATCGGCGGCGGGGCGCTGGAATTCCAGGCGGTCGGGCGCGCAAGGGCGATGCTGGCGACGGGCGGGTCACGGCTGGACCGCGAGGCGCTGGGGCCGGCGCTGGGGCAGTGCTGTGGCGGCGTGGTGACGCTGCTGACCGAGGTGTATGACGCGGTGCCGGACGGGCCGGTGGTGGCGCGGGGACCGGGGGAGATGCCGCTGGTGGTCAGCAGGATGCTGGCCGCGGCGCGGGGGCAAGGGGTGATGCCAGCGGCGGGGCTGGTGCAGGGCTGGATGGTGGAGCCGGTGGCCATGCCCCTGCGGCAGGTCTGGGTCTGGGGTGCGGGCCATGTCGGGCGAGCTTTGGTTGCGGTGCTGGCGCCGCTGCCGGGGCTGACGATTACCTGGGTGGATTTTGCGGCGGCGCGGTTTCCGATCGTCGAGGGGGTGCGGGTGCTGCCGGTGCCGGAGCCGGAGCGGGCGGTGGCGCTGGCTCCGCCGGACGCGGAGCATTTGATTGTGACGTTCTCGCACGCTTTGGATCTGGAATTGTGCCACCGGCTGCTGGGGCATGGCTTTGGGCGCTGTGGGTTGATCGGGTCGGCGACGAAACGGGCGCGGTTTCGGGCGCGGCTGGCGGCGCTGGGACATTCGGCGGCAGAGATCGGGCGGATTGAATGCCCGATCGGCGACCCGGCTTTGGGCAAGCATCCGCAGGCGATTGCGATCGGGATGGCGGCGGAAATGTTGCGGGGGCGGCTGGTCAATGCGCGCGATCACTTGCAGATTGGCCGCGAGTGACCGGGGGCTAGGACATGGACGCCGATTTTCTGATCATTGGTGGCGGGATCGCCGGGGTTTCGGCTGCGGCGCGGTTGTCCGAACTGGGGTCGGTGCTGCTGCTGGAGGCGGAGGATAACCTGGCCTGGCACGCCTCTGGCCGGTCGGCGGCGATGTATGAGCCGCACTATGGCAAGTCGGCGGTTGTGGCATTGTCGCTGGCGTCCGGGGACTATCTGCGCGGCATTCCGGGGATGCTGTCGCCGCGCGGGATGATGGTGGTGGCGCGGGCGGGGGATGAGGCGGCGCTGGCGGTGGATGCCGGGGCGATGGCGATGGATTTGATTTCGGCGGCGGAGGCGGTGCAGCGGTTTCCGTTGTTGAGCCCCGAGGTCGTGGTGGCGGCAGCGCACAGTTGGCAGGCTTGGGATATTGATACCGACCGGCTGTTGCAAGGCTTTGCCAAGACGGCGCGGGGCAATGGGGCGTGGATTTTGACGAAGGCGCGGGTTGCTGCAATTGGGAAGATTGCCGGGGGGTGGCGCGTAGATTCCGCTGCGGGGGAGTTTGCCGGGCGATTGCTGGTGAATGCTGCCGGATCCTGGGTGGATGAAGTCGCGGCAATGGCGGGAGTGAAGCCCCTGGGGTTCCAGCCGATGCGGCGGTCGATGGCGCGGATTCCGGTGGCGGGGGGCCATGATGTTTCGGGCTGGCCGATGATGTTTGGGGTGGGCGAGGGCTGGTATTGCAAGCCCGACGCCGGGGCTTTGCTGGTGTCGCCGGCAGAGGAGCATCCGATGGTGCCGCATGATGCCTTTGCCGATGATATGGTGCTGGCGGAGGGGCTGGCGCGGTATGAGGAGATGGTGACGGAGCCGGTGACGCGGCTGCTGTCGAACTGGGCGGGCCTCAGGACATTCTCGCCGGACCGGGTGCTGGTGATCGGGCGGGATGTGCGGGAGCCGGGGTTTTTCTGGCTGGCGGGACAGGGCGGCTATGGCTTTCAATCCTCGGCGGCCGCCAGTCAACTGGCGGCGGATTTGATTGCGGGGCGTGCGCCGGAATTGTCGGCGGAGTTGGTGACACAGTTGGACCCGGCGCGGTTTGGCTGAGCGTCCACATGTGGACACGGAACAAATTATCTGGATATCAATAGGTTGCTTTGGCGCGTTAACCACATTTTAGGTTTGTGGGTGATTGAGTGGCGCGCTGAAACACGGGGGCGGCGCCGGATGGGGGTAGGTCGGTTGTCACTTCACCCCGGCACCGCCTGCCGGATCAGGTCGCACAGGCGTTGCGATGTGGGCGGCAGCGAGACGCGCTCGCGGGTGATCATGCCATAGGGTTCGACCGCGATGGCGAGGTCGATGGGCAACAGGTCGAATCCGGCTGCGGCACCGCTGGCGAATTGTCTGGCGGAGGCGAGCGAGACGGCGGCGAGGGCGTCGGATTGCTGCAACAGTGCCAGCGTCAGCAGGAATGACGCGGTGAAAACGCGCTGGGTCGGGCGCGGCAGGCCCAAAAGTTGCAGACGGGCAAGAACGGTGCGGGTCAGCAGGTTGTCGGGGCCGGGCATGACCCAATCGTAGGCCAGCAATTGCGCGGCCGCCAGCGGGTCGGGTTTGCGCAAGAGCGGGTGGCCGTGGCGGGCGATCAGGGCGACGGGTTCGGATTCCATCGCGACGAAGGCCAGCACCTCGTCTTGCAAACCTTCGGGCAGACGGCCCACGGCGAAATCCAGCCTTCCCGCCAGAAGCTGTTCGCACAAGAGGTCGGACGGGCTGACCACAACCTCGACCGTCACATTGGGATGGCGCAGGTTTTCGCTGTGCAGCGCGGGCAGCACGCGGTCAAGCGCCGGACCGGTCACCGCCCCGATGCGGACATGACCGACGCCGCCGGTGGAGATTTCCGCCAGATCACGCGCGGCGTCATCCAGTTCCATCCGCACCCGTGCCGCGCGGGTAGCCAGGGCGCGGCCAATGGCGGTCAGGCCGATGCCGCGCCCGGTGCGTTCGTGGACCGGATGGCCGATGATGCGCTCGATTTCCGCGACCAGACGCGAGGCGGCGGGCTGGGTGACGCCGATCATGGCGGCGGCCTGGGTCAACTG
>JAYUGA010000299.1:0-8753 GCA_043738565.1 Rhodobacterales bacterium
TCGCCCAGATCGCCCTCCAGCGTTTCCGCCAGATCGCGCCCGCCCTTGCCCTTGGGTGCCAGGCCGCGCAGATCAACCCAGGCATCGCCCAAAGGATCGTCGCCTTCGTCCAGGATCAGCGTCACCGTGATATGACCGTTCAGCGCCATCCGGATCCGGTCGCGCACCACCCCATCCATCGCGCCAATCAGTGCCGAGCCGTCGAGGAAGGTCCGACCCGCTTCGATCCGCTCCGCCACCACCGGCACATCACCGGTAATGTCCAGCATCGTGCCATTGCTGGCGACCACCGAGGCGATCCCCGCCTCATGCGCAATCCGCACATGCTCGCGCAGATGGCGGTGCTCGCCGTGCATCGGCACCACCATGTCGGGCAGCAGCAGGCGGTGAACATGTTCCAGATCGGGCCGGTTGGCATGGCCCGAGACGTGGTATTTGCCATTGTTGTCATCGACCACATCGACATTCAATTCCGACAAGGCATTCATGATCTTGCCGACATCGCGCTCATTGCCCGGGATGCATTTCGACGAAAACAGAAACGTATCCCCGGCCTTCATCTCCAGCCCCAGATATTTGCCGCGCGACAGTTGCGCCGAGGCCGCCCGCCGTTCGCCCTGCGATCCGGTCACGATCAGCATCAGATTGCGTCGCGGCACCTCCAAGGCGGCTTCCGGCGTGATTGTCGGCGGGAACTTGGCCAGCACCCCGGACTCTTCCGCCGCCGTCACCATCCGCTTCATCGCCCGGCCCAGCAAACAGACCGACCGCCCCGCCGCCCGCCCGGCCTCGGCCAAGGTTTTCAACCGCGCCACGTTCGACGCAAACGTCGTCGCCACCACCATGCCACCCGCACTGCGGATCAATTCGGCAATCGGTTCCGGCAGGGTGCTTTCCGACCGTCCGGCATGCAGCGAAAACACGTTGGTCGAATCGCACATCAGCGCCTTGACCGGAACCTCCGCCGCGATGTCGGCAAAGCGCTGGTCTTCCCAACCCTCGCCCACACCCGGATTGGCATCCAGCTTGAAGTCGCCGGTATGCACCACGCGTCCTGCTGGCGTATCAATCACCAGTGCCGCGCTTTCCGGGATCGAATGGCTCACCGGCACGAACTGCACCGTGAACGGCCCCGCCGTCACCGCCGCAGGCCGCGCCTCAACCGTCTTGATCGCATCCAGCGGCAGACCCGCCTCTTCAAACTTCAACCGGCCAATCGTCGCGGTAAACTTCCGGGCATAGACCGGCTTTTTCAACTGCGGCCACAGATGCGCCAAAGCGCCGATGTGATCCTCATGGGCGTGGGTGATGAAAATCGCCTCCAGCCGGTCCAGCCGCGCCAAAAGCCAGGATATATCCGCCATGATCAAATCAACGCCCGGCGTCGAATCCATATCCGGAAACGACACCCCCAGATCAACCAGGATCAGCCGCTCGCGCCCCTTCGGCCCATAGCCATAGACATAGGCGTTCATGCCAATTTCCCCGGCACCGCCAAGGGGTAGGTAGATCAGTCTTTCACCGGCCATCCGCATTCTCTTTGTTATAGGCGTTGATCAGGACCAGACCGTGCATCGTCAGATCATCCTCAATCGCGTCAAATAAGTCCGTTCCTTGGGCAAATAACGACGCAAGACCCCCGGTCGCAATCACCTGCATCGGGCTTTCGCGTTCGCGGCGCACTTCGCGCACAATGCCTTCGATCAGGCCGACATAGCCCCAATACACGCCCGACTGCATGCAGGCCACCGTATTCGTGCCGATCACCCGGGCCGGTTTGGCGACATCGACATGCGGCAAGGCAGCCGCCGCCGTATGCAGCGCCTGCAGGCTCAGGTTGACGCCGGGCGCAATCACGCCGCCGACATAGGCGCCATCGGTATCCACAACATCAAACGTCGTCGCCGTGCCGAAATCGACGATGATCAGATCGCCGCCATGCCGGTCAAACCCGCCCAAGCTGTTGACCAGCCGGTCCGGCCCCACCGTTGTGCCCTGATCCACCCTTGGCGGCACCGGCAGGCGGCATTCCGGCTTGCCCACCACCAGCGGGCGACAGTGGAAATAACGGTCGCACAGCACCCGCAGGTTGAACACGACGCGCGGCACGGTCGAGGAAATCACCGCCTCGGTGACCTGTGCCTCAACCCTGGTCAGCATCATCAGCGCTGACAGCCAGACGAAATACTCATCCGCCGTCCGTCTGTGGTCGGTGGCAATCCGCCATGTCGCCAGAAACCGCACCCCGTTCCAGATCGAGAACACGGTGTCGGTATTGCCGCAATCAATCGCCAGAAGCATCGCTTACCTTCCCCGCGTCATTTTCTGTCCACAAATACCCCACGGGGGTCCGGGGGTGTGAAACCCCCGGTCCCGCCCTCAGAAAAACACCTCCGCCGCCGGAATGGCAACCCGACCCTGCGCCGTGCCCAGGATCAGCGCCCCGGTGCCATCCACCGTCTCAAACCGGCCCTCGCGGCTTTGCCTGCCAGTCCGCGCCCGGATCACCTCACCCAGCCGGGCCGCATGCGACAGCCACGCCGCCCGCAACGGCGCAAAGCCCTCTTGCACAAACACCGCCTCCCACCTGGCATAAGTCGGAGCCAGATGATCCAGAAACCGCTCCGGGCTGACCCGCAACCCGGTCTCCTCCAGCAATGTCACCGCCTGCAACGCCCCCGGCTCCAGCATACTTGGCTCGGGTGCGGCAATCAGATTGACCCCAATCCCGATCGCCAGATGCGCCACCCCCGCCCCTGCCGCCACGCTTTCCAAGAGTATCCCCGCCACCTTGCCGCCATTCAGCAGCACATCATTCGGCCATTTCAGCGCAAACGCCCCCGGCAGCCCGGTCAGCACCACAAACGCTTCGCGCAACGCCAAGGCGGCGGCGAACGACCGCAACGCCACCTGTTCCGCCGACTCCTGCGGGGCCATCACCAGAGTTGCGTGGAAATTGCCTTTGGGACTGGCCCAGGGCCGTGCCCGCCGCCCGCGCCCCGCCGTCTGCTCCTCTGCCAGCAGCCACGCGGGCCCGGACAGCCCGGGGGCCAGCCGCAGCCCCTGCGCATTGGTGCTGTCGGTCGTGCCAAAGACCAGCCGCCCGACGCCCGCTGGCCAAGCGGGTCTATCCGACAAGCGATTGCGCGGCGGCAATCGCCGCAGGCTCGATGCCGAAGAAGTTCACGATCCCCAGCAGCATCGCCGCCGACACCGCCACCAAGGCCAGCCACTGCACCGGGGTCATCCGGCTTTCGGTCGCTTCACCTTCAGACCCGAAGTACATGTAGAACACGATGCGTAGGTAATAAAACGCCCCGATCACCGACGCGACCGCACCCGCCAGCGCGAGCCACGCCATATTGGCATCCACCGCCGCTTTCAGCACATAGAACTTCCCAAAGAACCCCAGCATCGGCGGCACGCCCGCCAGACTGAACAGCAGCACCAGCATCGCCAGCGCCTTGAGCGGCTCGCGCTTGGAAAACTGGTTCAGACCCATGATATCCGTTACCGGCTTGCCGTCCTGCTCCATCGACAGGATGAACGCGAAGGTGCCGACGTTCATCGTGACATAGATCACCATGGAGATCAGCATGGCCTGCACGCCCTCGGCGGTGCCCGCCGCCAGCCCCATCAGCGCGAACCCCATGTGGGCGATCGAGGAATAGGCCATCAGCCGCTTGATGTCGCGCTGGCCGATGGCGGCAATCGCGCCCAGGAACATCGAGGCCACCGACAGGGCCGCCAGAACCTGGCTCCACTGGCCGACCACCCCGCCAAACGCATCCTGCACCAGCCGCGCGATCAGCGCCATCGCCGCCACCTTGGGCGCGGTGGCAAAGAACGCCGTCACCGGGGTCGGCGCACCCTCATAAACATCCGGCGTCCACATGTGGAACGGTGCCGCCGAAACCTTGAACGCCAGCCCCGACAGCATGAACACGAGGCCAAACAGCAGCCCCAGCGGCACCCCACCCGAAACCGTGGTCAGAATGCCCGAAAACAGCGTCGTCCCGGCATAGCCATAGACCAGCGAAGCCCCATACAGCAGCAGGCCCGACGACAACGCCCCCAGCACGAAATACTTCAGCCCCGCCTCGGTCGATTTGGCATTGTCGCGCTGGATCGTCGCCACGACATACAGCGCCAGCGACTGCAGCTCCAGCCCCAGATACAGCGCCATCAGATCGCCCGCCGACACCATCACCATCATACCGACGACGCTGAGCGCGATCAGGATCGGATATTCGAACCGCGCCAAGCCGCGCCGCTGCATGAAATCCTGCGAAATCACCAGCACCGCCGCCGCCGACACCAGCACCGTGACCTTGGCAAACCGGGCGAAGGCGTCATCGGTGAACATGCCGCCAAACGCCACCCGCGTCCCGGTCTCGCCCAACCCGATCCACAAGGCCAGCGCCACCATCAGCCCCGCCGTCGCCCAGGTCAGCGCCGCCGTCATCCCGTCCTTGCCCGCATAAACCACGACCAGCAGGGCGGCCATCGCATAGAGCGACAGGATCAGTTCAGGCAGAACCACCGCGAAATCAGAAGACATCATCCCTATCAGCCCTTCAGTTCGATGCCAAACCGGTGGCCACCGCAGGAACGGCGGCCCGGAATTCCGTAACCAATGCGCCCACCGACGGCCCGATGATATCCGTCACCACCACCGGATAGACCCCCAGCACCAGCGTCATCACCACCAGCGGGGCAAAGATTGCCCGCTCGCGCATGCTCATGTCCTGAATCGTCGCCAGCGACGCCTTGACCAGCGGCCCGAACGCCACCCGGCGATACAGCCACAAGGCATAAGCCGCCGACAGGATCACGCCGGTTGTCGCCACCGCCGCCACCACCGTGTTGACCTGGAAAATCCCGACCAGCACCAGAAACTCGCCGATGAACCCGCTGGTCCCCGGCAGGCCCACGTTGGCCAGCGTGAAGAACATGAACACCAGTGCATAGGCCGGCATCCGGTTGACCAGCCCGCCATAAGCGTCAATCTCGCGGGTGTGCATCCGGTCATAGATCACGCCGACGCACAGGAACAACGCGCCGGAAATGAAGCCGTGCGACAGCATCTGGAAAATCGCACCGTCAATGCCCTGCTGGGTGACGCTGAAAATCCCCATCGTCACATAACCCATATGCGCCACCGACGAATAGGCGATCAGCTTTTTCATGTCCGCCTGCGCCAGCGCCACCAGCGAGGTGTAGACAATCGCAATCGCCGACAGCCAGAACACCAGCGGCGACCACAGTTCCGACGCCACCGGAAACATCGGCAGGCTGAAGCGCAAAAAGCCATAGCCGCCCATCTTCAACAGGATCGCCGCCAGCACCACCGACCCCGCCGTCGGGGCCTGCACATGCGCGTCGGGCAACCAGGTGTGCACCGGCCACATCGGCAGTTTCACCGCAAACGAGGCGAAGAACGCCAGAAACAGCAGCGTCTGCAAGCCGCCCGTCACCTGCATCCCCAGCACCACCATCGGATCGGAGGCGAATTTGAAACTCATCAGCGTCGGAATGTCGGTGGTCCCGGCGGCGAAATACATCGCGATCAGGGCCACCAGCATCAGCACCGAGCCAAGGAAGGTGTAGAGAAAGAACTTGAACGCCGCATAGATCCGGTCCTTGCCGCCCCAGATCCCGATGATCAGGAACATCGGGATCAGCCCGGCCTCGAAGAACAGATAGAACAGCACCAGATCCAGGGCGAAGAACACGCCCAGCATCAGCGTTTCCAGCAATAGAAACGCAATCATGTATTCCTTGACCCGCGTCTCCACGTTCCAGCACGCCGCAATCGTGATCGGCATCAGGAAGGTCGTCAGCATCACGAACAGCACCGAAATGCCATCGACCCCCATCTTGTAGTGCAGGCCCAGAACCCAGGTCCGGTCCTCGACAAACTGGAACCCGGTGTTGGCCGGATCGAACCCCTTGAGCAGGAACAGCGAGGCGATCAGGCTCAGCGTGCTGGCAAAGAGGGCCAGCCATTTGGCATTGCGCGCCGCAGCCGGATCATTGCCGCGCAGCAACAGCGCCAGAATCGCCGCTGCAACCGCCGGAATGAAGGTGATGATCGACAGGAGGTTCTCCATCACTTCGCCCCCCCGCCAATCGACATCCAGGTCAGCAGCAGGCCAATCCCGATCACCATTGCGAAGGCATAGGTGAAGACATAGCCCGACTGCATCCGCCCGGCCCACCGGGTGAAGAACGGGATGATCCCCAGCGCGACCCCGTCCAGCGACCCGTCAATCACATTGCCGTCGCCACGCCTCCACAGGAAATTGCCCATCCAATTGGCGGTCCGCACGAAGATCACCTCATAGATCTCGTCGAAATACCACTTGTTCAACAGGAACCGGTACAACGGTGCCTGCTGCTCTGCCAGCTTGCCTGGCAGATCGGGGCTACGGATGTAGAACAGCCAGGCCACCGCGAACCCCAGCAGCATGGCCACGAACGGCGCAAGGCTGACCCAAGCCGGGCTTTCATGCGCCGCCTCGATCACCGCGTTGTTCGCCATATAGATGCCGCCCGCTCCCGGCGCACCGCCTTCGGTCAGGCTGAAGAACGTCTCATAGCCCGGAATGCTGCCGAAAAAGCTGTTGTACCAGATCATCCCGGCAAAGGTTGCCCCCAGCGCCAGCACCCCCAGCGGGATCAGCATGGTCAGCCCGCTCTCATGGGCATGTTCATGGGCATGATGGTCGCCGCGCGGCTTGCCGTAAAACGTCATGAACATCAGCCGCCACGAATAGAAACTGGTGAGACACGCCGCTACCACCAGAAGCGTAAAGCCATACATCGACCCCGCCGCATAGGCGCTTTCAATGATCGCGTCCTTTGACAGAAACCCGGCAAAGCCGATCGGGACCCCGAACACCTCGCCCGAGAACGGTATCCCTGCCCCGGTGAGTGCCAGCGTCCCGATCATCATCGCCGCGAATGTCAGCGGCACCTTTTTGCGCAAGCTGCCATAATTTCGCATGTCCTGCTCATGGTGCATCGCGGTGATCACCGACCCCGCGCCCAGAAACAGCAGCGCCTTGAAGAAGGCATGGGTCAGCAGGTGGAACATCGCCACCCCGTAAACCCCCGACCCCGCCGCCACGAACATGTAGCCCAGTTGCGAACAGGTCGAATAGGCGACCACCCGCTTGATGTCGTTCTGCACCAGCGCCACCGTCGCCGCAAAGAACGCGGTCGAGGCCCCGATGACCACGATCAACTGCTTGGCCTCGGGTGCAAATTCATACAAGGGCGACATCCGGGCCACCAGAAACACCCCCGCCGTCACCATCGTCGCAGCATGGATCAGCGCCGAAACCGGCGTCGGCCCCTCCATCGCGTCGGGCAGCCAGGTGTGCAGGAACAGTTGCGCCGATTTTCCCATGGCCCCGATGAACAACAGAACGCCCAGCAGGTTGGCGGCATTCCAGTCCCACCATAGAAAGCGCAGGCTCCGGGTGGCAAGGTTGGGTGCCGCGGCAAAGACATCGTCAAAGCGGATCGAATCCGTCAGGTAAAATAGCCCGAAAATTCCCAGCGCAAAGCCGAAATCGCCAACCCTGTTGACCACAAATGCCTTGATCGCCGCCGCGTTCGCCGAGGGCTTGCGGTAATAAAACCCGATCAAAAGGTAAGACGCGACGCCGACGCCCTCCCAGCCAAAGAACATCTGCACCAGATTGTCCGCCGTCACCAGCGCCAGCATGGCGAAGGTGAAGAACGACAGGTAGGCAAAGAACCGCGCCCGATACGGCTCGTCATGCCCCCAGTTTTCGTCATGCGCCATGTAGCCGACCGAATAGAGATGCACCAAAGCCGACACCGTCGTCACCACGATCAGCATGATCGCGGTCAGCCGGTCCAGCCGGATACCCCAGTCGGTTGACAGCGAGCCGGACTCGATCCAGCGCAACAGCGTGATGTGCTGTGTTGTCCCGTCGAACGTCAGAAACACATACCAGCTCAGGATCGCCGCCAGAAACAACAGCCCGGTCGAGATGACCTGCGCCACCTTCTCACCCAGCAGAGTCCAGAAGAACCCGCAGATCAGCGCACCCAACAGCGGCGCAAGCAGGATGATCGTTGTCATTCTTCAGCCCTTCATCACATTCGCATCTTCAACTTCGATGGTGCCGCGGGTGCGGAAGAACACCACCAGGATCGCAAGGCCAATCGCCGCCTCGGCCGCCGCGACCGTCAACACGAACAGGCTGAACACCTGCCCGACCAGATCGCCAGAGGTGGACGAGAAGGCGACGAGGTTGAGGTTGACCGCCAGCAGCATCAGTTCGATCGACATCAGAATGACGATGACATTCTTCCGGTTGAGGAAGATGCCAAAGATCCCAATGACGAACAAAGCCGCCGCCACGATCAGGTAATGTTCCAGTCCCACCATCAGCGTCCCTCCGGGTCTTGGCCCGTTTCATTCCGTAGGGTGCGTGATTTCACGCACCTTGGTTACAGCCCCAGATTCACAACCCCTGCCCCGGCTTCACATCGACCAGTTCCAGCGCCTTCGCAGGATCCCGCCACATCTGATGCAGGATGTTCTGGCGCTTGATGTCGCGGCGGTGGCGCAGGGTCAAAACAATCGCCCCGATCATCGCCACCAGCAGGATCAGCCCGGAAAGCTGGAACAACAACAGATACTTGTCATAGATCAGCAACCCCAGCGCCCGCGTATTCTCGACCTGCGCTGCATCCGGCGTGACCGCCTGATG
>JAYUGA010000300.1:0-3155 GCA_043738565.1 Rhodobacterales bacterium
CTGCCGCCCGCCGCGCGGGCCGGGCATTGGAACGCTGTGATCTCCAAGACCTATTTTCCGCTGCACCTTACCTACCGCGATGCCGCAGCCTTTGATGGCAAGCTTGAACATCAGTCGCTGGGCGATCTGTCCCTGTCGCGCCTGCAGACCGAGCCCGTGCGATACGAACGCCACCGCCGCCACATCGCGGGCGCCTCGGAAGAGCAGTACCTGATCACCATCCCGCGCCGCTCTCCGGTCGAATTCCGCCAGTTGGGGCGTGAGGTGCGCTGCGACCCCGGCGGCTTCATCATCGAACGCGGGGATGAGCCGTATCGCTTTTCCTATGAGGCTGCGAACGATCTGTGCGTGCTGAAGGTCGCCAAGCCCGTGCTGACGAACCGCCTGCGCAATCCGGACCGCTTTTGCGCGCAGGTGTTCAACGGGCGCGAGGGGTTGGGCGGGCTTTTCACCACCATGGCCCAGCATGTACAAGCGCAAGCCCCGTCAGACCTTGCGACAGGTGCTGTGCTGGGGCGCCAGTTGATCGAGCTTTTGACGCTGGCCATCGACCGCACCAGCGATACGGCGGATGTGGCGCAAAGCACGGTCCGGGCGGCGCATCTGAAGCGCGCGGAAGAGGTGGTACGGCGCAACCTGTCCAACCCGGACCTGTCGCCCGATCTGGTGGCCGATGCCTGTGGCATTTCGAAGCGCTACCTGCATGAAATCTTTGCCGACGGAAATGGCACGGTGTCCCAGCATATTCGCGAACAGCGGCTGATCGCGGCGCGCAACATGCTGCAGATGCCGAACCCCGGCCCGATGTCCGACATAGCCTATCGCTTCGGCTTTTCCGATCAAGCGCAGTTTTCGCGTCTGTTCAAGGCGATGTTTGGCCAGACGCCGAGCGGCTACCGGGCCGGCCAGACCAGTCGCTAGAGCCGGCCGAGCCACGCGCCCGATTGCAGCAGCCGTTCGATGTGCTCTCGAATCAGTTGCACCACTGCACGCGTCGCTGGCGCATTGGCCCGCTGTGGCGCGTGGGCCAGGATCAGTTCCCGGCTGATCACTGGCTCCACGATCTTCTGCACCACCAACTCACCGCTATCGAGTTCCGCCTGCACCGCCGTCACCGGCAGGATGGTGCGGATCGTGCCAGAGGCCACAAGGCCACGGATGGTGGGCAACGTCTCCAGCACCATCGCGACGGTCAGGTTGATCTGGGCGTGCGCGCAGGCCTCGTCCACCAGAATCCGCAGGCCATGCGGCGCACCGGGCAGGGCAAGGTCTTCGCCCTCCAACGCGCGCAGGTTGACGGTGGCACCCTGGCCCAAGGGCGGCGCGTGGCGGGCAGAGACGAGGTACATGTCCTCAAACAGCAAGTGTTCGGCATCAGGAAAGGTTCTGGCGCGCACCTTGTAAAGCACCGCCAGATCGACCCTGCCAATCGCCAGCCATTCGGCGACATGGCCGCTGAAACCTTCCAGCACGCGCATCTGGATGCCGGGGAAATCCGCCCTTATCTGGGACAGCAGGGGTGCAAGCAGCACCAACCCGACCGAGGGCGGCACGCCCAAAGTCACGATACCTTGCACCGTGGTCCGGCTGGCGGCCAGGTCATGGCGGATCTGCGCCACATCGGCCAGAACGCGGCGGGCGCGGGTCAGCAGGGTCTCGCCCAGTTCGGTCACCACCACGCCGCGTCCGTTGCGGTAGAACAAGGTCACGCCCAGGTCGAGCTCCAGTTCCCGGATGCGGCGGCTAAGGGCGGATTGCGCGATGTTGTGCGCCATCGCCGCTTTGGAAAAGCTGCCGGTTTCTGCGATCGAGATGAAATACTGAAAATCTCGCAGATCCATGGCCCCGGCCCCGATGCGGAAAACACTGCGGCGGCAGGACAGGCCCGCCGCCGCGCTGTGTCAAAGTGAAGGGGCGTGACGCGCCGACTGTCAAGCCGCTTGCATGGTGGCCCGCAGCTTGGCGGTAGCAGGCAGATCAAGTCCCCACTGATAGCCGTTGGTCACCGGCTTGACGACCACGCCATAAACCTCGCGCGCATGGCCTGGGGTGATGTAGCCGTCCAACAGGTCATCCAGCACCTTTTGCGGATCGCGCTTCAGGCTTGGCCCATAGCCGCCGCCTCCCGGCGACAAATAGGTGATCACATCCCCCGCCTCGGCCCGCAGACCCGAGAACTTGGCCGGAACATCGACGGGCGGGGTGCCTTTGGTGTGGTTGTGCATCCGCACCGCCGCCGTCACCCCCTCGCCCCCGCCAAAGATGCCCCAGGGGGTGTCCTCGTTGCGGTCGCTTTCGTGGGTCATGAAACCCGGCACCAGGAAGCGTTGCGACTTGACTACGCCCATCCCGCCCCGAAATTCGCCCGCCCCCGGAAACACGTCATCGCGAATTTCATAGCGGTCGCAGATCACCGGCAGGTGCATGCCCAGGTCTTCCAAGGGGTTATTGCGGGTGTTACGCATCAATTCCTCGATCGTATCGGGGCCGTCAGACTTCGGACGCCCGCCCATCGAGGCTTCGTTCACCTCGATCAGCACCCAGTAATCGCCGCTGTCGCGCACGCCGGAATAGCTGGCGAAGGACAGGCAGGCGGCGTTTCCGGCGGTGCATTTGTCGGGCAGAACCGGGGCCAGCGCCTTGATGATCAGGTCAACAACGCGCTGGATCTGGTTGAAGCGCGCTTCACACGCCGCAGGTGCGATGGGGTTAAAGATGCAGCCCAAAGGCGCCGTCACCTTGACCGGGCGGAATGACCCTTCGTTCTGCGGAATGTATTCGGTGTTGGTGTAGGTATCCAGTAGAAGGGCCCGGAATGCAAAGTAGCAGGCCACCTTGGTCGACCCTTCAAAGGGCACGTTGAAGGCCGTCGGCACCTGCGGCGACGACCCGGTCAGGTCAACCTCGACATCGTCGCCGGTCACCCGCACCGTCACCTTGATCGGCAGATGAACGCCGCGTGTGCGGCCGTCGTCATCCATGAACCCTTCGGCAAAGTATTCGCCATCCGGGATCTTTGCGATTTCGCGCCGCAACATGCGTTCGGAATAGTCCATGAGCTGTTTGGAGGCCTGCTCGACCACGTCGCGGCCATAGGTGTCCATCAACTCGCAATAGCGTTTGACGCCTTGCTCGGCAGAGGCGATCTGCGCCTC
>JAYUGA010000301.1:0-8737 GCA_043738565.1 Rhodobacterales bacterium
GAACAGCAAGGCGTCATACATCGCATTCTCCCGCAATGGCGCTGTCCTACAGGATCAGAGATGCAGGCGAAAGCGGCGGAATCCATTTGGCGCAATCTCTAACGCTTCGGCCTGTTTCGGGGCAAAAGCGGCGGCGGCGGCGGCGGATTCGAACAGGACGGTGGTGCCGGGCAACGGGTCAAAGTGCCAGTTGGCCGGGGTGGCGGTGGGCAGATGTCCGAGGGCCGCGATATGGGCCAAGAGGATGTCGCGGTTCGATTCGGGACCGGACAGGATGATCCGCTCGGGCACCGCCCCGGCAAAGCCGCCACTGCCGCCAGCGCGGTAGCTGTTGGTGGCCAGAACGAAGCGTGCTTCAGGGGCTACGGGTTGGCCGTGAAACCCCAGTGCGCGGATGCGGCGGGCACCGGGGTTGATCACCCTGCCGTGGCTGTCGCAGCGCGGCGGCTGGGTCAGGTCCACTTCCCAGGTCAAAGGCTCCAGCATATCAAAGTTGAAGCTGGGGAAGTCGGGGTCCAATAGCGGCGCATCCTGTGCGCCGGGCGTGATCTGGCGAAACTGGCTGAAGCTGCGTTCCAGCCACAGGGCGAGTTCGGCCCCGGTCACCAGAAGTGCTGCGATGGTGTTCGGGTGCGGATAGAGGTCGAAGGCATGGCGCATCTTCAGCGGCCCGGCGGCGATATGGGTGTAATTGTCCGGCCCGCCGCGGCCACCGGCGTGAAACGGGGCGGCGGCGGAAATCAGCGGCAGGTCGGCATGGGGGGTGTCGCGCAAGGCTCGCGCGACATGGGCGGCCTGCGCCTGCGCCACCAGCCGCACCGTCGGGCTGGCGGCGACCATCGCAAAATAGCTGTGCAGCGGGCCCAGGTTCTGGCCGATCAGCTGCTGCGACCAGCGCTTGGTGGCCCGGTGAGCGCGATTGGCGATGGCAAGGATTTCCGGGGCGGACCGGGTCAGCGCCCGCAACTGGCCACTGGCGCTGCGCCGCGCGATTGGCCGCAGTTCGGCATGGCTGCCCGCCACCCGCCACCCACCGCTGCGCCGGGTCAGAAACAGGTCGATCAGCCCCAGATGCGAGCCGTGAAAGCCCGGCATCACCGCCGGCTTGCCATACAGCCTGCCCTGCACCGGGTCGATGGCACCGCCATCGCCGGTGAAATCGGGCGAGGGGAAGGTCTGATGGGTATGGCCCGCGATCACCGCATCAATCCCCGGCAGGGCGGCCAGAGCGGCGGAGGCGTTTTCCATGTTGGCGCTGGCCACGCTGGCGCCGATGCCGGAATGCGACAGGGCAATCACGATGTCAGCACCTTCAGCCCTCAGCACCGGCACATGGGCCGCCGCCGCCTCCAGTATGTCACGGGTCTGCACGCGGCTGCCCAGATGCTCGCGGTCCCATTGGGTGACTTGCGGCGGGGCCAGGCCGATGATGCCGATGCGCAGCGGATGGATGCGCCCCTGAGCATCGGCCAGAGAGCGGGTCAG
Organism: Rhodobacterales bacterium; assembly: GCA_043738565.1. GTDB lineage: Bacteria > Pseudomonadota > Alphaproteobacteria > Rhodobacterales > Rhodobacteraceae > Stagnihabitans. The sequence continues at coordinate 1,486 of JAYUGA010000301.1, forward strand.
GACCACGGTGGCCGGCACCAGAGTCTGGTCCAGCAAGGGCGTGGCCCCCAGTTGGCGCACGACATTGGCAGAGATCAGCGGAAACGCCGCATCGCCCAGATGGCGCAACAGGAAATCCAGCCCGTTCGAGAATTCGTGATTGCCCAGGGTTGCCGCATCATACTGCAGCGCATTCATCGCGGCGATCATCGGATGCGGGCCGCGCTGGTCGGTGCGCAACGCCTCGACATCGCCCATCGGGCTGCCTTGCAGGAAGTCGCCGTTGTCCAAGAGGATGCTGCACGCCACCTCGGCCCGGGCGGCGGCGATCAGGCTGGCAGTGCGGGCCAGACCAAAGGCGGCGCTGCTGCGGTCGCCGTGATAATCCCAGGGCGTGATATGCACATGCAGATCGGTGGTCGCCAGAATGCGCAGCCGGGCGATATCCAGACGCTCCCCGAACGTGGGCGGCACGCTGCCCGTGATCTGGGGTGAGATTTTGAGGTCGGGCGGCATGATCAGTTCCGATCAGTTCGCGGCGGGCGAGATCCGGGGGGTCGTTCAAGACATCTGTTTAACTTGGTTCGTTTTTTTGCGCTTGGGTGTCGGGTTGCAAGTGACATTGCAGCCTCACTGGCGATATTGCAACTGCTGGTTGCAAAAGCGCCACAACGTCGCGTCGGTTTGCCTTGACCCGCGCGGCATGCCATCAAGCGGCATTCAGGGAGCGGTGGGATGCGGATTGCGGAGACGGTGACGTTTGGCGGGTCTGGCCTGGACCGGGCGGCGCAGTTGCGGCGCGACGCGGCGCAGATAGCGGCGCTGTGGCCGGACGCCCGGATCTTGCCGGTGTGGCGCGGGCGGCCTTTGGTGCAGGACGGCGACCGGCTGGGCTGGCTGACGGCAGGCCATGCGCTGGCCGGGGCTTTGGCCAGCGCGATCTTTCTGGGGCTGGACGAAGGTATGGCGGTCTTTGCGCAGGATATGTCCGGCTGGGAGCCGGAGGAGCCACTGGCGGCGGTGGCGGGGTTCTTTGACACCTCGGTCACGCGCCATCCGGGTCTGGCCGGGGACATGGCGTTTCACGATCTGCGGGCGGTGATGGCGCTGTTGGGCCCGCGCGACGGCGAACTGGCGGCGACGGCCAAGGCGGTGCTGGAATGGCATCGTAGTCATGGCTTTTGCGCGGCCTGCGGGGTCAGGTCGGACATGGTGCATGCCGGGTGGCAGCGGTCGTGTCCGGCCTGTCAGGCCCAGCATTTCCCGCGCACCGACCCGGTGGTCATCATGCTGATCACCCGGGGCAACCTGGTGCTGATGGGGCGCGGCCCGACCTGGCCCGAGGGGATGTATTCGCTGCTGGCAGGCTTTGTCGAGCCGGGTGAGACGATCGAGGCGGCGGTGCGGCGCGAGGTGTTCGAAGAATCGGGCATTCGCGTCGGCGCGGTGGACTATCTGGCCAGCCAGCCCTGGCCATTTCCGGCGTCACTGATGCTGGGCTGCCGGGGCGAGGCATTGTCGGGCGATATTACGATCGACCCCGAGGAATTGCAGGACGCCTGCTGGGTCAGCCGCGAGGATATGGTGGCGGCCTATGCCGGGCTGCATCCGCTGATCAAACCGGGACGGCGCGGCGCGATTGCGCAGTTCCTGATCTCGAACTGGTTGGCGGACCGGCTGGACTGAGGCGGTTTGGGCCCGTGTCATTCGGTTTGCTGCATCGAGGTTCGCGGGGGTTTCACACCCCCGCACCCCGGTGGGATATTTGCGCCAAAATGAAAGGGGCGAAATTCAGGCCAAACTTGGCGGGAGTTGCTTCCCGGACCGCACGCACAGCAAAACAGCGGCGCGGCGGGTTCGCGGTGTCAAGCGGCTTGCGCTGGCGCCGGATTGAATGGAATGTTCGGCGCGGGTTTGGTCTGGCCAATTACCGGGCATGACAGGGGGCGGCATGAAACTGGTGGCGAAATATGATGTCGAGGCCCCGGTGGATTTCGTCTTTGCCCAATTGGCCGATTTTGACGGCTGGGAACGGGCGGCGATGCGGCGCGGCGCCGATGTCAGCCGCACTGACAGGTTGCGCGATGCCGGGCCGGGGATGGCCTGGCTGACCACGTTCCGCTACCGCAACAAGGACCGCAGCGCCACGATCAAGCTGGACGCGCTGAACCCGACCAGCAGTCTGGCGCTGACCGCGATGGCCGTGATGGTGGACGGGTTCCTGTGGATCGAGTTGCTGGACCTGGCCGCCCGGCGCACAAGGGTCGAGTTCAAGCTGGAGGTGAAGCCCAAGACCCTGGGGGCCAGGATTTATGTGCAGTCGCTGCGGCTGGCGCGGGCCCGGGTGGAACGCGGCTTTGCCAAAAGGGTGGCGCAACTGGCGGCCGAAATCGAAGATCGCTTTCGGCGTCCGGCGCGGCGCTAGGGTCGGGCATCCCGGCCCAAATAATTCCCGACTAAATTAGAATGATTCCAAACTATTGAAACACAAAGATTTTATTTGCGCCGGGCTTTAACCTATGGTTTTAGTCACCAATAGCCAGCCTCTGCCGAGGACCAGCCAGCACCGCCTGATTCCCGGAGATGGGTCATGACTCCTGCCAAATTCCTGTTGCTTGCCGCCGCCATAGCTATGTCAGCGCCGCTGCGCGCAGAGGCTCCGCTTGAAATCACGCTGGGCGATGCCGCCTTTGAGCCTGCCGAGTTGAAAGTGCCCGCCGGACAGTCGTTTACCCTGCTGGTGCGCAACAGATCCGCCGCCGCCGCCGAGATCGAGGCGAAGGATCTGAAGATCGAGAAGGTGGTAGCTGCGGGCGAAGACATCCTGATCAACGTCAGGGCGCAGGAGGCGGGCACTTACCTGTTCGTCAATGAATACAAGGAAGACACCGTCTTCGGCCATATCACGGTCGAATGAGGGGCTGAACCACATGCTGGCAGCCCTTATCATCGTGTTCCGTGAAGTGATCGAGGCCGGGCTGATCATCGGCATCGCTTTGGCTGTGACCAAAAGCCTGCCGGGGGCGGCGCGCTGGATTGCCGGCGGCGTTTTGGCTGGGGTCTTGGCAAGTTGCGTGCTGGCTGCGTTCACCGGAACGCTGTCTTCCGCGTTTCAGGGCATGGGGCAGGAATTGTTCAACGCCGCCATTCTGGCCGTGGCCGTGGTCATGCTGGGCTGGCATAACATCTGGATGGCGCGGCATGGCCGCGAACTGGCCGCCGAGATGAAGGCGGCAGGGGCAGAGGTCGCCTCGGGAGCCAGGGGTGTTGGCGCATTGGCGGTGGTGGTCGGTGTGGCGGTGCTGCGCGAGGGCGCCGAGGTGGTGTTGTTCCTGTATGGCATCGTGGTGTCGGGGGGCGAGCAGCCGCTGCAATTGCTGGCGGGTGGAATTGGCGGGCTGCTGCTGGGCGCGGCGTTTACCGTGCTGACCTATGTCGGGCTGGTGTCAATCCCGCTGCGCCATCTGTTCGCGGCGACCAGTCTGCTGATCGCGTTTCTGGCGGCGGGCATGGCGGCGCAGAGCATGGCGTTTCTGGAAAGCGCGGGCACGGTCAGCGTTTGGGGGCAGGAGGTGTGGAATTCGTCGGGCCTGTTGTCCGAAGGAAGTATTCCGGGCCGCGTGCTGCACACGATGATCGGCTATATGGACCGGCCCACCGCGATGGACTTGCTGGTCTATCTGGTCACGCTGGCGGTCATTCTGGGCCTGGGCCGGGTGTACAAGCCACGGCCGGTTGTGCGCAGGGTTTCGGTGGCGTGACCGGGTAAGGCGTTCATCAAGCCGAATAGGTTTTCTTCCCGCTGCGACGAAAGCCCCTTCGGCTTGAGGAGCGGCGGCTCAGTCGCGGCGGCGGTCGGCGGGGTAGACGCCCAGAATCTGCATCTGCGTGGTGAAATAGGCCAGTTCTTCGAGAGCGCGCTGGACCTGCGCATCTGCCGGGTGGCCTTCGATGTCGGCGTAGAATTCGGTCGCGGTGAACGACCCGCCGACCATGTAGCTTTCCAGCTTGGTCATGTTGACGCCATTGGTGGCAAAGCCGCCCATCGCCTTGTACAGCGCCGCCGGGATGTTGCGGACGCGGAAGATGAAGGTGGTCATCATCGCCGGGGCGCGGCGGGTCAGGTCGGCGTCACGGGCCATCACCAGAAAGCGGGTGGTGTTGTTGGCCTGATCCTCGATCTCGCGGGCCAGCACGTCCAGCCCGTAAATCTCTCCGGCCAGTTCCGAGGCCAGCGCCGCCTCTGCCGGGTCGCCAAGGCGGGCGACTTCGGCGGCGGCAGCGGCGTTGTCGGTCCAGTTCAGGGTGGCCAGCTTGTTGTCCTTGAGGAAGGTGCCGCACTGGCCGAGCAGGATCGACATGCAGCGCACCCGGCGCACGTCGGCCAGTTTGGTGCCCTTGACGGCCAGGAGGTTGATATGGACCCGCACGAAAGCCTCGTCGACGATGCGCAACCCGCTGGCGGGCAGCAGGCGGTGGACATCGGCGACGCGGCCATAGGTCGAATTCTCGACCGCCAGCATGCCCAGACCGACGTCACCGGTGACGGTGCGTTCGATGACTTCCTCGAACGTCGCGCAGGGCACCGCAGTCATGGCGGGGCGCGATTGGCGGCAAGCCTGATGGGAATAGGCGCCAAGTTCGCCCTGAAATGCTATGCGACCCGACATTTTGGCGACCCCGGCATAAAAAGGCCCCCTTCGAGGCAATTCGCAGCGCTACTATACCTTGAAACCGGGCGGGGGAAGCGGGTAGACACAGGCCAAACATAGCCCAAGGGAAGGTGCAGCATGTTCGACACGATGACTTTGGTGAAAGCGGGTGGCGGCGTTTGCGGTGCGCTCTTGCTCTTCCTGTTCGGCAACTGGGCGGCGGAATCGATCTACGGCTTTGGCGAAAGCGCCAAGGGCGAAGCGGGCGCACAGGCCTATTTGATCGCGGTCGCGGATGCGGCCACGACGACGGATACCGGTGCCACCGCCGACCCGGCCTATGCCGATGTCGCCGCCAAGGCGGATGTCGCTGCGGGCGAGAAGACTTTTGGCAAGTGCAAGGCCTGCCACAAGATCGACGGCACCAACGCGACCGGTCCCAATCTGAACGGCGTCGTCGGCCGTCCGCGCGGCACGGTTGACGGCTTTACCTATTCGGCGGCCATGCTGGCAAAGAAGGGCGAGCCGTGGACGCCCGATCTGCTGTACGCTTTCCTCAAATCGCCGAAAACCGCGATCCCCGGCACCAAGATGAGCTTTGTCGGCCTGCCGAAACCGGAAGACCGCGCCAATGTGATCGCTTATCTCGAGACGTTGAAATAAGCAGTTTCCACTGGCACAGACAGGCCGCCCCCCACCGGGCGGCCTTTTTCATGGCTCACGCAGGCTCTCACGCAAACGCAACTTGTGGCGGGGCGGCATTCCGATTTAGCTAGCGCCGAAGATGGCCGCAAAGGCCGTGACAGCAGGAGGGTCGCGCATGGGCAGGATGTCAGCCGGGAACTGGATGTGCTGGGGCGTGGCGGGACTGCTGGCATTGGCAGGTGCAGCACAGGCCCAGGAGCAGAAGATCACTACCGCGCATGGCATCTCGACCTTTGGCGATCTGAAATACGGGCCGGATTTTACGCCGGACTACGTCAACCCCAATGCGCCCAAGGGGGGCGAGATTGCGGAATGGGCGTTTGGCACCTTTGATTCGATGAACCCCTATTCGGTCAAGGGCACCTCGGCTGCCGGGGCGAGCGTGCTGTATGAAAGCATCTTGACCGGCACGGCGGATGAGATCGGGGCCAGCTATTGCCTGATGTGCACCACGATGGACTACCCCGAGGACCGGTCCTGGGTGATTTTCAATCTGCGCGATGATGTCAAATTCTCGGACGGTACGCCGCTGAGCGCCGCTGACGTGGTGTTCAGCTTTGATCTGTTCCGCACCAAGGGCCTGTCCGATTTCCGCACCGTCTTCAACCAGCAGGTGGACAATGCCGTCGCGGTCGACCCGCTGACGGTGAAATTCAGCTTCAAGCCGAACATCCCGCACCGCGATCTGCCCGCCAGCATGGGCAATCTGCCGATCTTCTCGAAAGCCGATTACGAGGCGGGCAAGCGCGATCTGGAGGAGAGCAGCCTGGTGCCGTTCCTCGGCAGCGGTCCCTATGTGCTGGACCGCATGGCCACCGGGCAAACCGTGGTCTACAAGCGCAACCCGGACTATTGGGGTGAAAAGCTGCCGATCAACAAGGGGCAGAACAATTTCGACAAGCTGCGCTTTGAATATTTCGGCGACAGCACGGCGGCGTTCGAAGGGTTCAAGGGCGGGGCCTATACGTTCCGCAACGAAAACTCGTCGAAAACCTGGGCCACCGGCTATGACTTCCCGGCGATTGCGGCGGGGAGTGTGATCAAAGCGGAATTGCCGAACGGCACCAAGGCCCCGGGGCAGGCGTTTATTTTCAACCTGCGGCGTGACAAGTTCAAAGACCCGCGGGTGCGCGAGGCGATCGGGATGATGTTCAACTTCGAATGGTCGAACCAGACGTTGTTTTACGGGTTGTATGCCCGGATCAACTCGATCTGGGAAAACTCCTATCTTGCCGCCAGCGGCGCGCCGTCGCCGGAAGAGGTGGCGGTGCTGAAACCGCTGGTCGATGCCGGGCTGGAGCATGCCGCGATCCTGACTGATCCGCCGATCACCGCGCCGGTGTCGGGTGACAAGCAGTTGGACCGCAAGAATCTGCGCAGCGCGTCGAAGCTGCTGGATGATGCGGGCTGGCCGGTCGGCAATGACGGGATGCGGCGCAATGCCAAGGGCGAGACGTTGCGGGTGGAATTCCTGAACGACAACCCGTCGTTTGACCGGGTGATCAACCCCTATGTCGAGAACCTCAAGGCGCTGGGTGTCGATGCCCTGCTGACCGAGGTGGACGGGTCGCAATTCGACAACCGCACCCGGCCACCCTCGTTCGATTTCGACCTGATCACCGGCAACGCACGGGGCGGGATGGAGCCGGGCGACGAGATCAAGCAGTTCTTCGGCTCTGCCACTGCTGACAATTCCTCGTTCAATGTCATGGGCTTGAAGTCTCCAGCGGTCGACAAGCTGGCCGATGTGGTGATGGCGGCCAAGACCAAGGACGAATTGACCGTGGCAACCAAGGCTTTGGACCGGGTGTTGCTGGCCGAACGGTTCTGGGTGCCGCAATGGTACAAGAACACCTATACCGTCGCCTATTACGCCATGTTCGAACACCCCGAAAAGCTGCCACCCTATGCTTTGG
>JAYUGA010000302.1:0-3135 GCA_043738565.1 Rhodobacterales bacterium
CAACCGTCGCAAACTCTTCCGCAGCCCAATTCATCGCTCAAATCCATCGTCAAATCATAGACTTGCGGAGGATAGATGAAGTTGTGTGTAATGAAATGACCTTAAGGCTCGTCCTCAGTCAGCAAGCGCTCAATCACCGGAACAATCGCTGCATTTGTGCGGCGCACATACCGGTGGTGAACCAGACCGTAGACGACGATCTCATTCGAGAATGTCGCCATGTATACACGTCCGTTGGCAACCGTGGGCGGTGTGAACTTAGCGAAGTTGCCAAGCCGGTCCGCGTCAGCCAAGTCGCTGTTCCAGATTTCTTCCAAGTCCTCGGCAGCAAACGCGCGCATGGTTCCCGGACGTACCTGGGTCAGAGCGCCAGTCTTGCCCTGGCCTGCAGCCTCGGTGCCTGTGGCGTCGTAGGTGGCGGCCCAGACGATACCGGTCGACGGATCTGGTCCGTTCGCGCTAAGCGCTAGGATGCCACCAGGGTGTCCCTCCTGGAGGTATTGGCCACGCGCGACGGCTGGCAGCGTGACCGGTGTCGCGGCGTCCGGATCAACCGCGTAGCCGCGCAACTCGGAGTTTTCACTCCAGTTGAACATGCGCGCGCCACCCATCGATGCGGGTCGCGACCAGTAGACCGGCCCTCCCATAATGTGACCGGCGTGCCGGCTCAGTACGAAGCCTCCGACAGTTGTTCCGCCCGGCATGTCATTGCCGCTGTCGAGGTGCATCGACTCGTCGCCAGCGACGAATTTTTGTACGACCGAGCGCTCACCGGGGGCAAAGCCGCCGAGGCGATTGAGATTCCAAATGTGCATGACGCCTTCCTTACCGCCACCCATGACCAACTTGGTGCCCGGCACGATCATCGGGCCGGAGCCGCCGAAATCGAGATCAGCGGCGTTGATGTACAGGTGGTTGTCCGGCGTGAAATAGTCGATCACGGCCAATGTCCGTGGATCAAGCTTGACTAGGCTGTTGCCGAGGTTCCGCGCCCCAGTCGCGAGAAGGTCGTTCTTGCCGTTGCCGATCATCACTAGCACGTTGCCATCCCCATCGATTGCGGGGGCCCGCCCGGCCATCCAGAGGCCGCCGTGGGCGCACTGATTCGCCGCGATGGGTATGGCGGCGACGGCGGCCGCCTCGGCGGCGAGCTTTGCAGTTGCGGCGGCTGCGAAGTGCAGAACCGCGTCGACGAGGTCGCCGGTCAGCAGCAGCGCCGCGCCTAAGATGCTTTCGGCGACCGCGAGGGCGTTGAGCGTGGCGATAAGGGTAGTCACTGCCGGCCCGGGCAAGGCGCAAGTGGATGACACATCACCGTCAGGCGTGCTGTTAAAGACAGCGGACTGCTCAAGGCGGCCTTCGTCCAAATAGCGGTAGGACATGAGCCACCCGTGGTACGGCAGGAAGTCCTCGTGCGCGCCCCAGCCAATGACCACCTGTCCTCGGGCCAGTGCAAGACCGGGCCGCTGGTTATGAAACCCCGCGACGAAGGCCGGGCCGGGATTCGCTGCGATCTCAGTCGGGCTACCCGGGCGATCGGCTCCGGTGTGCAAGTCGAGGGCATGCAGCTGGTAGGCGATCGCACCTGCCGGCATGAGAATCCGATTCACCACGTAGATGATTCCGCGCTGCCGATCCACCGCCGGCGTGCTGACGACGCCGACACGACCGCGAATGTTGCCCCCGGGTGCCGGCAAGCATGGACTGGCAAGGCGGCAACCGCGTGTCCAGACGTCTTCCATCGTCGGTGCCTCCCCCAGGAACTGCTGCCAAACCACGCCGGTGCCGCCCGGCACCGGGCCGTTTGCATCGAAAGCTATGACGTGGTTGTCGGTGGTGGCCACGATCAGTAGGTCAAGCGTTCCTCGGCCCGGAACACCGACGCTTGTCACGACGAGAGGTTGCGCATACACGTCGCCCCCGGGTAAGGCGTAGCTGAACAGCCTGCCGAACTGGCCTGGGCGCACGTTGTCGGGCCTCAGCAGGCCCTCGCGCAAGTTGGCGCCGCTGCGGTCATCGTCGTTGCGGCTTGACAGCACATCTACCTGGGCCGGCCAAGCGCTCGCCTCCAGCACCGCCCAAAGCATCAACACCAGGGCAGTGTGCCGCGCGGTTCTCCGATTGGGATGGGCGTCCATCGGTCCCCTTCGATGTATCGACGCCGAATGCATCAGCGAGCGGGGTTTCGGCAGCCCGGTGAATGCGGATACCGTTCGCATCGGTCTGGTAGCGGCATCGCGCACTCCGGATCGGTGGGATGGCGACGGCAGTAGTCTTTGCAGTTCATGTCGTCATGTGTGCTGCAGTAGCCTGGACAGCCGGTGTCGTTCGGGTTGATGTCGCAGCGCGCCGGGGCCGGCGGCGGCGGGTTCTCCACCAGGACGATGGACAGCAAGGGCCGACAATCCGCGACGGCACAGCCGAAGCCCGCGCCCGAAACAGTGTCGGCGGGATCGAAGCCCACGAGGACGACTTTGTCCGACACCTGGGCTGCCTCCATGACGCTGAGGGCGCGGCTGGCAAATCGCGGTTCAGCCGTGCTTGCGGCGAAGTAGACGAAACCGCCGGCGACCGGATACTGGCAGCGAACGTGAATGCGTTCCGGAAAGGTCGCCGCTTCGATGGGCTTGCACAGCGCCCGGGTCTGTTGCGCCGACAGCCCGGATGCGCCGAATAGGGCTGCTCCACAGAGCAGCACCATCAGAACGATTCTGCAGCGGTACCACGCATTCATGGGTCGAACTCCCCTGATTCGTTGCAGTGTAGTCTGCTCAAGCGTCGACGAACTATCCATAGAGTTGTGGACGTCCCGCCCATGCAGTGACCTGTTTGAAGTTGACCTCTTGACCTGATCGCATACGGGCACACAGGCACTGATATATGTGAGAGACGAGTTGTGTCATTTCGGCGGAAGCCGGACACTTGGACTAGCGGAGCGCCGCTTCAGAGCTCCGGGCAGTGGGCATACGCCACGAGGGGGACGACCGCGGCCGAGACCTCAGTACCCGCTCTCCGCACAAGCGACGAATGACTCTTCCTGGCCGTCAAGAGCCCGCCACGAAGGGCGGCTTCACGGCGTGGCGGCCTGGCGTCGCTTCCTACTACCAGTGCGAGCGCGCGATGGTTTGCATCTGA
>JAYUGA010000303.1:0-8671 GCA_043738565.1 Rhodobacterales bacterium
GGTAGGTTTTGGCATTCCAGACGCCGATGCGGCCCGCCGAGCCTTGGGCCACGACTTCAGAGGTCATCAGCCACTTGCCATCCGCCGAAAACACGCCGTGGCCGTTGAACTGGCGGCCGTCGGGCGGGGTCAACTGATGCCGGACCGCGCCGGTGAAACAGTCGATCACCAGCGCGAAGGCACCGGGACGGCGGGCAAAGGCCACCGCCTGCGGCAGTTCGGGGTGGGCGGCGGCGGCGTGGCCCCGGGCGGGCAGCGGGATGCGGAACAGGCTTTGACCAGTGGCGGTCAGGCCGTGCAGGACAAAATCCGCAGCCATTTTACCCGCCGCCAGATAGGCGGGGCTGCCGACATCGGCCCAGCTGAGCCGGGGCAGGCTGATGGCGGCAAGGCTGGCAAGAAACGCGCGTCTGGTGGCCAAGGTGGTTTGCTCCGCCGATCTGGCGGCATAGTTGAGCGAAAGCGTAGGGAATGTAAATCCGCATTCGGCATCACCTTTCGGTGACGCGGCGCCGGATTACGGCGTCCAGGGCGTGGGCGCGCTTTCGGGGGTCAGGTTGTAGAAAGCATCGCCCGTGACGGTTGCCCAATCGCCTTTGGTGCCATCGGGCCAGATCACCCGGATCTGCGCCGTGGTATCGGCGCCAAGACCAAAGTGCCACCAGCCAAGCTGGCCGCCGGCATGGCCGCCGCCGCTGGTGATCTCGCGGATCGCGGTGGCATCACCGTGCTTGACTTCGATCCAGGCCCCGATGGCGTCGCGGTTGGTGCCCGGTTGCTGCAGGGCGATCTGCAGCCAATGGCCAAGGTTGGTCGAGGAGTTGCGCCAGACTTGCGCCGGGTCGTGGCGGTTGACCACCACCAGATCCAGCAGGCCGTCGCCGTTCAGATCGACCACGGCGGCACCGCGGGCGGTCTTGGTGCTTGCGACACCGGCCTTGTCGCCGACCTCGGTAAATTTGCCGTCCACGCCTTGCAGCATCAGGTTGTTGGGGTCTTTTTGCGCAAAGTCGGGCATTTCGGACACATTGCCCTTGGCGACGAACAGATCGGCGCGGCCATCGTTGTTCACATCTTCAAACTGGGCATGCCAGCCGGTCGAGGGCCGCAGATCGCCGCCGGTATAGGGGCGTTGGGCAATAGCCCCAAGCGAGAAGGCGATGTCCTTGAAGGTGGGTTTTGCGGCACAATCGGCCAGGGTTTGCAGCTTGCTGTCGGCCATCGAGGTCAGGAAGTAATCGGGCAAGCCATCGCCGTTCACATCGGCCGATGCAATGCCCATGCCCCAGATTTTCAACGGTTTCCAGCCGTCCTTGGCGGTATAGGGCGCGGGCGGCTGGCCGGGGTCAAGGCGCCACAGCTGCTCGGTGCCGCCCTTGTAATACTCGCGGTCGTTCGACACCCGCAGCGACGGAGTGCCAGAGCGGTTCCAGTCGGTGAACAGCATCGACAGGGCGCAGAAGCTGGGTTTCAACGGCAGGGGGTCGGCAAATCCGGTGGCAGTGGCGCTGGGGCGGTGCAGCCAGTTGGCGGTGCAAGACCCCCAGGGGAAGGCGTCCTGGGTGCGGTCGATGTAATTGCCGATTGCCACGGTCGGCCAGTTCGCACCCTTTTCCCAGGTGGCGGCAAAGGCGGTGGACCATTCGTCGCCACCTTTGAAACCCCAGTCTTCGTTGGCGCGGTGGAATTTGCATGCACCTTCGCCCTGCATCACCACGTTCCCGCCCGAGCGCAGGATCACAAGGTCGGTGATGCCGTCGCTGTCGATGTCCAGCGGATAGGCCCCGGTCACGCGGTCCATTTCGGCACCGCTGGAAAGGGCCGTGAATTTCAGCGCACCTCCGTTCGGGCTGTCATTGCGGTAGAGCGTTGAGGGCTCCGTGCCGCCGGCAAAGAACAGGTCGGGTTTGCCGTCACCCGAGCAGTCGAAGGCGGCGACACCACCGCCGACCATGAACTCCCAATCGCCCTGATAGGCGCTGGTGATGCCGGAAGCGGTTTCTTCGGTGAACTGCGGGATGATCAGGTCTTGGGCGTGGGTCAAGGTGGGCAGGGCGATAAGGGCGGCAAGGAACCGTTTCATCGCAGCCCTCATTTCAGCGTTTTCAGGGCGGTGGTGAAGGCGGCGATGCAGCGGCCCTGCGCCTGACCCTGCACGATGGCAGCGCGGAAGTGGATTCCGGCATAAAGCCTTGAAATCGCGGCCTCGTTGGATGCATCCCAAAAGCCTTTGAAGCTGCGCTGCGGCGAGCCGTCGGGGGTGGGGGTCTGGTCGTCAAAGGCGAAATTCTCGCCGAACAGCGCGGTCAGCACCGTGGCCGCCGCCGCCGACTGGGTGGAATGGCCCGAGGGGTATTCCGGAAAGGGCGGGGTGTTGATCAGCGGTTCGAATTTCGGGTCGATGACCTTGCGGAGATAGGTCAGCGGCCGTTCCATATTGTATTCGTATTTGACATACCAGTTGCCGATGAACGCATCCGCCATCGTGATGCCCAGCCGGGCCAGCGCATCGACATGTTGGTCCAGCGGCACCGCTTTGGCTTCGGCGATCTCGTTCAGGATGCTGATCCAGTGGCCGGGCGGGGTATAGGTCAGCATGGCGTCATCGGCCCAGAACCGGGCGATCGACTTCTGCTCATCGGTCAGGTTCTGCGCGGTCTGATAGACCTCTAGCGCCTCCTTGTAGAATTGCGATGCCTTGTCCTCGCTGTAGGCTGGCGGCGGCGGCAGGTTGCAGGTCGATCCGGCTGGCATGGCGAAGGGGCGATTCTTGCCCCAGTCGGGCAGCAAGGGGGCCTGTTGCTGGACGATTTTCGAGGTGGGTGCCCAGGCGCCGGGATCGGTTTTCAGGGCATAGCTGCGCGGGAAACCCATGTTGTCGATGCTGGCACCGCCATCGGATTTGGACCAGTCGAAGAGATAGGCCGACAGCGCCTCGCCATAGTCAACGCTGCGGGCGACCACGTCGTCAGACAGTCCGGCGGCAGCGGTGACGCCCAACTTCGCATCCAGCGCCTCCATCGCGCGCTGGCCGGAAGGGCCGGTATTGCCATAGAAATCATGGGTCAGCGCGGCCAACGTCGCTTCCAGCACCACGGCGTCGTCATAGGGTTGGGCAGGGTCGCGTCTGGGCGGTGCGGCAAGGCCGTTCAACTGCCCGGCCAGCGACTGCATCTGGGCCGAGCCGCTGGCCACCGCCTCGTAGGACGCAATGCCCAGATAGGCGAGGGTGCGGCTGGAAACCGGCGGGGTATAGGTCGGCGTGTGGCGGACCAGTTCCAGCGCCAGCTTGTAGCGGGTATCCAGCACGGCGTCCGCCGCGTCTGACCTTGCATCGGCAAGGGCCGGGGTGACGAGGAACGTGGCGGCAAGGGCGCAGGCGAGGCGGGAGGCGCGGGTCATGGCGCAGGCTTTCGCTAAAAGGTCAGACGAAACGGTTCCACAGGTTTTCCAGGCGTTCCTGGCGGCCCGAACGCGGTTCGGGATTCAGACCCCGCGCAGTAACGACAGCCGCCGCCTGTTCAAGCGAACCGGTCAGCAGTTCCTGTGCGCCGGGCTTGGTCCAGCCGAGATACCGCTCTGCCCGCGCCCGTTCCATCGACCCATCGGCCATCAGGGCAGCGGCAGATTTCAGCGCCCGGGCACAGGTGTCCATCCCGCCGACATGGGCAAGGATCAGATCGGCCGGGTCAAGACTTTGGCGGCGGACCTTGGCGTCGAAATTGGTGCCGCCAGTGGTATAGCCACCCGCTCGCAGGATTTCGTAGAAGGCGACGGCCTTTTCGGCGTGGTTGTTGGGGAACTGGTCGGTGTCCCAGCCGCTCTGGTAATCGTTGCGGTTCATGTCGATGGAACCGAACAGGCCAAGTGCGGTTGCGAGTGCTATTTCATGTTCAAAGCTGTGACCGGCCAGAATGGCGTGACCCTGCTCGATGTTCAGCTTCACTTCCTTCTCCAGCCCGAACTGCACCAGAAAGCCGTAGACCGTCGCCACGTCATAATCATACTGGTGTTTCGACGGCTCTTGCGGTTTCGGCTCGATCAGGATCGAACCTTTGAAGCCGATCTTGTGCTTGTATTCCACGACCTGTTGCAGGAAGCGGCCCGCATGTTCGCGTTCGGCCTTGAGGTCGGTGTTCAGCAGCGTCTCATAGCCTTCGCGGCCGCCCCACAGGACATAGTTCTGCCCACCGAGCTTGTGGGTCGCATCCATGTTCGCCTTCACCGTGGCGGCGGCATAGGCATAGACATCGGGGTCGGGGTTGGTGGCGGCTCCGCTCATCCAGCGCCGGTGGCTGAACATGTTGGCGGTGCCCCACAGCAGTTGGGTCTTGTGGGTCGATTGCTTTTGCCCAAGGTATTCGACGATTTCGTCGAGGTTGCGCTTGCTCTCCGCAAAGGTCGCACCTTCCGGGCGCGCATCGGCGTCGTGGAAGCAATAGAACGGGGCGCCGAGGATATCGAACATCTCGAAAGCGACATCGGCTTTCAGCCTGGCCAGCGCCATGCCCTCGCCGAACCACGGGCGTTCAAAAGTCTGGCCGCCGAAGGGGTCGCCGCCTTGCCACGCAAAGGAATGCCAATAGGCGACGGCAAAGCGCAGGTGATCCTCCATCCGCTTGCCCAGCAGGATTTCATCCGGGTCGTAGTGGCGGAAGGCGTATTCGTTGGTCGAATTCGGGCCTTCATAGCGGATGGCCGGGATGCCTTGGAAAAAGTCGGTCATAGTTTCCTCAATGCATAAGTTTCTGGATGGAAGAACGCGCGGCTGAGTAGCGGGCGTGGCCGTCGTCAAAGGCGGCTTTCAGCGCCGGGTCCGGGGATAGGGTGCGTTCGATGGGCGGCATGGTGGCAATCTCGGCTCCCGCGCCGGTGGCGGCCATCAGCCCGAGCCGGGCGGCACCATAGGCACCGCCAAAGTCGCCTGCCGCAGGCACCGAAACTGGGCAGTCCAGCGCGGTGGCGATGGCTTTGAGCCAGTAGTCGGACCGCGAGCCGCCGCCAACTGCCAGCAGGGTTTCCAGCCGGGTGCCGGTCGCAGCCAAGGCATCGCGGCTGTCGCGGAAGGCGAAAGTGACGCCCTCCAGCACGGCGCGAGTGCCAGCGGCGCGGTCGGTGGCGTGTTCGAGGCCAAGGAACGCGCCCCTTATGGCGGCGTCGTTCAGGGGCGTGCGCTCGCCGCCAAGATAGGGCAGGAACAGGGTTTTCGACGGGGCTCGCAGGGCTTTCAACTCGCCCGTCAGCGCAGCGGCGGTCTGGCCCACCAGCGTCGCATACCAGTTCAGCGCATCAGTGGCGGCCAGGATCACCCCCATCTGGTGCCAGGTGCCCGGCAGGGCGTGGCAGAAGGTGTGGACGGCGGTTTCCGGGGCGGGCTGATAGCCGTCATTGGCGGCAAACAGCACGCCGGAAGTGCCCAGCGAAACGAAGGCATGCCCCGCCTTGACCACGCCGACGCCGACACCGGACGCGGCGTTGTCGCCGCCGCCCCCCGCGATCACCACGCCTTTCGCCAGACCCCAGCGCGAGGCGAGTTCGGGCCGCAGGGTGCCGGACACTTCGGAGCCTTCGACCAATCGCGGCATGTGGGACCGGTTCAGGCCTGTCGCGGTCAGCAGGTCATCCGACCAGTCGCGCTTGCCGGTGTCCAGCCACGCCGTGCCAGCGGCATCCGACATCTCGGCGACATGGTCGCCGGTCAGCCAGAGGCGCAGGAAATCCTTGGGCAGCAAGACCTTGGCGACGCGGGCCCACAGCGCAGGCTCGTGCCGCTGTACCCAGACCAGTTTCGGCGCGGTAAAGCCCGGAAACACGATGTTGCCGGTCACCCGGCGGAACATCGGGTCGTCGTCCAATTCGGCGGCCTCGGCGAAACTGCGGGTGTCGTTCCACAAGATGCAGGGCCGCAGCACCTGATCCGAGCGGTCCAGCAGGGTGGCCCCGTGCATATGCCCGGACAGGCCGATGCCCGCAACGCGGCCCAAGCCATGTGCCGCCAGCGCGTCCAGCACGGTTTCCGCCGCAGCGATCCAGTCAGAGGGGCGCTGCTCGCTCCAGCCTTCCTGCGGGCGCTGCACGGTCAGGGGGGCGGTTGCCTCTGCCAGCACCCGTTGCGCCTCGTCGATCAGAATGCCCTTGAGACCGGAGGTGCCAATGTCGAGGCCGATGTACATCATGCTGCCTTTGCCGGTTGCTTGCCAAGGATGATCATGCCGAGGATGTCTTCATCGGTCACATCGCTGACATTCACGGTGCCGACCAACTGGCCGTTCTTCATCACCGAAGCCCGGTCACACAGCTTCATCACGTTGTGGATGTCATGCTCGATCAGGAAAATTCCCAGACCGTGCGCTTTCAACTCCTCGATCAGGTCCGACACCATCTGGGTTTCATGCGGGCCAAGGGCGGCGGTGGGTTCGTCCATGATCAGGATTCTGGCGTTGAAATAGACCGCGCGGGCGATGGCGACCGACTGGCGCTGCCCGCCGGACAGGGCCGACACCGGCACGTCGAACTTGCGGAAGTTGGGGTTGAGCCGCGCCATGATCTTGCGGGTTTCCGATTCCATCGCGCTTTCGTCCAGAAAGCCGCGCGCCGACACCAGTTCGCGGCCCAGAAACAGGTTGGCCGCAGCGTTCAGGTTGTCGGCCAGCGCGAGGGTCTGGTAGATCGTCTCGATGTTCTGGCTGCGCGCGTCGCGGGGATTGTTGATCTCGACCTTCTGGCCGCTGATCAGAATTTCGCCGGCGTCGGCCTTGTAGGCCCCAGACAGGCATTTGATCAGCGTGGATTTGCCGGCGCCGTTGTGGCCCAGCAGCCCCACGACCTCTCCGGGATACAGGTTGATCGTGACGTGATCGACCGCCTTGATCCCGCCGAACGAGATCGAGATGTCGCGCAACTCGACCAGCGGGGTTCCCTTGTTTGCAAGTACCATGACTTCCCCCCTATTTCGATTTGCGGCGATAGATGTTGTCAACATAGACGGCGAGGACCAGAACCACGCCCACCACCATGCTTTGGATCGAGGTATCAAAGCCAATCAGCACCATGCCGGTGCGCAAGGATTCCATCACGAGCGCACCAAGGATGGCACCATAGATCGTGCCGATGCCCCCTGCGAGGGAGGTGCCACCGATGACGGCGGCGGCGATGACGTACAACTCGTCAAACACCCCCAAAGCGTTGGTCGCCGAATTGAGGCGGGCAGAGGAGACGACCGCCGACAGTCCGGCCAGCATCCCCATCAGGGCATAGACCCGCATGAGCATCCATTTGGTGTTGATGCCGGACAGGGCCGCCGCCTCGGGGTTGCCACCGATGGCAAAGACGTAGCGGCCAAAGCGGGTGCGGGTCATCAGGAAGGTCATCGCAATGCCGACACTGGCCAGGATCAGCACCGGAATGGCATAGCCGTGGCTGATGAACAGCCCTTCCGGCGGCACGGTGATGTTGTTGGCCGCGGCGAAGTTCTTCACGATGCCAGAGGGCCAGGGATAAGAGTTGACCAGCAGCGTCGCCCCCAGGATCAGGCCGCAGCCCAGTGCGCCCATGAACACCTCGGCCCACATCGGGCGCAGGGCGAACTGGTGCTTTTGCCGGTTGGCCCGGCTGCTTTGCAGCACCCACAACACGCCGATGCAGCCCAGGATGCCGACAATCCAGCTGCCCCAGAAGCCGATCGCACCGTAAGGTCCGCCGCCCAGCAGGGCAAAGTCCGCATCCACCGGCGAGATGGTCTTGCCATTGGCGACCAGAAAGGCCGCACCCCGGAAGAACATCAGGCCGCCCAGGGTGACGATGAACGATGGGATCATGCGATAGGCAATCAGCCAGCCGTTGAACGCGCCGACCACCGCGCCAAGGACCATGCCGACGATGACGGTGATCACCCAGATCAGCGGGCTGCCGAGGCCAAGGTAGTCGGGCAGGATATTGACCTGCAACACCCCCATGACCATCGCGGTAAAGCCCAGCACCGAGCCGACCGACAGGTCGATGTTGCGGGTGACGATGACCAGAACCATCCCGGTCGCCATGATCCCGATCGACGACGTCTGCACTGACAGGTTCCACAGGTTGCGCGGCGTCAGGAAGGCGCCGCCATCGCGGAAGATCACGCCATAAAGGTGAAAGCCGACCCAGATCGCCAAGAGCGCCCCGGCCATGCCCAACAGGCGGGTGTCGATTTCGGTCGCTTTCAGAAAACGCTGGAAGGGATTGGCGGGGGCATCGGCGGCGGAGCCGTGCGGAAGGTTCTGTCGGGTCTGATCGCTCATGCGCTCATCCTCCTGGTGATCTGACAGTGGAAACGCAGCTCGGGCACAGCATCCTGCCGCAGCACCGCCACCGGACCAGCCTTAGGCCTTTGGCCCGGTTTGGCAAGTCCGAGGAGTATCCGGTGCCAACCGAAAGCTGGCACCGGAGGTCAGGATCAAGCGTTACTGGCAGGCAGCGACGCCGGCGATAGCGCCTTCGCAGGCCTCGGCCTTGGTGATGTGGCCGCCGTCGATGGCGAGGTTCAACGTTTCGCGGGTCAACGCGGTCGGGGTCAGCAGAATGGCGTTCATCTCAACGCCCTTCGCGCCGCCCGAGAACTTCACCGCGCCGTCGATCTTGTCCATCGCGGTGCCTGCGCCCAAAGCAGCGGCAATCTCGCCAGCGGCCTTGC
>JAYUGA010000304.1:0-3093 GCA_043738565.1 Rhodobacterales bacterium
GGCGGCGCTGGCAACGATACCCTGGCGGGTACGGCCTTCAACGACACGATCTACGGTGCCGCTGGCAATGACCTGCTGTATGGCGGCATGCTGGATGACCAGCTTTTTGGCGGTGCCGACAACGACGTGCTGGATGGCGGCACCGGCAACGACAGCCTCGATGGCGGCACTGGCAATGACACTCCGTTCGGCGGCACCGGCACCGACAGCTTGTTCGGTGGCGACGGCAACGACAGCCTAAGCGGCGGCGACGGCAATGACAGCGTTGACGGCGGCGCGGGCGCGGACACGCTGGCGGGCGGCCTTGACTCTGACACGATCCATGCCGGGATCGGCGATGTGGTGGACGGATCGGAGGACGGCGACAGCTCTGACCGTGACACGCTGGACCTGTCCGGCAGTTGGCCGTTCAAGATCATCCACGATCCCGGCAACTTCGAAAACGGCCATGTCAACTTCCTCGACAGCTACGGCAACATCATCGGCACGCTGACGTTCAGCAGTATCGAGACGATCATCTCCTGCTTCACTCCCGGCACCCGCATCGCCACCCAGTCCGGCCCGGTCGCGCGCGAGGCCCTGCAACCCGGCGATCTGGTGATGACCCGCGACCACTGGCTGCAACCGATCCGCTGGATCGGCTCGCGCAGGCTTGACGCCGCCACCCTGCGCCGCGACCCCAGCCTGCACCCGATCCTGATCGCCCAGGGTGGGCTTGGCTTTGGCCTGCCCGAACGCGACATGCTGGTGTCGCGACAGCACCGCATGCCGCTGAGCGGCCCGTGCGCCGAACTGCTGTTCGGTGCCGACGAGGTTCTGGTGCGCGCCCAGCATCTGACCTGGCTGCCCGGTATCTCCGCCGTCAAAGTGCCGGAAGTCACCTGCCTGCACATGATGTTCGACCGCCACGAGGTCGTGCTGGCCGATGGCGCCTGGAGCGAGAGCTTCCAACCCGGCGAACGCACCCGGGGCGGCCTTGGCGATGACGAACGCGAAGAACTTTTCAAGATCTTCCCCGAACTGGCAGGTCAAGACTTGCCCTGCAATTCGAAAGCGCCCGAGTGACCCTGAAGAGCTTTGAAGCCAAGGCGCCGCTGGCAGCCTGAACTTCGCGCGACACATCAAGAGTTATTCGCAATAGCTTGAAGTTTATAGCTTATACCGGATCAATACTTCGCATCCCCCAAGCCGCAAAACGCATCCACCGGGCTGTTCAAATTCCACGGTGCCCGCCCCATCAGACATTCCACCACCGCCGCCTGCATCGTCGGCATCGTGGCATAGGCGTTGACATAGGTCGGCACCCGCGGCGCGTCATACAGGTAATAGGGGTAGCCGAACGAGATCATCAGCGTCGGCATCTCGTGCCAGTGTCGCCGCATCGCACCCTGAAATCCACCGCTGATCCTGGCCCAATCCAGAAAAATCCGCCCCCGCGTCAGCAGGGTTTCCTCGCCGAACAGATAGAGCATCAGATCGAAATCCGCGCTCGAAACCGCCATCCCCGGCGTGAACAAAGTCACGTCAAACCCCTCGGCCCGCAGCAGGTCCGGCACCTCGAACGGCGCAGGCTCGGGGTGGCTCGGCGAGACGATCCCGCCCGACACCACCAGCACCCGCTTGGTCCGCGCCGCCGACAACGGCAGCAGCCCACCGACATCCTTGACCAGAGTAGGCGCCCGCGCCGTCACCGCCCGCGCCGCCGCCTTGTTCGCCACCGTCCCCAGCAATGCTTTCTGCGACGCCGCCGGCACAAAGCCGTTCTGCAACCCCAAAGCCGCCTTCAGCCCCAGAACCCGGGTCAAAGCCTCATCCAGCCGGGCCGCCGAGATCCGGCCATCGGCAATCGCCGCAGCCACAAACTCCATGTCCGCTTCGGGGTCATCGGTGAACAGGATCATGTCGCAGCCGTTTGCGATCACCTCCGGCAGCATCTCCTCCCGCGGCCCCCAGGCACCGAACCCGGCCATCGGCGTCGCATCCGACACGATCACGCCGTTGAACCCCAACTGGCCACGCAGCAGGTCCACGTTCAAGGCGCGGCTCACCGAAGCAGGCCGATACGCCTCCACCCCGGCCTCCGGGTTCGCTGCCAGAACATAGGCCGGCAAGGCGATATGGGCCGACATCACCGACAGCACACCCGCCGCAATCGCCGCGCGGTAGAGGCGGCCAAACTGCGCCTCCCACTCCGCCATCGAAAGGGGATTGATCGTCGTCAGCAGATGCTGGTCGCGTTCGTCAAAGCCTTCGCCTGGCCAGTGCTTGACCGTCGCCGCCACCCCAGCCGCCTGAAACTCCTCAAGCTGGGCAAGGGCTTGCCGCTCGATCCGCGCCAGATCCGACCCAAAGCCCCGCGTCGCCACGATCGGGCTGCGAAACGCGGCGTTGATGTCCAGAACCGGCGTGAACGACCAGTTGATCCCCATCGCCCGCGCCTCCTCCGCCATGATCCGCGCGATCGCCCGGCTGGCCTGCACATCATCGACAGCGGCCAGCGCCAAAGGATTGGGCACCTCGGTCCCGAAGGCCAGCGACATCCGCGAGCCTTCCAGATCGGCACTCAGCAGCATCGGCACCTGCGCCGCCGCGCGCGCCTTATCCATGAAATCGCATTCAAAATCGCGGTCCGGCGAAAACATCCTGGTGATCCCGGCCGGTTGCAGCCGCGCCAGACGGGCCAGCTCGCCCGGATCACGCCCCATCGAGATGAAGGTGAACAATTGCCCCAGCCTGGCCCTCGGCGTCAGCCCCGCCTTGGTCTGCTGCACCCATGCCACCCCGGCATCATCCAGATTGAACGGTGCGCGGCGCAGCATATCGGTCACCTCAGTCATCGCAGATCTCCCGGCCAAGCGCGGGGCGCTTGCCCGCAACGACATCACAGTATGGGAAACCTCTGGAGGCGAGTATCGGAATCGAACCGATCTTCACGGATTTGCAATCCGCTGCGTAACCTCTCCGCCAACTCGCCGCCGAGGTGCCCCTCCCATAGCGAACCGCACCCGCCAGTGCAAGGGTCGCGCGGCGGGCTGCGGCAGCAAGCGTCCACCCGGCCATGCCCGACAGGCAACGCCGGTTCGTTCCGCTCCT
>JAYUGA010000305.1:0-3085 GCA_043738565.1 Rhodobacterales bacterium
TCGCGCTGGGCTTCGGTGATCAGGGCGGTGATCGGGAAAGGGCCGAACGGGGTGGTGTTTGCCATGGTTGCCCCCTCAACGCCGACCGGCAACAGCGCGGTTGGCACCGGTCTTGCGGGCCTCCTGCTCGCACAGCCAGTCCCTGACGGCCTCCATGCGGTAGAGCACCTTGCGCCCCACCCGGACGCAGGGCGGGCCAAAGCGCCGCGTCTCCCAGCGCTGCAAGGTGTCCACCGAAAGGGTAAGTTCGCGGGCGAGATCCGTGCGGTCCAGCCAGCCCGTCAGCAGGCCGGTGTCCACCTCGGGCACAGCCGTCTCCACATCCTTCAAGCCAATGTTCTTCATGTATTTTCCCCTTGCCCGGCGCTCCAACATCGGTGCGCCAAAGTCGGTCAGGAGAGCCAAGCACGGGCAGGGCACCGGCAAGGAGGCAGAAACCGGCAGAAACAAACCGGCAATTCTGCCGGTCGCGTTATCCACCGCTTTCGGAGAGCCGCTGTCGGATTTCGTTATGAACAAACGATGAACTCTGACAAC
Organism: Rhodobacterales bacterium; assembly: GCA_043738565.1. Taxonomy (GTDB): domain Bacteria; phylum Pseudomonadota; class Alphaproteobacteria; order Rhodobacterales; family Rhodobacteraceae; genus Stagnihabitans. The sequence goes on from JAYUGA010000305.1 coordinate 538, forward strand.
TTTGGGGAGAGCAGTTCACAACCAGAATCGCCAGATGGCCACCCCCGCTTCGCGGCTGGGGGCACGCTTCGTGCATCGCGAAGCCACGGCCTTACCGGCGGTCAAACAGGAGGCAGGCATGGCATTTCCGGCGCAGTATTTCTATTCGATTCTTGAGGTTGCAGGTCGGTGGGGGTGCACTCAGACCGAGGTCGTGAACTGGGCGATCTCAGGGGAACTTGACCTGGTTGCCGGGTTCTCGCCGATCCTTTTTGGTGATCAACCCGCCGCGGGGTTGCTCGTTGTTTCTGCCTCCGACGTCCGGCCTTTGTTCCGACCGTTCGGCAAGACCGAGAAGAAGGTATTCCCGAAGCAGGCCCGCCCGGAGGGTCCAGATGCGTTGAAGCTGATCACCGACCCGGCCTGTGGCGTGCGGCTGACTGCGGCGGACATCATGATCACGTCGAAGGAAATCGACCGCTTCGAAGAGGCGCACAGCATCAGCCGCACCCGAAGCGCTGGGCCAGGCTCTCCGACAAAATACGACTGGGAGGCGTTTCATTTCGCCTTGTTCAAACGCATCTTCCAGCGCGGATTTCCTACGCAGCAGCGTGAGTTAGTCTTGGAAATGCAGGAGTGGTTCATCGCCAATTCGGCCGATGGCGAGGCCCCCGACGAGAGCACCATTCGCCGTCGGATCAAGGCGATTTGCCAGGAACTTAAGCCTGACTGACCGGGTTCGCCCGACACCGCAAAACCAGCGGCAGAATTGCAAGTTTGTTTCTGCCGGTTTGTGCCTCTCTGCCGGAGACCCCGATGGAGCAGGTTGCTCTTTGCCGATTCTCGATCCTCAGTTGGCCTGAACCGGAGGGCCCGCATGGGAACGCATCTGACCGAACGAGTTGTCAAAGCCGCCGAAGTGGGGGAGCGCAAATATGTGATCTTCGACGAGGATTGCGCGGGCTTTGGCCTCTGCGTGTTCGAGTCGGGCCGCAAGGGCTTCATTCTGATCTACCGCGCCGCGGGGCGGCAGCGCCGGATGACGATCGGCACATGGCCCAGCTGGTCGGTGACCGCCGCCCGCGATGAAGCCAAGCGCCTGAAGCGCGACATCGATCGCGGCGAAGATCCGATGGATGTCAGGACGTCGGCGCGCCAGGCGCCCACGGTCAAGGAATTGATCGACCGCTTCATCGACGAGCATTTGCCGAAGCTTGAGGGCACCAACGCCAAAGACCAGATCAGCATGCTGAATGGGCTCGTTCTGCCCGATTGGCGCACCCGCAAGGTGGCAGACATAACCCCAACCGATGTGGACCGGTTGCTGACCAAGATCGCCTTGGGGCGCCCGCGGCCGTCCAAGACCGCGCCCAAGACCAAGCGCCGCACGCCATTGAAGCCGCCCAAGCCCACGCCGATCCGGGCTAACCGGGCTGGCGAGGTGCTGCGCAAGATGCTCAGCCTCGCCGTAACTTGGAAGATGCGGACCGACAATCCGGCAACCGCCTTCCGCAAGCGGCCCGAAACGGCCCGCGAGCGCTTCCTGTCCTTCGACGAAATCCAACGGCTGGCCGATGTTCTGGACGACGATCACGAACAGCGCTCGGCCGGGATCATACGCCTTTGCATGTTGACCGGCGCCCGCGTGGGCGAGGTGCGGACTGCCACGTTCGATCAATTCAACCTCGATCTGGCGACCTGGACCAAGCAAGCCGCCTACACCGAGCAACGCCGGGTTCACCGCGTCCCGATCTCCCACGAGGCGGTGGCACTGATCCGCCTCCGCCGCACGGCCGCGCCGAAAGGCTGCCCCTTCCTGTTTCCGGGCGATATGCCGGGTCAGCCGATGGCCGATCTCTCCCGGTTTTGGGAGCGTGTCCGGGTGAAGGCCGAAATCCCCGACGTCCGCATCCATGATCTGCGCCACACCTTCGCCTCCCTGCTGGTCTCTGGCGGGGCATCGCTGGAAATGATCGGGCGGCTGCTGGGCCACACCCAGATTGGCACCACCCAGCGCTACGCCCACCTGATCGACTCGCCGCTCCGGGGGGGGGTGAACGCCGTGGGGGAGATGCTCAAGCCGAGACTGAAGGTTGTGGCAGGTTGAAAAAAGGCCAAGTGGTCCCAGAACACGTTTGATCGCCACACCATCGTTGCCTAGCTTCTACGAAATCCCGAGGAGGGAAATCGATGGCCAGCGTGACGATTCGCAATCTTGACGACTCCCTGAAACGCAGCTTGCGCATCCGCGCGGCTGAGAACGGCCGATCTATGGAGGAAGAAGTCCGCGAAATCCTCCGTCATGCCGTTTGCCAGCCAAGCACACCGAAAAACCTCGGCCAATCGATCCACCAGCGGTTTGCCGCACTGGGTGGTGCTCAACTGGAACCCCATCCACGAGCACCGATGCGCGGCGCCCAGATTCTTGACTGACGGATGATCAAACAAATGACGGTTGGGTTTGTGAGGTCCATGCTTGTCTTATGAATTCGCTGGCTCATCTGCGAGGATAGAGCCGCTGCCCGTCCTGACAAAGAAGCGGGCAGCGGCGGTGGTTGGATCGTCACTG
>JAYUGA010000306.1:0-8576 GCA_043738565.1 Rhodobacterales bacterium
GCATCGACCACCAGTGCGACATGCCCCTGCCAGAACAACAGATCGCCGCGCCGCAATGGCTCATCCGCGCCGATTTCCTGCCCCGCGCTCTCCTGCAGATCCGCATCCGCCGCGAACCCGATCCCGCAGGCCAGATGCGCCACCTGTGCCAGCCCAGAACAATCCAGACCAGCCCGCGAATTGCCGCCCCACAGATAGGGCGTGCCCAGAAATCCCTCCGCCACCGCCACCGGATCGCCGAACCAGTCGCCCAGTTCCCGCAGATGCGAAGCGGGCACAAACCCCAGCGGGGTCTCGGCATACTTGCCCATCTGCGTCACGCAAATCCTTGCGCCCATTGGCAAAGCCGCCACCGCCGCCTGCACCTGTGGCGTACCATAAAGATGGGTTCCGGTCGAGGCCACCCAATGCGTAGGCTCCGCTCCCTTGCCCAAAGCCGCCTCCGCCAACCACCCGCAGTAGCCGTCGCGCGCCGAAAACCCGAAGGCATGGCCCCGATCGCGGTCCACCACCGTAAAGCCCTCACCCAGCCAGGCCTGCCGCTCCCGCGCTCCGCCCGGCATGCGCAGCAGGTCGGCCAGCGGCACGGCAACCCGCAGCACCTCCCCTTCCGTAAAAGTGGGCGCCTCCACCACACCGCGCAGCGAAACATGCGCCACCCGCGCCGTCGCCGGGGTCAGCCGCCGGTCCACCTAAAGCCCCAGCATCGCAGGCAACCCGCCCAGCACCGCCCGCGCCCCCTGCCCAACTCCGCCCTTCGGCCGCGCAGGCTGCTCCGCAGGCGAGTGCCCGTAGATGTCAAAGTGCAGGTAACGCGAACTGACAAACCGCCGCAAAAACAGCGCCGCCGTCACCGACCCGGCAAAACCAAACCCCGGCGCGTTATCAAGGTCCGCTATCCCCGGCTCGATCACGCTTTCATAAGGATCATGGAACGGCAGCCGCCACACCGGGTCAAACCCCGCCACCGCCGCCGCCTCCAGCGCCGCCACCACGCCCATATCATCACAATAATACGGTGCCAGATCCGGCCCCACCGCCACCCGCGCCGCCCCGGTCAGCGTTGCCATCGACACGATCAGATCGGGGCTTTCCTCATCCGCCAAGGCCAGCGCATCGGCCAGCACCAGCCGCCCCTCGGCATCGGTATCGTTCACTTCCACCGTCAGCCCCTTGCGCGAGGTCAGAATATCGCGGGGCCGCATCGCATTGCCGGCAATCGAGTTTTCCACCGCTGGCACCAGCACCCGCAGCCTGATCTTCATCCCCAAAGCCATGATCATCTGCGCCAGCCCCAGCACCGTCGCCGCCCCGCCCATATCCTTCTTCATCAACTGCATCCCTGCCGCCGGCTTGATATCCAGCCCCCCGGTGTCAAAGCACACCCCCTTGCCCACCAGCGTCAGCGCAGGCCCCACCGCGCCCCACCGCATATCCAGCAACCGAGGCTCCCGCACCGAAGCCCGCCCCACCGCATGGATCATCGGAAAATTCTGCGCCAGCAGCGCATCCCCCCGCACCACGGTTGCCGCCGCGCCAAACCGCAAAGCCAGCGCCAGAAACGCCGCCTCCAACTCGCCCGGCCCCATATCGGACGCCGGCGTATTGATCAGATCGCGGGTCAGAAACTCGCCCTCCGCCATCGCCAGCAACCGCACTGCATTCACCCCTTGCGCCACCAGCAACGCCGGTTCGCCGGACTTGCCCGGCCGATAGCGGTCAAACTGGTACAGCGCCAGCAGCCACCCCAGCGCCGCTTCATCGCGCTGGCTTTGCGTCAAGTCCCCGGCCAGCCGCCACGCGCCGCCCGGCAAACCTGCCACCGCCCGCGCCAAGCCGAACCGCAACCGCCCCCGCGCCTTGGCATTGCCCAAGCCCGCCACCGCCCCGGCCACGCCATCAGGCCCCGGCAACAGCCGCAGCTCGCCCAACCCCGCCTCAAACCCGCTGCCGGTCAGCCAGTCCCGCACCGCCGCAGGCTGCGCGGCCAGCCAGCCCGCCAACCCCTCCGCCGTCACGACAGTCAGTAAGCGGGCAGCATCAGCGGCATCAGCAAAACGCGGAGCGACAGACATCAGGCGTCCTTTCGGTTCACCCAAAGCCTAACCATGATGATGCGCATTGAAAACCTCACCCGGCACGACTCCCGCCAATTTGACTGAAATTTCGGTCCCCCATACACATTGGCCCAAATATCCCACCGGGGTGCGGGGGTGTGAAACCCCCACGAACCTCACTGCCGCAGGCCGCGCCTTCAGAACTGCCGCTACCGGGTCTGCCCCAGCAGATCCCGGTCGCTGGCCAGCGACCGCTCCGCCACCCGCAGCAACCTCGCCCAGACGGCGGCAAAGGCCGTCACGTCGCTGCGGTCCAGACAGACCCGCACGTCGTCGGCAATTAGCCCCAGCGACACCATCCCCAAATTCTCGCTCATCCGCTGCAACCGGCGCAACTGCCGCGCCATATCGCCCAAGTCATGCGCCCGGACCCGGCTGGCCAGGCCCGCCATCGTGATGGCGAGTTCGGTCAGCGCCCGCGTCACCACCTGCTCGGCCGAGGCGGTGCCCAGGTTGCGATAGATCGTGGCAATCGGCTCGGCGTCCTGCCTGACCCGGTCGTCCGGACACAGGGCTGCCACCACGGCACCCCCCTCGATTCCTGCCAGCATCACCCATACTCCTTGCACACCCAAGGCCAGTCTGCCGCGCCATGCTGAAGATTTCGTTGCCCGCGCCGCAAGAAATCGCTCGAATTTGCCGCGATTGCAGCATAGTCAAACGGCAACGACCGAAGGGACTGCCCAGATGGACAACATCCGCCCCCTGCCTTCCTATCTTGTGCAGCGCTTTCACGGCTGGCGCGCCACCACCTATCAGGACAACAAGGCCTGGTATCGCCGCCTTGCCGAACAGGGCCAGCATCCCCGCGCCATGGTGATTTCCTGCTGCGACAGCCGGGTCCATGTCACCTCGATCTTCGGCGCGGACGAGGGCGAGTTCTTCATTCACCGCAACATCGCGGGTCTGGTGCCGCCCTATAACCCCGATGGCGAACGCCACGGCACCTCGGCCACCGTCGAATATGCGGTCAATGCGCTGGGCGTCGCCCATATCATCGTGCTGGGCCATTCCAATTGCGGCGGCGTCAAGGGCTGCCACGACATGTGTTCCGGCATTGCTCCGGAACTTGAGGAAAAGACCAGCTTTGTTGGCCGCTGGATGGACATTCTGCGCCCCGGCTATGACCGTGTCGCCTTGCTGCCGCCCGATCAGATCCTGACCGCACTGGAAAAGCAGGCGGTGCTGGTCAGCCTGGAAAACCTGATGACCTTCCCCTTCGTCCGCGATGCGGTGGCCGATGACCGCCTGACCCTGCATGGGCTGTGGAACAACAGCGGCGAAGGGGCGCTGGAGAATTACGACCCGGCAAAGGGCGGGTTTGTCGCCGTGTGATGGGCCGACGCCGCAAAGTAGGGTGCGTCATATGACGCACCCAATCGCATGCAAAGCCCCCTGCCGCAGCACCTTGCCGCCTCTTGCCGCCCAATCCCCGTCCCTCCACACTGGTCCAAACCGGGAGCCTGCCCATGCCCACCGCGCAAAACCTCAATTCCACCGGCGGCCTGCCCCGCGTCACCCATGCCAGCGGCAGCTACCTGTGGGATGCGGCGGGCAAGCGCTACATCGACGGCTCCGGCGGCCCCGCGGTCTATTGCCTCGGCCATGCGAACGACGAGGTGAACGCCGCCGTCATGGCCCAGATGGGCCAGATCGCCCATGCCTACCGCTACAACTTCACCACCACCGCACTGGAGGAATTGACCGCGATCATCCGCCAGAACTGCGGCGGCAGCCTCACCGAAATGGTGTTCTGCACCAGCGGGTCAGAGGCGGTCGAAGGCTGTTTGAAAATCGCCCTGCAATACCAGACCGCCATCGGCCAGAAAAGCCGCCGCCGCTTCATCTCGCGCCAGCGTTCCTGGCATGGCAACACGCTCGGTGCCTTGGGCCTCTCCGGCTTTGCCGAACGCACCGCAGCCTATGAAGGCGCGTTCGTCCCTTCGATCAAACTCTCTCCCGCCAACACCTACCGCCCGATCCACGGCGCAACCCCGGAAACCGCAGGCGTTGCCTGCGCCGCCGAACTGGAAGCCGCCATCCTCGAACACGGCCCCGAAACCATCGCCGCCTTCATCTTCGAACCCGTGGTCGGTGCCGCAGGCGGCTGCGTGCCCGCCCCCGACGGCTACGCCCAACGCATCCGCGACATCTGCACCCGCTACGGCGTCCTGATGATCGCCGACGAAGTGATGTGCGGCGCAGGCAGAACCGGCCCCTGGCGCGCCCTCGAACGCGACGGCGTGCAACCCGACCTGATGTCAGTCGCCAAGGGCCTCGCCGCCGGCTACCTGCCCCTGGGCGTCTCGATCTGCACCACTGAAGTGTGGCAAGCGATCAAAGCCCGCGACGGCACTTTCGGCACCGGCCACACCTTCACCGGCCACACCGCCGCCTGCGCCGCCGGGGTTGCCGTGCAACGGATCATCCGGCGTGAAAACCTGCTGCCCCGCGTCAGCGCCAACGAATCCCGCCTGAAAACCTGGCTGGCCGACGCCCTGCACGGCGTCGAAGCCATCGGTGACATCCGCGGCCGCGGCCATTTCATCTGCGCCGAACTGGTCGCCAACCGCGAAACCAAAGCCCCTTTCGACGCCAGCCTGAAACTCTTCCTCAAAATCCGCGAACAGGCGATGCAGAACGGCCTGATCTGCTACCCGGTCGGCGGCAATGTCGATGGCACGAAAGGCGACATCGTCATCCTCGCCCCGCCCTACAACGCCACGGACGCCGAACTCACCGAAATCATCGACAAAACCGCCCACTCGATCCGCGAAGTCCTCAGTGCGCAGGGTCTGGGCTAGGCTTCGATCCCGCCAGGTTGCCTGATTTCCATTCACATTGGTCCAAATATCCCACGGGTCGAGCCAGTGGTTCGCCATTGGTCCGAGAACCACTGGCGAGGGGGGGTGCGAAACCCCCACCGCTGCCAGCCAAGACCGCAACCTCGCCACCCGGTCACCAAAGGTTGAACCCCGGTTCCGACCGCCCTGGCGTAGGCTGCCGAAATCCGCACAGGAGCCTCGCCATGCCACACGCCCTGATTTCCCTGATCGTCGCCGCCCTCAGCTTCTTTTCCATCGTCGCCGCCCCGGCCTTTGCGGTCGGCACCGATGATGGTGCCGCCAGCGAGGCCAGCTATGGTGAAGCCAAGGCCACGGTCGACGCCGGCAACTACGCCGCCGCCCTGCCGATGCTGGTGATGCTGACCAGGGACGCCCCACAGGACGCCAATGCCTGGAACCTGCTCGGCTTCACCCACCGCAAGCTTGGCGACATGGACGAGGCGGCCAGGGCCTATGCCGTAGCGCTCAAAATCAATCCCAAACATCTGGGCACCCTGGAATATCAGGGCGAGATGTATATCGAGACCGGCAAGCTGGACATGGCCAAAGCCAATCTGGCCAAGCTGCAATCCATCTGCGGCACCTGTGAGGAATACAGCGATCTGGCAAAAGCCCTGACCGCCGCCGGGGCCTGAATGTCTCCACCGTAGGGTGCGTGATTTCACGCACCGTTTGGGGTGGGGAGGCGCGTGGAAACATTTACCCTACGGCTCGCTGTTCGCGCCTTGTCGACTCAAAGCCAGTGCCGCCAGCAGGCCATGACTCCTAAAACAGTCACGCTATTGCTTCAGAACGTCCATAAATCGCAGCCCCTCAAGATACCGGCTTGACAAAGGATGGGGGGGGGGAGGTAAAATGTTGAACCAACTCTGAGGAATAATATGCTCTTGATTGATCATTATGTAGCAGAAAGTAATATTCATGGGCTGGGGGTTTTTTCGGCCCAGAGTTTCAAGCGAAATGATCTAATTTGGGAATTCAATCCAATAATTGATCGGGAAATTCCAAAAGAAAAATTGTCGGATTTACCAGATCATGTTGTAGCAAGAATCTACAAGCACGCATGGTATCATCCTGAAAATAATTGTTTTTGGCTCGCCGCCGATGGCGACTACTTCATGAATCACTCCGTTATGCCAACGATGGAACTTCGGGGGCATAGTTTTGTGGCGGCCAGAGATTTAGTGATCGGGGATGAACTGACATGTGACTATCGGGTGGTCAAGGTTTTCGATTTCGATCCAAGTGTCGTTGAACGAGATCAGCAAAGGTTGAGAAGTGTAGGAGTTGAATGAATACTCTCATTATTTTGGCGGCAATTGTTGTCACGCAAATTATCGGTGACTACTATATTAAATTGGCTTCTGGAAGGACAGATGGAATACTGACATCAACATTTATGCTCGGCGTGGTATTTTATTCGGCGACGGCACTTGGCTGGTATTTCCTGATGAAGAGCCACTCCTTGGCTGCTATCGGAGTTCTTTACAGCGCCTCCACGATCTTACTACTTACGGCACTTGGATACTTTGTTTTCAAAGAAAATATCGGATTGAGGGAAGGTCTTGGTATCACTCTTGCTATCCTCTCAATGGTGGTGATGAGTTATCGCGCTTGACAATCGATGCGTGTTTGGTGGATTTGGACCAGTATTCATTTTTTTCCGTGAACCTTTCCACTTCCTTAATTTCTCAAACCCAACCCCTTGTTTTCCCCCACAAATAAAAACCGTCCAGACCCGGACACCCCCCAAAGTCCAAAAAGCCCCACCTCCCGGCAGGGCCCTTCACAATCCAATCGGGCCAACCTCAGCCCTTCTTCAAACACCGGTTGCCCAGCACTTCCGCGATCTGCACCGCATTCAGCGCCGCCCCCTTGCGCAGATTGTCCGACACGACCCAGATCGACAGCCCATGCTCAACGGTGCTGTCCTGCCGGATCCGGCTGACATAGGTCGCATAATCGCCCACACATTCGACCGGCGTGATATACCCCCCCGGCTCCCGCTTGTCGACCACCAGCACCCCCGGCGCCTCGCGCAGAATATCCGTCGCTTCCTGCCAGTCGATCGGGTCCTCAAACTCGATGTTGATCGCTTCCGAATGGCCGACAAACACCGGCACCCGCACACAGGTCGCCACCACCTTGATGTTCTTGTCGAGGATCTTCTTGGTCTCGGCCACCATCTTCCACTCTTCCTTGGTCGAGCCATCGTCGAGGAAGACATCAATATGCGGGATCACGTTGAAGGCGATCTGCTTGGGGAACTTCTTCGGCGCCACTTCCTGACCCACCACAAAGATGCCCTTGGTCTGGTCCCACAACTCGTCAATGCCCTCTTTGCCGGCCCCCGACACCGACTGATAGGTCGCCACCACCACCCGCTTGATCCGGGCCCGGTCGTGCAAGGGCTTCAGCGCCACCACCATCTGCGCAGTCGAGCAATTCGGGTTGGCGATGATGTTCTTGTTCTTGTAACCCATGATCGCATCGGCATTGACTTCCGGCACGATCAGCGGCACCTGCGGGTCGTAGCGATAGAGCGAGGAGTTATCAATCACGATGCACCCCGCCCCGGCAGCGCGCGGCGCATAGAGCTTGGTCGCCTCCGACCCCACCGCGAACAGCGCAATATCCCAGCCCTTGAAATCAAAGGTGTCCAGATCCCTGGTCTTCAAAGTCTTGTCGCCAAAGCTGATCTCGGTGCCAAGCGAGTTGCGCGACGCCAGCGCCACGATCTCGTCCACCGGGAACTCGCGCTCGGCGAGGATGTTCAGCATTTCGCGGCCCACGTTGCCCGTGGCACCCGCGACGACGACTCTATAGCCCATCGGGGTTCTCCTCATTGCGCCCCTGACCGTCAGGGACGCTGGCTGTTAGCGCATAGGGGGCTGCTGTGAAAGGCCCTCTGCCGCTTTTCCCGCCAGTTCCCGGGCTGTGCGCAGCTTTTCCACCATAGCGGACAAATCCACCCCCTCCGGCCCGTCAAAGCGCGGATAATACACCTGATCCAGCCAGTTCATGAACCGAGCGCGAGCCAAGGGATCAAACGACAGCGCCTCCGCGCCCGCAAACGCCGCATTCAGCCCCACCTGACCTGCCACCGGAACCACCAGCCCGGCCTGCTTGAAGAACGCCTCGCCCAGCACCACCACCGGCTTGTCATGGAAAAACGCCTGCAATCCCATCGAGGAATTCAGCGTCACCACCCCCCGGCTCGCCGCCACCTGCGCAAAACTGTCACTGGCATTGTCCACCACCACCCGCCCCGTGGCGACCAGCGGCCCGAGCAACCCGGCCAAGGACTCCCGCGCCGAAGGATGCTCCTTGACCCGCAGATGCCACCCCTCCGGCAAATGTTGCGCCGCCTGCCCCAGCGCCGCCAGAAACCCCGCCATCCCCCCGGTCCATCCGGCAAACAGCGTCACCTGACTGTCACTCGGCACCTGCAACGGACAGAACAGAAACGCCCCCCCCGGCACAACCGCCTGTTGCCCGACATCCCCCCGCCGCGACGCCCGCGCCACCAGCCCAAGCCCCAGCGCCCGCCAGCCCTCGCCCGCATCCCGCCCCAGATAGAACCCCGCCTCGCGCGGCACCGAGCTTTCCGCAT
>JAYUGA010000307.1:0-3065 GCA_043738565.1 Rhodobacterales bacterium
GACCCTGATCGCGCCGATCGCGATGGAAGACAAGTTGCGCTTCGCGATCCGCGAAGGCGGCCGCACCGTCGGTGCCGGCGTCGTGAGCAAGATCATCGAGTAACCAGACCGCGTAGGGTGTGTCATAGGACGCACCTTACCTAACGAAGGACGAACAGATGCAAGGTCAAACCATCCGCATCCGCCTGAAGGCCTTCGATTTCCGCGTTCTGGATGCCAGCACGCAGGAAATCGTCAATACGGCCAAACGGACGGGCGCCCAGGTACGCGGGCCGATCCCGCTGCCCAACAAGATCGAGAAGTTCACGGTTCTGCGTGGTCCGCACATCGACAAGAAGTCGCGCGACCAGTGGGAAATCCGCACCCACAAGCGTCTTCTCGATATCGTAGACCCGACCCCGCAAACCGTGGACGCGCTGATGAAGCTCGACCTCGCTGCGGGCGTTGATGTCGAAATCAAAGTGTAAGGAGCAGACAGATGCGCTCCGGCGTTATTGCAAAAAAGCTGGGCATGACCCGGCTGTTCCTGGAAAATGGAACACAGGTTCCGGTGACGGTTCTGCAGTTGGACAACCTGCAGGTTGTCGCCCAACGCACTGCGGAAAAGGATGGCTACACCGCCGTCCAACTGGGGGCTGGTCTGGCCAAAGCCAAACGGACCACGGCGGCCATGCGCGGCCACTTCGCCAAGGCTCATGTCGAGCCCAAGCGCAAGATCGCGGAATTCCGGGTCACCCCGGATTGCCTGATCGACGTGGGCGCGGAAATTACCGCCGATCACTATCTTGCGGGTCAATTCGTTGACATTGCCGGGACGTCGAACGGCAAGGGGTTCCAGGGTGCCATGAAGCGGCACAACTTTTCGGGTCTGCGCGCCAGCCACGGCGTTTCGGTCTCGCACCGTTCGCACGGTTCGACCGGCCAGTGCCAGGACCCCGGCAAGGTGTTCAAGGGCAAGAAAATGGCCGGCCATATGGGTGCCGTTCGTTCGACCACGCAAAACCTGCAAGTGGTTCGCACCGACGCTGCCCGCGGCCTGCTGATGATCAAAGGCGCGGTCCCCGGCACGGCTGGCGGCTGGGTCACGATCAAGGACGCGGTCAAGAAAGCGGCCCCCGCTGGCTTGCCGATGCCCGCTGCGGTTCGTGCTGCTGCTGCACCTGCGGAAGCGGCTGGAGGTGAAGCATGAAACTTGACGTCATCAAGCTGGACGGCGGCAAGGCCGGTTCCATCGAACTGAACGAGGCGAATTTCGGGCTGGACCCGCGCGCCGACATCCTGCACCGCGTGGTCCGTTGGCAGCGCGCCAAGGCTCAGGCTGGCACCCATTCGGTGCTGACCCGTGCCGAGGTAAGCTATTCGACCAAGAAGATCTATCGCCAGAAAGGCACCGGCGGCGCGCGCCACGGTTCCAAAAAGGCACCGATCTTCCGGCACGGCGGCGTTGTGAAGGGCCCGATCCCGCGCAGCCACGCCCATGACCTGCCCAAGCAATTCCGCGCTTTGGGTCTGCGTCATGCGCTGTCGGCCAAGGCCAAAGCGGGCGAATTGGTGATCCTGGACGTGGCCACGATGGCCGAAGCCAAGACCGCCACTCTGGCCAAGCATGTGGCGGAACTGGGCTGGAAGCGCGTGTTGATCATCGACGGCGCGTCGGTCGATGCAAACTTCGCGCTGGCAGCTCGCAACATCGAAGGCATCGACGTGCTGCCGACGATGGGCGCGAATGTCTATGATATCCTTCGCCGTGACACCCTGGTGATCACCAAGGCGGGTATCGAAGCACTGGAGGCTCGATTGAAATGAGCGCGAAACCCGAACACTACGACCTGATCAAAAAGCCGGTCATCACCGAAAAGGCCACCATGGCCTCTGAACATGGCACGGTTGTCTTTCAGGTGGCGATGGATTCGACCAAGCCGCAGATCAAGGAAGCCATCGAGGCGATCTTCTCGGTCAAGGTGAAGGCGGTCAACACCACCATCACCAAAGGCAAGGTCAAGAAGTTCCGCGGTCGCAATGGCGAGCGCAGCGACAAGAAGAAGGCCTACGTCACCCTGGAAGAGGGTAACACTATCGACGTCACCACGGGCCTCTGATAGAAGCCCGCGAATCCTGCGGCCCCGGGCTTTCCGGGGCTGTGGAATTTAATACCCCGGGGATCTTCGGAGCCCTATAAACCTTGGGCCTGCAACGCCGGGCCCTCCAAAACGGAAGACAGAAAGCATGGCACTCAAGTCGTATAAGCCGACGACGCCTGGCCAACGCGGGTTGGTTCTGATCGACCGTTCGGAATTGTGGAAAGGCCGCCCCGTCAAATCCCTCACAGAGGGTCTGATCGGAACTGGTGGCCGGAACAACACCGGACGTATCACGATGTGGCACAAGGGTGGGGGCGCCAAGCGCCTGTACCGTGTCGTCGATTTCAGGCGTGTAAAATTCGATATGCCTGCGGTGGTTGAGCGGATCGAATACGATCCGAACCGCACCGCATTCATCGCCCTGATCAAGTATTCGGATGGCGAACAGTCCTATATCCTGGCGCCGCAGCGTCTGGCGATTGGTGACAGTGTCGTCGCCGGTGCCAAGACCGACGTGAAGCCGGGCAATGCCATGCCGTTCTCGGGCATGCCGATCGGTGCCATCGTGCACAACGTCGAACTGAAGGCCGGCAAGGGCGGGCAACTGGCCCGGGCCGCTGGCACCTACGCCCAGTTCGTCGGCCGTGACGGCGGTTACGCGCAGATCCGGCTGTCGTCGGGCGAATTGCGCATGGTCCGTCAGGAATGCATGGCCACCATCGGTGCGGTGTCGAACCCCGACAACTCGAACCAGAACTTCGGCAAGGCCGGTCGCATGCGGCACAAGGGCATCCGCCCGACGGTGCGCGGCGTTGCCATGAACCCGATTGACCACCCGCATGGCGGCGGCGAAGGCCGCACCTCGGGCGGCCGCCACCCGGTGACACCGTGGGGCAAGGGCACCAAGGGCAACAAAACCCGCAAGGCCAAAGCTTCGGACAAGCTGATTGTCCGGTCGCGTCACGCGAAGAAAGGGCGCTAATC
>JAYUGA010000308.1:0-3061 GCA_043738565.1 Rhodobacterales bacterium
CGCATCGCCGGTCCCCGCAGCCCCGCCCGCGCCCACCAGAGTATGCGTCTCATCAATGAACATGATGATCGGCGTGGTGCTGGCCTGAACCTCCTCGATCACCGATTTCAGCCGGTTCTCAAACTCGCCCTTCATGCTGGCACCGGCCTGCAACAACCCGACATCCAGCGCCAAAATCCGTGCTTCCTTCAAGGCAGGCGGCACATCACCCCGCGCAATTCGCAGCGCAAAGCCTTCGACCACCGCCGTTTTGCCCACTCCAGCCTCGCCGGTCAGGATCGGATTGTTCTGCCGCCGCCGCATCAGGATATCGACAACCTGACGGATTTCCTCATCGCGGCCCACAATCGGGTCCATCTTGCCGTCACGTGCTTGCTGGGTCAGGTCGGTGCAGAACTTCTTCAGCGCCTCCTCTTTACCCATCGCAGCCGGTGCCACAGCGCCCGAATCTTCCCCCGGCGCGCCTGATCCGACGTGGCTGCCATCGGTCGCCGCCTGCCCCTCCTCCGGGCTGCCATTTACCGCCGCGGCGAAATTCTCGGCCAGATCGTCCGGCTTGACCTTCTTGAACTCGGGCGAGATCGCAAACAGAATATTGCGCAGCGCAGGCGTCTTCAGCATCCCCAAGAACAGAAACCCGGTCCGGACCTGACTGGCGCTGAACAGCAGCGACCCCCAGACCCAGCCGCGCTCGGTCGCATCCTCCAGGTGTTCCGACAGGTCTTGGATCGACGACGCACCCCGTGGCAAAGCATCCAAAGCGCGCTGCATGTCAGCGACCAGACGGGCGGGATCGAGTTTGTAATACTCTGCGATCCGGTGCAGGTCGCTGTTCTGGTTTTGCAAAATCTGATGCAGCCAATGTACCAATTCCACGTAGGGGTTGCCGCGCAATTTGCAAAACACGGTAGCCCCCTCAACGGCTTGATAGGCCAGTCGGTTCAACTTGCCGAACAGCGCGACGCGGCTGATTTCGCTCATTTTTTGGCTCCGGTCATAGTGGGGGTTTGGCCGCGTTGACGGCGCAGCACATGTGGCGGGGAAAGGTAAAGATCGTCGGCATCCCGGTCAGACTCGCGGCGCACACCGACCCATGTCGTATGGCCCAATGCGGCGCTTGCACCGCCCAAAGCCACCCGCGGCACGTCCGCCGCGCGCAAGATCACGTTGACATCCCAATCCAGCGCATCGCCCGCAAAGTTGCGCACAATCGCCTCAAGCCGTTCAATCGCCCCCTGTCCGGGCAGAAAGCGGCGGTAGTCGGCCAAAGCCAAAGGCCCGACCACAATGCGAAACTTCGCAGCGCGCGACCAGACCCGCGTGCCAATCGAGGTGCTGCGGCCCAGACCGGCAGGCTTGCCCAACTGCCAGCGATCATCGGGTTCAAGGTCCAGCCAGCAACCGATAAATTGCTGCAAATGCACCGGGGCGTCGAAAAAGCCCTGCAACAGTGCAACCAGCCCTTCGGCGGTCTTGGTGCCTGACGCAAGGTGGCCCGCAAAGTAGCGTTTGGCCATGTCCGGCATCTGATCGCGCTTGGCCAGACCCTTGCCGTAATGCCCGGATAACGCAGCCACTTTGCGCTCAAACGGGTCCTGATCGGGCCTGTCGAAACTGGGCGAAGGCTGGCCCGCAACCCATGCCCGGTAAAACAGGCTCATCAGCCGATGGGTAAAAGTGTTGGCAAAGGCGATGAAGGTGGTATCGCGAAAATTCCGCCGCCGTTCGCGGGCATATTCGGTCAGATGCAATGGCAAGGGCCCCATCGGCCCGAACAGCCCGAACGTCCGGTTGGTCAGCACCGCAGGGCTGCCCACAGCCGGGCTTCCTGCCTGAAAGTTGGCGATGGTCGAGGTTGGAAACGCCAGTTCCGCCTCTTGACCCAGCCGCACCGGGTCTTGTGCGGCCCGGCGCGAAGTCCCCAGACGCGGCATATCACCATGCTCCGCCTCGATGATGCGCAACGCCTGAAACAGGTGATATTTCGTCGGATCCGCCTGAAGCTGCGCGTAATGCGTCAGATCATCCGGCTCAGCCCGCTTTCCGGTCGCCACCTTGTGATCTCTCCGCGTTGTTGGGTCGTCAGCACCGTCTCGGTAAACGAGTTGATCGTTACATATTTGCGGAAAAACCGCTCCAGAACCGAGGCAAGGACATAGACCCCCGACCCGTCAAAGAAACTTTCGTCGAAGTCGAGCTTGATCTCCAACCCTCTGACCGCAGTGGATAAAACCTCATCGGTCATGCGCCGCACAATGGGGCGGGTCGCCACGCCGCGTAGGCCCTCCATCTGTTTGGCAATCACCCGGTCGCCGGCTGGCGCGTAAAGCCCGATTAGTTCGCGCAGGGCTTCGGCACCGCCTTGCCCGCCCTCGCGGTCGGTAATCGAAAGGTAATTGAGGCTCAGGTGGCTGATCAACCGCCACGCAGTTTCGCCTTGCGCAATCGTCGGACGCGGCCGGGTCGGCGAAACAATGGTGGAGATTGAAAGCACCGGCCCGCCATCCGGCAAGTGAAACGCATCTTTGCCGGCAGTGGACAACAAAAGCGGCAGGTCGCGGTTGGTGCAAAGGCCGGTCACCGAAAGCTGGCTCAGATCAGCGCCGTAAGGGGCCTGCGCTGAATCCACCAGCGTCAAATAAACCTCTGACCCAAGGTAAGACGTCCGCACCCCACGCAGACGTTCCTTCTCATTCCGCTGCCGCATCCGTCGGTGGATCGTATAATAAGCCGGGTGGTTTTCGCCCGCAGCCGTAATGTCGGAAGCGGAGTAAAATGGCCGGAATTCGGTTTCCTCATTGGTCTTTGAAGAAATCCCATCAACATGCGAAATCGCAAAGACCTCGTAATCCAGCGGAGCAGTCCGGTTCGGCGTCACATATTGTTCGGTATCTGCTGTCGTCAAGTGAATCCGGTCAAAGCTACGCTCAAACAGATTGATCGCGGGCACCGCGTTCAGAACAAAACTTGTCCGGCGGACGCAAGCGCCATTGTCGGGCAGCGTATCGCCTAATAGCAAGTACAAGTCCACGTCCTGCGCCTCGGCTCGCGCCAAAGCTGG
>JAYUGA010000309.1:0-3048 GCA_043738565.1 Rhodobacterales bacterium
GACAGCATGGGCCACCGGTTTTTCCACGATTGCGCGGAAATGGACGACGCCTGCTACCGGATGGACGAGGCTTTGGCGCAATACCTCAGCCGCTGGCGCTGGGCTGGCTATGAGGTGATCGTCACCGCCGACCACGGCCAGGATGCGCGGGGCCATCATGGCGGCGCGACCGACGAGCAGCGCGATTTCGCGTTCTACTATTTCGGCGACAGTGTCATGCCGGGCCGGGATGTAGTGCTGGATCAGTTGGCGCTGGCACCGTCGATCCTGACGCGGCTGGGAGTGGCGGTGCCTGAGACGATGTTGGCGGCACCGTTCATGGTCGGGTAAAAGAAAGGGCAGGGGCGCTGCCCCCGCACCCCCGGGATATTTGGCGACAGAAAATATCAGGAGGCGTAGGTAGCACCTTCTTCGTCCAGCAGGGCCTTAATTTCGGTCAGGTGGAAGTCGGCGAAGGCCGGGTAGGCTTCCCATTCCTGTGCGGTTTTCTCGGCCACTTCGTCGGACAGAACCCGCAAGGGTTTGCCGGTTTGCAGGGCACGGATGTAGGTTTCTGCCGCGCGTTCGAAATAGGTCAGGCGGTTGAAGGCGTCGGCCACCGATTTGCCGAGGATCAGCACGCCGTGGTTGCCCATGATCATCGTGGTGATCTTCGGATCATGCAGCATCTTTGCGCAGCGGGCGCCTTCGCTGTCGAACGCCATGCCGCCGTAGTTGCCATCGACGACCTGACGGCCAAAGAACATCGCGGAGTTCTGGTCGATCGGCGGCAAATGGCTGTCGGCGAGGCTGGCAAGGACGGTGGCATGCATCGAATGGACGTGCATGACGCAACGGGCGTGCGGCAGGGCGCGGTGGATCGAGCCGTGCAGGCCCCAGGCGGTGGCGTCGGGTGCGTCGGGGCGGCGCATCGTGTCGGGGTCGCCTGCGTCAATCTCAACCAGGCTGGAGGCGGTGATCCTGGCGAAATGGCGGCCGTTGGGGTTGATCAGGAAGCGGGTGCCTTCGGGGTTGATGGCAAGCGAGAAATGGTTCGCCACAGCCTCGTGCAGGTTCAGCTTGACCGTCCAGCGGAAGGCGGCGGCGAGGTCGGTGCGTTCGACCCAATGCGTGAGGTTGGCGTGCAGGTTCATGGCGTTTCTCCATCGGGCCATTCGCCGCGGGCGAGGGCGGTGAGGGCATGGGTGATGCGGGCGAAGCCGGCGCTGGCGCGGGGCACGGTGTGGCGGGCGCGCAGGTAGCCGTGGACGAGGCCGGGTTCGGGGTGGAACCGGGCGCGGCCACCTGCGGCGATGATTGCGGCGGCATAGGCGCTGGCGTCGTCGCAGTAGGGGTCGCATTCGGCACCGAAGGTCACGGTGGGCGGCAGGTTGGTGAAATCGCTGTCTTGCAGCGGGGAGATGCTGGCGTCGCCTTGCGGCGGGGCATGGCCGTGGCGGATGTCGCGGTAGTAAAGCGCGTCGTCGCGGGTCAGCATCGGGGCATTTGCATGGGTCAGGTAGCTGCCCCGGTTCAGATCGCCGCCGAGGCCGGGATAGATCAGGACTTGGCCGAGGATCTGGATTTCAGCACGCAGCGCATGGGCGGTGGCGGCGGCGAGATTGGCCCCGGCGCTGTCACCGGCCAGCAGGATCGGACCCTGCGCCGCGACCGCCCGGGTGACGGCGCAGGCATCGTCAAAGGCGGCGGGGTGCAGGTGTTCAGGCGACAGGCGGTAATCGACGGCGATGACCGCAAGGCCGGTCGCCTCACGAATCTCGGCGCAGATATCGTCGTGGCTATCAAGCCCGCCGACCACGAAACCGCCACCGTGCAGATAGATGATGGTGGGCGTGGCCCCGGCGAAGCTGCGGCAAGGCACACCGGCGATGGCCCGGTCGCTGGCCGTCACCCCCGCCGGATAGCCGCGATGGAAGGCGCGGCACATCCGGTCGTAGATCGCGCGTTGCGCTGCGATGGACAGGCTGGCGGTGTCGGGCGGAAGGGCCGCGTCGGTGGCCCGGATGAAATCCCAGGTCGGCGGGTCGATGATTGTTGCGTACTCCATAGCGCGCGCTTTCTGAGTTGCGCCAACCTTGGCCGAAGACGGCCCGCCTCGCAATGACCAAAACTTGCCGCGATGCGCGGTCGAAAAGCCCAAGTTCCCCCGCAATTTTGACAAGAGACGCGGATAAAACCGGATCAAAGCGGGTCAAGGGGCATCGTCATGCACATCGTCAGATCATTCGAACCGGGGAATGCAGCACTGGTGGGCTGGGGCATCCGGGTTCTGCTGCTGTCGGGGGAAGGGGAAAGCGGGTTGACGAGCCGCAGGCTCGCCTCGCTTGGCGGTCAGGTCGAGGTCGAGGCAGAGCTGTTCGCGGCGCTGTCCGCAGTGATCGACGACCCGGCGGGTTATGCGCTGTTCGTGCTGGATTGCGACGGGGCAAATGTGGGCGGGCTGGAGGCCGGGCGGCGCGCGGTGCAGATGCTGGGCGATGTCGCAGAGCGGGTGCCGGTGATCCTGGTATCGCGCGACTGTGGCGAACAAAGGTTTCCGAACGATCGTTCTCAGCCTACCGTGCTGCGGGCGCCGCTGACCTCGGTCTCGCTGCGGGTCGGGTTTGAACATGCGCTGCATGACCGGCTGTTCTACCGCGTCGCCTGAATAGGCAAAGGGCGCAACCGATTGCTGCGCCCCTGTTTTTGGATGATCGGAAGATCAGGCCAGCGCCAGGTTGGTCGCCGATTCGCGGCCGTCGCGACCAGCTTCGATGTCGAAGGTGACCGGCTGGCCATCCTTCAGTGACCGCAGGCCGGCGCGTTCCAGCGCGGTGATGTGAACGAACACGTCCTTTTTGCCGCCTTCCGGGGCGATAAAGCCGAAGCCTTTGGTTTCATTGAACCATTTCACGGTGCCCTTGGCCATCGTGAACTCTCCTGTCTTAGTCGCCGCCCGCGGAGTGCGGCGGCCCGGCTCAGTCAGCTTGGCATCGAATGCTGTGGCCCGGACAGGGGTAGACAGGTCGATAGAAGTAACGTCGCAAGGCCGAATATCCGGCTACCGGG
>JAYUGA010000310.1:0-21273 GCA_043738565.1 Rhodobacterales bacterium
CTCAACGAAATCAACGACACGCTGGCGAAGCTCCATAGGAAGTGGTTTGCCCATCAATGACCCCCAAAATCTGCCGTGAGTACAGGGAATCACAAATCAGCCCCTATGGGAATCCTGAATCGCAATGGCCGCAACACGCTCTAAGCCGTCTCTGGTCGGCTTGGTTCACGGCGATCTGTCCGCCCTGAGCAAGGCCTTCGCACGCATTGCTGCCCTGGATCGCCGCCCGCATCTTTGCCGAGACGGGCAGCGGCTCTATCCTCGCAGATGAGCCAGCGAATTCATAAGACAAGCGGTTTGCGTTTGATAAGAATCAAACGACCGCTTTAACCTTTTGTTCTTACGCGCATTTTGTCCGAAAACCGCTTCACACTTTTCGGAATGCGCTTTAGGCGTGGATTGCCCCGTCGCCGCAAGCGAGAGCCGCCTCGCGCACCGCTTCCGAATAGGTCGGGTGGGCGTGGCAGGTCAGGGCGAGGTCCTGGGCGCTGGCACCGAATTCCATCGCCACGCAGACCTCGTGGATGATATCGCCCGCCCCCGGCCCGATGATGTGGCAGCCGAGGATGCGGTCGGTATCCTTGTCGGCCAGGAGCTTGACGAAGCCTTCGGCCTGAAACACCGCCTTGGCCCGCGCATTGCCGAGGAAGGGGAATTTGCCGACCTTGTAGGCGCGACCCTGTTCTTTCAGGGCTTCCTCGGTCGCCCCGACGCTGGCCACTTCCGGCGTCGTATAGATCACGCCGGGAATGACGCCGTAATTCACATGGCCGGATTTGCCGGCCATGATTTCGGCCAGAGCCATGCCTTCGTCTTCGGCCTTGTGGGCCAGCATCGGGCCGACGATCGCATCGCCAATCGCGTAGAGGCCCTTGATCCTGGTGGCGAAATGGCCGTCGGTCCTGATCTGGCCGCGCGGCAGCATCTCGACCCCCAAAGCCTGCAAGCCCAGACCTTCGGTATAGGGTTTGCGGCCGGTGGCAACCAGAACCACATCGGCGTCAAGGCTGGCTTCCTTGTCATTCTTGCGCTGTTTGTAGCTGACTTTTGCCCCGGTTTTGGTGGTTTCGACGGATTGGACCGCAGCGCCGAGGATGAAGGTAAAGCCTTGTTTGGTCAGGATTCTCTGGAAAGCCTTGGCAACCTCTGCGTCCATGCCGGGGGTGATCGCGTCCAGGTATTCGACCACGGTGACTTTGGTGCCGAGGCGGGCGTAGACCGAGCCCATCTCCAGCCCGATCACGCCTGCGCCGATGACGACCATGGTCTTGGGGATCGCGGGCAGGGACAAGGCCCCGGTGGAGGTGATGACTATTTTCTCGTCCACCGTCACGCCGGGCAGGCTGGATGGCTCGGAACCTGTTGCAATCACGATGTATTTTGCGTCGTGAATTTCGGTGCCGACCTTGACCTTGCCGGGTTCGGGGATCGAGCCCCAGCCCTTCAGCCAGGTCACCTTGTTCTTCTTGAACAGAAACTCGATGCCTTTGGTGTTGCCGGTCACGGTGTCGGCCTTGTAGGCCTGCATCCTGGCCCAATCGACTGTGGGCGCGCCACCGATCAGGCCCATTTTCGCAAAGTTTTCATGGACTTCGTGGAGCGAGTGGGTGGCGTGCAGCAGGGCCTTGGACGGGATGCAGCCGATGTTCAGGCAGGTGCCGCCGAGGGCTTCGCGCCCCTCGACGCAGGCGACATTGAGCCCAAGCTGGGCGGCGTGAATGGCGCAGACATAGCCGCCGGGGCCACCGCCGATGATGATTGCGTCAAAACTTGCCATGCGTGGTTCCTTTCGTGGCCGAGGCCGGGGGTTTCACACCCCCGGACCCCCGTGGGATACTTATAGACAGAAAATGGCGGTTAGAAGAGGGCGGCGAGGATCATGATCAGGGAGGCGAAGAAACCTGTCGCCCAGATGGCAGAACGCCAGGGTCGCCAGCCGAACCAGTAGGCGGGGACATAGGTGATGCGCGCGGCGAGGAAGACCCAGCCGCAGGTTTGGGTCAAGGTGGTGGACTGGCCGCCGAGGGTGACGACGACGACAGCGAGGGTGAAGGTGATCAGCGCCTCGAAATGGTTGTTGAGCGCGCGCTGCATGCGGGCGGTGGTGAGCGATAGCTGGCGGCTTGGCGGGCGGTCGCGCGGGCTGCTGGTGTAGCCGGTGCCGAGTTCCTTGTTGGCCGGTATGGCGAACAGGGCGTATTGGGCGGCTTGCAGCAGACCGGCGAGGGCGAGGGCGGTGAGTTCGGGGGTCATGGGTGGCTCCGGAAAAAAGGTGGGCGACGGTGCCCACCATCGTCAAATGGCCGACCGCAACCCTAGAGTCTGTCTGGCGCTGACAGAATCGCCAGACAGACTCTGACCTTTGGTTTTTCCGCGTGTCTGGCGACAAAACCGGTATCCACTTTTGTCGGACACGCTCTATGGGGTCACGCCGCTGCGACAGCCGCGCCAAGGCCCGCAAAGTAAAGCCATGCGGTGGCCAGAAATCCTGCAAGCCACAGCAGCGTGCGCGCCCATGGCAGGCCTGCCGCGTAGATTGGCACGTAAAGGATGCGCGCAATCAAGAACACCTGGGCGGCTAGAAGGGTGGTGCTGGTGGCAAGGCCCTTGTCGGCCAGGATCAGCACCGCCGGGGCAAAGAGCGCCATGGCAACGATGGAGTTCAGTTGCGCACGTTCCATCCGGCCCGCGACACCGGTCAGCTTTGGCATGTCATCGCGCGGTTTGACCAGCATTTCCAGCCCGACCTGCGCCTGCGCGGCCATGATTTGGATCAGGATGGTGACGATGACGACAAGGCCGTACAGCCCAAGAATTCCAAGTTCACTTCCCATTTGTGTCTTCCTTTCGCCTTCGCTCAGCGCCGCCCGGGCTGGGCGGAACGCTGCGGGGCACGGCGAAACCTACCATAGGTTGCGGTGAATTACCAAATATTGTGTAAATTTTCGTCATAGGTCCATCAGCAACCGTCTCGGGTCTTCCAGCGCCTCTTTCACCCGCACGAGGAACGTCACTGCCCCCTTGCCGTCGACGACGCGATGGTCGTAGCTGAGGGCCAGGTACATCATCGGACGGATCACGATCTGGCCTGCGACGACGACGGCGCGGTCCTGAATCTTGTGCATGCCGAGGATGCCGGACTGTGGCGGGTTCAGGATCGGCGAGGACATCAGACTGCCGTAAACGCCGCCGTTGGAGATGGTGAAGGAACCGCCCTGCATTTCGGCCATGCTGAGTTTGCCGTCGCGGGCGCGCAGGCCGAGTTCGCTGATCTTCTTCTCGATGGCGGCAAAGCCCATCCCATCGGCGTCGCGGACGACGGGCACGACAAGGCCGGTGGGGGTGCCGACGGCGACGCCCATGTGGACGTAGTTCTTGTAGACGATGTCCTGACCGTCGATTTCGGCGTTGACCTCTGGCACCTCTTTCAGCGCGTGGGTGCAGGCTTTGACGAAGAACGACATGAAGCCGAGTTTCACCCCGTGCTTTTTCTCGAACGCATCCTTGTAGGCGTTGCGCAGGTCCATGACGGCGGACATGTCGACCTCGTTATAGGTGGTCAGCATGGCGGCGGTGTTTTGCGCGTCTTTCAGGCGGCGGGCGATGGTGGCGCGCAGGCGAGTCATCTTGACCCGCTCCTCGCGGGCGGCATCATCGGCGGGGACGGGGGCGCGCAGGATGGTGACGGGGGCGGCGGCGACCACCGGGGCGGCGGCGGCTTTGGCGACGTCTTCTTTCATGATGCGGCCATCGCGTCCGGTGCCTGTGACCTGATCGGGGGTCAGGTTGGCTTCTGCCATGGCTTTTTCTGCGGCGGGGGCGTTCTTGATGTCGCGTATTACGGTCGGCTCCGGCCCGGCAATCGGCGCGAGCGAAGGTTCGGCCACAGTGGACGGCACGCCCTCCAGCGCCTTGGTGACGCGGTCTTTGGCCGCGGGGGCGGCGGCGCCTTCGCTGACGATCGCCAGCCTTGCGTTGGCGGCAACGGTGGTGCCTTCTGGCGCGATGATCTCGGTCAGAACGCCGGTTACCGGGCTGGGCACCTCGACCGAGACCTTGTCGGTTTCCAGTTCGCACAGCATTTCGTCTTGTTTCACCGCATCGCCGACCTTCTTGAACCAGGTCGAAACGGTGGCTTCGGATACGCTTTCGCCCAGGGTGGGCACCATCACATCGGTCATTTCAGTCTCCTTGGCATTTGCTTCAGGCGAGCGCTTCGTTGATCAGGGTCTGTTGTTCGAACTTGTGGCGCGAGGCAAGACCGGTGGCGGGTGCGGCCGAGGCGACGCGTCCGGCATAGCGCGGGCGGCTGTGGCTGGCGCCAACCTTGGTCAGCAGGGTTTCAAGTTCTGGTTCGATGAAGGACCAGGCACCCTGATTTTTCGGCTCTTCCTGGCACCAGACCATTTCCGCGCCCTTGAACCGCGACAGTTCGGCGACGAGGGAGGCGACCGGAACCGGGTGAAGTTGTTCGACCCGCAGGAGGTAAACATCCTCAAGGTCGCGGGCATCGCGTTCGGCCAGAAGGTCGAAGTAGACCTTGCCGGTACACAGGACGACGCGGCGGATCTGGTCGTCGGGTTTCAGGGTCCGGGTCGAGTGGCCTTGCTGGGCGTCATCCCACAAGACGCGGTGGAAGGTGGAGCCGTCGGTGAAGTCGCTGGCATCCGAAATGCACAGCGGATGGCGCAGCAGGCTTTTCGGCGTCATCAGGATCAGCGGTTTGCGGAAATCGCGGTGCAACTGGCGGCGCAGGATGTGGAAGTAGTTCGAGGGCGTGGTGCAGTTGGCGACGATCCAGTTGTCATGCGCCGAGTTTTGCAAGAAGCGTTCCAGACGGCCTGACGAGTGTTCCGGGCCCTGCCCTTCAAAGCCATGCGGCAAAAGGCAGACCAGGCCGGACATGCGGAGCCATTTGCTTTCGCCCGAGCAGATGAACTGGTCGAACATGATCTGCGCACCGTTGGCGAAGTCGCCAAACTGCGCCTCCCACATGGTCAGGGCGTTGGGTTCGGACAGGGAATAGCCGTATTCGAAGCCGAGGACGGCGTATTCGGATAACATGGAATCGATGGCATCGAACCGGGCCTGCCCGGCGCGGATGTGGTTGAGGGGGTAGTAGCGTTCCTCGGTGGTCTGGTCGACAAAGGCGGAATGGCGTTGCGAAAAGGTGCCGCGCGTGCTGTCCTGACCGGACAGGCGGATCGGGAAGCCTTCGGTAGCAAGGCTGCCGAAAGCGATGGCCTCGGCGGTGGCCCAGTCGAACCCTTTGCCGGTGGCGAACATCTGCGCCTTGGCTTCCAACTGGCGGGCGACGGTCTTGTGCAGATCAAAACCATCGGGCGCCCGGGTCAGAGCGGCCCCGATTTCGGCCATCGTTTCCGGTTTGATCCAGGTTTCTCCGCGTTGGTAGCTGACCAGATCATTGCGGGTCATCGACTTCCAGCGGCCATCCATCCAGTCGGCCTTGTTCGGCTTGTAATCCTTGCCCGCCTCGAATTCGGCATTCAGCTTGGCCTGGAAGGCGGCCTTCATATCCTCGATCTCGCCTTCGGGGATCAGGCCGTCCTTGACGAGGCGTTCGGTATAAAGCTGCAGGGTGGTCTTCTGGCGGCGGATGTGAGTGTACATCGCCGGGTTGGTGAACATCGGCTCGTCGCCTTCGTTATGGCCGAAGCGGCGGTAGCAGAAGATGTCGAGCACGACGTCCTTGTGGAATTTCTGGCGGAATTCGGTGGCGACCCTCGCCGCATGGACCACGGCCTCGGGGTCGTCGCCGTTGACGTGGAAGATCGGCGCTTCGACCATCAGGGCGATGTCGGTCGGGTAGGGAGAGGAGCGGCTGTAGGCGGGCGCGGTGGTGAAGCCGATCTGGTTGTTGACGATGATATGAATGGTGCCGCCGGTGCGGTGGCCTTTCAGCCCCGACAGGCCGAAGCATTCCGCGACGACGCCCTGCCCGGCAAAGGCGGCGTCACCGTGCAGCAGGATCGGCAGGACCTGGTGGCGGTCGGTGTCGTTCAACTGGTCCTGCTTGGCGCGGACCTTGCCCAGGACGACAGGGTTGACCGCCTCCAGATGCGAGGGGTTGGCGGTCAGCGACAGGTGGACGGTGTTGCCGTCAAAGGTGCGGTCGGAGGAGGCGCCGAGGTGGTATTTCACGTCGCCCGAGCCATCGACATCCTCGGGCTTGAAGCTGCCACCCTGGAATTCGTTGAAGATGGCCCGGTAGGGTTTCATCATCACATTGGCCAGAACCGACAGGCGGCCGCGGTGTGGCATGCCGATGACGACATCCTGCACGCCGAGATTGCCACCGCGCTTGATGATCTGTTCCATCGCCGGAATCAGGCTTTCGCCGCCGTCCAGACCGAAACGCTTGGTGCCCATGTATTTGACATGGAGGAATTTTTCAAAGCCCTCGGCCTCGACCAGCTTGTTCAGGATCGCCTTGCGGCCCTCGCGGGTGAAGGCGATTTCCTTGCCGTAGCCTTCGATGCGTTCTTTCAGCCAGCCGGATTGTTCGGGGTCGGAGATGTGCATGTATTGCAGCGCGAAGGTGCCGCAATAGGTGCGTTTCACGATCTCGATGATCTGGCGCATCGAGGCCATTTCCAGACCCAGCACCTTGTCGAGGAAGATCGGGCGGTCGAGGTCGGCTTCGGTGAAGCCATAGGAGGCGGGGTCAAGCTCGGGGTGGTTGCCGCGGTCGGTCATGCCCAGCGGGTCAAGGTCGGCGGCGAGATGGCCGCGGATGCGGTAGGCGCGGATGATCATGATGGCGCGGACCGAGTCGAGGACGGCGCGCTGGATTTGATCCTGGTTGAGGGACACGCCCTTGTCGGCGGCTTTTTCGGTGATTTTCCGAGCGGCCCCTTTGGCGTCGGGCGTGGCGGGCCATTCGCCGGTCATGGCGGCGGTCAGGTCATCGGCGGGCTGCGGCGGCCAGTCGGCACGGGCCCAGCTTGGCCCGGCGGCAGCGCGGCGGCTGTCGGCGGCAGTGTCGCCGGTGGCGCGGAAGAACTCTGCCCATTGCGCATCGACGGCGGCGGGGTCAGCGGCATGGCGGGCGGCCAACTGGTCGATGTAATCGGCGTTGGCACCTTGCAGGAAGGAGGACGAGTGGAAGGCGGAGTTGGGGGATTGTTCGGTCATTTTGATGCTTCCCAATGTAGGGCGGGGTTCCCCCCGCCGATGTGGATGGCGGGGTGAACCCCGCTCTACCAATTACCGGCCAATCGCCTTCATCACCGCCTCGCCCAGGGTCGCCGGGCTGTCGGCGACGATGATGCCTGCAGAGCGCATGGCTTCGATCTTCGATTCAGCATCGCCCTTGCCGCCCGCCACGATGGCGCCGGCGTGGCCCATGCGGCGGCCTGTGGGCGCGGTGCGGCCGGCGATGAAACCGGCGCAGGGTTTGGCGCGGCCGCGTTTCGCCTCGTCTTTCAGGAACTGCGCGGCTTCCTCTTCCGCCGCGCCGCCGATTTCGCCGATCATGATGATCGAGCGGGTTTCGGGATCGGCCAAAAACATCTCGATCACTTCCAGATGTTCGGTGCCCTTGATCGGGTCGCCGCCGATGCCGACTGCGGTGGACTGGCCAAGGCCGACATCGGTGGTCTGCTTGACCGCCTCGTAGGTCAGGGTGCCAGAGCGGCTGACGACGCCGACCGAGCCGCGCGAAAAGATCGAGCCGGGCATGATGCCGATCTTGCACTGACCGGGGGTCATCACGCCGGGGCAATTCGGGCCGATCAGGCGGGATTTGGAGCCTCGCAGGGTGCGTTTGACGCGCATCATGTCGAGGACAGGGATGCCTTCGGTGATGCAGACGATCAGCTCGATCTCGGCGTCGATGGCTTCGAGGATCGAGTCGGCGGCGAAGGGTGGCGGGACGTAGATGACGGTGGCGTTGGCATTGGTCGCCGCCCGCGCCTCGTGGACCGAGTTGAAGACCGGCAGGTTGAGGTGGCTGCTGCCGCCCTTGCCGGGGGTGACGCCGCCGACCATTCTGGTGCCGTACGCGATGGCCTGTTCGGAGTGGAACGTGCCTTGCGAGCCGGTGAAGCCCTGGCAGATCAGGCGGGTGTTTGCGTTGACGAGAATGGACATGGGAACCTCGGTTGTATCACGCGGTGATACGGGGCTGGTTGACGGATGTATCATGGCGTGATACAGGGGTGGGATGATTGTTTCGGTGCGGGACAAGCGGTTGCTGGAACTGGCCGACGGGCGGGTGCCAAAGCGATTTCCAGCGGAATTGGTCGGGGCCGCGCGACGGGCGCTTAACTTGTTGGATACGGCAAAGAAGCTGGATGAATTGCGTCGCCCGCCGGGAAACCGATTGGAGGCGTTGAAGGGCGACCGGACGGGTCAGCATTCGATTCGGGTCAACGACCAGTGGCGCATCTGCTTTTGCTGGTTGGAGGACGGCGCGCATGACGTGGAACTTGTGGACTATCACTGAGGTGTGAGCATGGACATTCACTTTACCCCCCCGATCCACCCCGGCGAAATGCTGCGGGAGGAATTCATGGTGCCGCTGGGCCAGACCGCTGGGCAACTGGCCCGCGCCTTGGGTGTGCCACGCACGCGGATCGAGCGGTTGGTGCGCGAAGAGACTGGGCTGTCGCCCGAGACGGCAGACCTGTTGGGCAAGTATTTCCAGACCAGTACGGAATTCTGGCTGAACATGCAGAGCCATTATGTGGTCGATTGCCTGCGTGCAGATGCGGTTCACATGCTGGCCCGCGACGCCATAGTTCCACTGCCCCGCCCGGATTTGGGGGATGTCGCGGCGTGAGGGGCTTGGTGCGGGCATTGGGGTCACTTGGGGGTTGAGGTTGGGGAGGGTGCCATGAAGCGAGGTCATTGGTTTAGGTCGGCAATTGGTTCAAGACGGATCCGAGATACGCGGCTACGATTGCGCCGATTGAAAATTTGTCATTTACATCTGCCTTGCTGATAACAACGTGACCGGCAAAGTGATGATTGCGACCGCTGGCAGAATACGGGTTTGAGGTCAGGTCAGGTTCTTCCCATCCGATTTCAATACTCTCAGCATGGATCAGCCTTCCGAAGATTTCCCAAAGGTTGTTCGCTGCATTACTTTCGACGGTCGAAGTCGGCCAAAGGGGGTCACTTCCCAGCGTGGCGGATTTCTTGTTATGTCTTTCCATCGTGCGACGCCCGTGGAGTGCTAGACCAAGCAATTCAATCTTGATCTGCTCTGCAACCAAATCCGCAAACTGCTTATCACCGGGTAAAACCGCTGCACAAAAGCAAGCCAATCGGACCGCATGATCCTGCGACAGGCGTGCGCTGTGCCAATCAAGCCAGTCTTTTGGTTGAACTGCGGCTGCCACAACTACCCCCGCACAGCCTTCACGATCTTCTCCGCCGCATCCGACAGATTATCCGCTGCGATCACGTTCAGCCCGGACCCCCGGATGATCTCTTTGCCCAACTCCACATTCGTCCCCTCCAGACGCACCACCAGCGGCACCTTCAGGCCGACCTCTTTCACCGCCGCGATCACGCCTTCGGCGATGATGTCGCAGCGCATGATGCCGCCGAAGATGTTGACGAGGATGCCTTTGACGTTGGGGTCGGAGGTGATGATCTTGAAGGCTTCGGTGACTTTTTCCTTGGTCGCCCCGCCCCCGACGTCGAGAAAATTGGCGGGCTCGGCACCGTAGAGTTTGATGATGTCCATCGTGGCCATCGCCAGACCGGCGCCGTTGACCATGCAGCCGATTTCACCGTCGAGGGCGATGTAGTTCAGGTCGAACTTCGAAGCGGCGAGTTCCTTGGGGTCTTCTTCGGATTCGTCGCGCAGGGCGGCGATGTCGGGGTGGCGGTACATGGCGTTGCCGTCGAAACTCATCTTGGCGTCGAGCAGTTTCAGGCTGCCGTCTTTCAGCACGCAGAACGGGTTGACTTCGAGCATTTCCATGTCTTTTTCCATGAACATGCGGTAGAGGTTCTTGACCACGGCGACGCATTGCTTGACCTGATTGCCTTCGAGCCCCAGCGCGAAGGCGACGCGGCGGCCATGGAAATCGGACAGGCCAGAGGCGGGGTCGACAGTGAAGGACAGGATCTTTTCGGGCGTGTCGTGGGCAACGTCTTCGATCGACATGCCGCCTTCGGTGGAGCAGACGAAAGAGATGCGGGAGGTTTGGCGGTCGATCAGGATGGCGAGGTACAACTCGCGTTCGATGTCGCTGCCGTCTTCGATATAGATGCGGTTGACCTGCTTGCCGGCGGGGCCGGTCTGCGCGGTGACGAGGGTGCGACCCAGCATCTGGCGGGCAAATTCGGCAGCCTCACCAACCGAGCGGGCCAGACGGACGCCGCCTTTTTCGCCAGCCTCGGGTTCCTTGAAATGGCCTTTGCCACGGCCGCCGGCATGGATTTGCGCCTTGACCACCCAGAGCGGGCCGTCGAGTTCGCCTGCAGCGGTCTTGGCCTCTTCGGCACGCATCACCGGGCGACCGTCGGACACGGGGACGCCGTAGCTGCGCAGCAGCGCCTTGGCCTGGTATTCGTGGATGTTCATGTCTGCGCCTTATCCGCTGGATTTGCCGCGTGATGACACAATACTAGGTGCTGGCAAGACAGGATTCAGCAGAGGTGGTGGGAAAAGCGACATTTGTGATCACAGAAAATTTTTCTGTGATCACAGGTCCAAATTTCGCAAGATCAGGTCAGTTGAGGTAAAGCGCGAACAGCATGGCGCGGCCAGAGGTCAGCGCGTCAAAGGCATCGGCGCTTTCGTTGCTGACG
Source organism: Rhodobacterales bacterium (assembly GCA_043738565.1). Classification (GTDB taxonomy): domain Bacteria; phylum Pseudomonadota; class Alphaproteobacteria; order Rhodobacterales; family Rhodobacteraceae; genus Stagnihabitans. The sequence goes on from JAYUGA010000310.1 coordinate 10,789, forward strand.
AGGGTGCCCTTTTCCAGATAGGGCAGCGCGTCCCAGCCCTGAATCCAGCCTGGGACGTCAATCGGGCGCGGATCGGTGAACATGCGGGCGACGTTGATCCCGGCAGAGCCGCCGACGCGCCAGTAGGGCACCAGTTTTTCGCCCTTCATCACCGCCTCGAATTCCGACAGCATGACCATCCAGGCGGCTCCGGTGCCGGGCGGCACGTCAATACCGAGAGCGGATTGCTGCTGGTCATTCGGCAGCCATTCGCGGGTGTTGTCTTTTTCCAGCGCTACACGGGACCAGAACTGGCGGTTTTCAGCGACCATGTTCAGGAAATGGGTTTGTGCCGCAGCCATCAGCGCCTGGTCGGGGGTCTGGTTCAGGGTGGCGAGGATCATCGCAATCATGTCGAAGGCGTCGGGGCTGCTGGTGCCGCCGAAGAACGGGTCAGCTTCGACCGGGCCAAACTGCTCCAGCGTGGCGCGGGCGGACATGACGCGGGTAATCGGTTCGGTCGGGTCATAGGCGCGGACAATGGCGCTGATGCCGCCCAGCATGTCGGCATAGGCGGCGAGCCAGGCGGCGTCGGCCACGTCGAAGCGGATGGTGGGCAGCGGTTGCGGGGCGGTGCCGCTGTCGTCCATGCCGCCCATGACCTGCGCGCCAAGGATGTCGGCGATGCCTTCGCCCTTGCCGCGCTTGCCGTCGGAATTGACGTCGAACCAGATGTCGTCAAGGGCGATTTCCAGGCCGAAGTCGGAGGCCTCCGGGATGGCGGTCAGGGTGGCCTGGGCTTTGGTCAGGTTGTCGGCGGCATGGACGAAGATGCCGACGATCATTCTGGGGTCGAAGGCGGCGGGGTTGGGGTTATCCTCCAGGGGCAGGCGCAGGAGAGGCAGCATGCCGGTGCGGTCGGTCAGGCCAGCGGTCCAGCGCTCCTGAAAGCTGCCCTCGATGGCGCGGAGGAACTGGGTGCCGCCAAGGGCGAAGCGTTCCGCGTCGGTGGGGGTGGGCAGGGCGACGAGGCGCGCCTCGGTGGCGGTGAGTCCGCTGCGGCCGATTTCGGCGGAGATAGTTTCGGCGGTGGCGGGGAAGGCGAGGGTCAGGAAAAGGGCGGGCAGAATGGGACGCATGAAATCCTCCGGTCAAAGATGAGGCATGATCGGGGGGATGCGGCGCGAAGGCAAGTGGGGCGGAGGTGGGGGATTCCAGACCTGCTGGCGCGTTGCGGTGCAGAGGATTTGGCCGCGCGGCAGGCGGGTGGGGTGGAGCTGGGCCTTGAAGCCGGTGGCGTCGGTGAGGTGAAGGACATCTTCGGCGGCGAAATGGTAGGGGGCGCGGCTGGCGTGGGTCACGACGCCGTCGGGCTGGCGGTGGGAGGGCACGTCGGGGGCTGTGAAGACGGTGAACAGGAGGTTTTGCAGGGTCGGGAATTTCGCGTGGATATTGGTCAGGGCGTGGTGCAGGTGGCTGAGCGGCAGATGGGTGAAGACGGCGAAGGCTATGGCGTAGTCGATGGTGGCGGGGATGCCGGGGAAGCGGAAGTTGGCGTCCTGGACAAGGTGGTCAGGGTTCAGGCGGGTGGGGTCGGCGAGTTCGGTCTGGCGGCCTTTGGCCATCAGTTCGGCGGAGAGGTCGGTGCCCCAGTAATGGCCTTGGTCGAGGTAGGGAATTGCCTTGCAGCCGAGACGCAGGGAGCCGCAGCCGATGTCGAGGAGGCTGTGGTGGGGTTGCAGGCCGGCCTCAATGAGGAGGGTCATCTGGATGCGGCCAGTTTCTTCCCAGCGGCCGCCGACGATGTCGCGGTGGCGGCCACGGGCGAGCGCGTCGGCGTAGAAATTGGCGGCGAGGTAAGGGGAGATTTGGCTGGGCATGGTTTGCTTTGCGAGCGCCGGGGGATTTCACATCCCCCGGACCCCCAGTGGGATATTTGGGCCAAAATGAAAAGGGGCAGTCAGGTTTTGGCGGCGAGTTGGGCGAGGTGGAGGCAGAGGTTTGTGGCCACGGCCATGTCCTGCACGCTGACCCACTCCAGCGGCCCGTGGATTTCCTGCATGCCGGTGAAGATGTTGGGGGTGGGGATGCCCATTTCGGTCAGGCGGGAGCCGTCGGTGCCGCCGCGGATCGGGACGGAGACAGGGTCTAGGCCAGTGGCGCGGCAGGCTTCGCGGGCGAGGTTGACCGGGGTCATGTCCTGTTCCAGCCAGTAGCGCATGTTGCGGTATTGTTTGGTGATGGTGCAGGTCACGGTGGCGCGGGGGGCGGTGGCCTGGATCGTGGCGCAGATTTGGCGCAGCAGGGCACCTTTGACGGCGAGGCCGTCGCGTTCGAAGTCGCGCAAGATGAATTTCAGGCTGCATTCGGCGGCGGTGCCGCTGAGTTCCAGAAGATGGATGAAGCCGTCGCGATCATCGGTCAGTTCGGGGGTCTGGGCGGCGGGCAGGGTGGTGATGATCCGGGCGGCGAGGGTCAGGGCGTTGACCAGCTTGCCCTTGGCATAGCCGGGATGGGCCGAGACGCCGGTGATTTTGACCTGGGCTGCGTCGGCGGAGAAGCTTTCGTATTCGATCTCGCCCACCGCGCCGCCGTCGAAAGTGTAGGCGAAATCGGCTTTCAGGTCGGCGGGGAGTTTGGCGCCCACGCCGCGGCCGATTTCTTCGTCGGGGGTGAAGGCGATGCGGATCGGGGGATGTTTGATCTCGGGGTTTTGCAGCAGGTGACGGGCGGCGGTCATGATGATCGAGACGCCGGCCTTGTCGTCGGCGCCGAGCAGGGTCAGGCCGGAGGCGGTGATGATGTCGTGGCCCTGTCTGGTGGCGAGGTAGGCAGAGTTGAGGGAGAGGTTGGGGTTGTCGGGGTAGGTGATGGCGCCGCCGTTGTAGCCGTGGATGACGCGGGGTTTGACGCCGGTGGCGTTGAATTGCGGGGCGGTGTCGACATGGGCGAGCCAGGCCATCGTCGGGCCGGGGGTATTGCCGGGCAAGGTGGCGAGGACCACGCCGTAACCGGTGAGGGTGACGTCTTGGGCGCCGAGGTCGGTGAGTTCCTGTTTGAGGAGGTTCAGGAGGTCTAGCTGGATCGGGGTGGAGGGGGAGCCTTGGGTCTCATCATCCGATTGGGTGTCGATGGCGGCGTAGCGGAGGAGGCGGGATTCGAGTTCGGCGTTGAAATTCTGGGTCATGGCAGGCTCCGGATTTGGCCGGGATTTGGGGGCGGGGTCGGGGGAGAGTCAAGCAGGGGTGGGGTGTCCGGTTCTGGACGCTTTGGGGAAGTGTGGGATTTCAATGGGTTGGTTTTTGAAAATTAACCAAGCGTTAGGAATTGCGCGGCGGGGCCACAACTGCGCCTGTCGCCTTTGTCCCGCCAGATGGCGAAATGCAGCGTGACGCGGTGGCGGCACTGTGATGGCATGGCGGGGTGCCGATGCCACGAATGGGGGCCGCGATGACCGATGCCACAGCCACGCGGCCTGACCGGATTGCCTTGGGGATCGGGCTGATCCTGACCTCGACCGTGTTTACCGCGTTGCAGGATGCGATGTTCAAAACTGCGGCGGCGGATGTGACGCTGTGGCAGATTTACCTGATGCGGTCGGTGTTTCTGATCCCGGCATTGCTGGTCATAGCCGGTGCCGCCGGGAATGGCGTGCGGAACCTGCGGGCGGCGTTCGGGCTGTGGCCGGTGCTGCGGGCGGGGTTGTTCCTGTGCATGTATATGGCGCTGTATGCCTCGATCCCGGCGCTGCCCCTGGCGGTGGTGGCGGCGGGGATTTATACCGCGCCGTTGTTCGTGGCCGGGTTGTCGGCGGCGGTGCTGGGGAAACCCGTAGGCCCCGTGGGCTGGCTGGCGATCGCGCTGGGGTTCGCCGGGGTGCTGGTGATCCTGCGACCGGGGTCGGAGGCGTTTTCGGGCATGGCTCTGGTGCCGGTTCTGGGCGGATTTTTCTATGCTTTGTCGGCCCTTGCAACGCGGGGGCGGCTGCGCGAGGTGGCACCGGTGGCGCTGGCACTGGCGCTGGGTTTCGTGCTGCTGGCGGTGGGGATGGTGGTCAGTCTGGGGTTGTATCTGTGGCCGCTTGACGGCGAGACGGTTCAGGTGTCGCCCTTTGTGTTCGGCGGCTGGGGCGGGTTGACTGCGCCGGTATGGTGGTTTGTGGCGGTCTTGGCGGCGCTGATGGTGGGCAATGGGCTGGTATTGCCCGCCGCCTATCAACTGGCCCCCTCGGTGATGATTGCGACCTTTGATTATTGCTATCTGATCTGGGCGGCGCTGTTCGGGCTGTGGCTGTTTGGCGAGGTGCCGGATTGGCAGACCGTGGTTGGCACGGCGATGATCGCTGTGGCCGGGGTGCTGGTGGCGCGGGGTTGAAACGGTTTGCGTTTGACCTGGAACAGCCGCCTCTCAAGCCTCAAGCGGCTTTCGTCGCGGGCGTGAAGAAAGCCGCTTGAGGCTTGAGGAACGCCGGATCGCGGCGGTTCAGGATTGGCGCAAACCGCGCTAAGTGGGCTTCTTCGCCTCTGCCGCCGCTTTTAGCCGTGCCAGCAGCGCGGCTTTGTCAGGGGTCTGGCCGTGTTTGTCTTTGGGGGTCCCGCGCGGATTCTGGGCGTCGAAGCGCGGGTTGCCTTTGGCGGATTTGGCATTGCCGGATTTGGAATAGTCCATTGGAGCCTCGGGGCTAAAGGAAAACGCGCGCCGGGTGGGGCGCGCGCTGGTTGGGGCTGGGTCTGGTCAGGCCAGCGACGGGTCGATGGCCTTGCAGGCGGCGACGAGGCCCTTTACCGCATCGACGGATTTGGTGAACATCGCCTGTTCGTCGGGGGTCATCCTGATGTCGACGATACGCTCGACCCCGCCGGCGCCAAGGATTGTGGGCACGCCGACATACATGCCGGTCAGGCCCAAGGCCCCGTCGACATAGGCGGCGCAGGGCAGCAGGCGTTTCTGGTCTTTCAGGAACGCCTCGGCCATTTCGATGGCAGAGGTGGCGGGGGCGTAGAAGGCCGAGCCGGTTTTCAGGAGGCCGACGATTTCGGCGCCGCCGTCGCGGGTGCGCTGGACGATGGCGTCGAGTTTGGCTTGCGTGGTCCAGCCCATCGCCACGAGGTCGGGCAAGGGGATGCCGCCGACGGTGGAGTAGCGGACGAGGGGCACCATCGTGTCACCGTGGCCGCCCAGAACGAAGGCGGTGACGTCGCGCATCGAGACGTTGAATTCCAGGCTGAGGAAGTGACGGAAGCGGGCGGAGTCCAGCACGCCGGCCATGCCGACGACCATGTGATGCGGCAGGCCGGAAAACTCGCGCAGGGCCCAGACCATAGCATCGAGGGGGTTGGTGATGCAGATCACGAAGGCGTTTGGCGCGTGGGCTTTCAGACCCTCGCCCACGGCTTTCATCACCTTGAGGTTGATGCCCAACAGGTCATCGCGGCTCATCCCCGGTTTGCGGGGGACACCGGCGGTGACGATGCAGACGTCGGCCCCGGCGATGTCGGCGTAGGAATTGGCACCCTTGAGCGCCGCGTCAAAGCCGGCGGTCGGGCCGGACTGGGCGATGTCCAGCGCCTTGCCCTGCGGGGTGCCCTCGGCGATGTCGAAGAGGGTGATATCCCCCAGTTCCTTGATGGCGGCGAGGTGGGCGAGCGTGCCCCCGATCTGCCCGGCGCCGATCAGCGCGATTTTCGGTCTGGCCATTGGGAATCCCCCGGTTGAGCTTTCGGGCAGAGGGGTATGCCAAAAAGCCCGGTCAGCGCAAGCCCGCTGCATCGCAGCAAGGGATTGCGGGATGGTGCCGGACGATTGATTGCGCTAGCAGGGGCGGGCGTTTCGGGGGGTTGGCATGAGCGGTTGGGAATTCTGGCTTTTTGCGGTGATTGCTGCCGTGCTGACCGGGATCGGCAAGGGCGGGGTGCCGATTGTGGGCGCGCTGACGGTGCCGGTGCTGTCGCTGGTGATCTCGCCGATGGTGGCGGCGGGGCTGATGCTGCCAGTCTATGTGGTTTCGGACATGTTCGGGCTGTATGCCTACCGCCGCGAATTCGACAGGCGGGTGCTGGCGATCACCGGTTCGGCGATGACGATTGGCGTCGGGCTGGGCTGGGCCACGGCCAAGCTGATCCCCGAAAGCTATGTGACGGTATTGGTGGGGGTGATTTCGGTGGCCTTCGCGCTGAACCAGTTGTTGCGGCGGAGCGTGGTTGCCGAACCGAAGCGGGCGGAGATTGCGCCGGGGCTGTTCTGGGGCACGATTGCCGGGTTCACCAGCTTTGTCAGCCATACCGGCGGGCCACCGTATCAGGTTTACACGTTGCCGCTGGGCTTGAAGAAGGCGGTGTTTGCCGGAACCTCGACGATTGCCTTCGCCTATATCAATGCGTTGAAACTGATCCCCTATTACTTTCTGGGGCAGATCAATCTGGCCAGTCTGGAAACCGCAGCCAAGCTGATGCCGGTGGCGGCGGCGGCGGTGTTTTTCGGGGTCTGGGTAGTCAGGCGGCTGCCGGAGCGGCTGTTCTTCCAGATCGTGACATGGTCATTGCTGCTGATCGGGATCGAGTTGATCTGGAAAGGCTTGACCGGTTAGGCCGGCCCGCCCTTGGCCGACAGATCCGCCGGGACCGTTTCGAAATCGTCGCCCGCCGCCACCAGACAGGTCATGCCGTTCGGCAGGGTGACGGTCATCGTCCAGGTGCCGCTGTCGCTGCTGGCGTAAAGTTTCATCACCGTGGCGTTGGAGGCGAGGCCCATGCTGCGCTTTGCCTCGCCGAACTGCCTGGCAAGCTGATCCGCCACGGTCTGATGGGCGGCGCATTGCGGTTGGGCGTGGCCGGGAACCGGTGCCACCAGAAGCCCGGCGAGGCCGAGTGACAGGGCGAACAGCGTCTTTTCCATCTGGGGCCTTTCCGGGCTGCGATCACATCGGATGGACCAAGGCTGCGCCGGGTTTGCCAGGGAAAGGTTAACGCAGCGGGCGATAATGCTGCGCTGCGGCAAAAGATGGCTTGCTGAAAATGCCGAAATGATGCCTCTGGACGCAATAATGTTGCACAAAGTCGAATCAGGTGGCCATGTTTGCCTGAAACCGTCCGACCCGATGTGCCCGACCCGTGATGTGAGACCAGATGAAACTTTACCGCTTTCTGTCCGACGACGACACGCCCGACTTTTGCCACAAGGTTTCGGCGGCCCTGAACAAGGGCTGGCTTCTGCATGGCGGTGCCACCTACGGCTATGACGCCAGCCGGGGTGTCATGCGCTGTGGTCAGGCGGTGGTCAAGGAAGTGGCGGGCAGCTATACGCCGGATCTGAAGCTGGGCGAACAATAGCGGCTGGGGGTCAGTGGTCCGAAAAGCGCTGGCCGATCATGCCCTGCCTTACCGCTGCTTGTGGATTTCTGCTTTGATGCTACCATAGTCGCGAAATAGCAGCTTCTGTTTCGAAATTTCCGGCCATCTTCAACAGCGAGGTTCGTCATGCGTCTGGTCATTCTGTCACTTGCCCTTGCGGCGGCATTGCCCGCCGTTCCGGCAGCGGCCCAGGGCCTGGCGGTCTATGCCGGGGCGGGGCTATTCTTCAAGAATTCCAGCGACTTCAAGGGCACCAACAACGATTTCAACGCCTATGTCGAGGGCGAGATAGCCCACGTCTATGGCGGGATTTCCGGCGACATCTACAACAGCGCGAATTCGGATGTGCTGGACCTGTATCTGGGCTACCGCAGTTCGACCGCCAGCGGGGTCAGCTATGACGTGTCCTATGACCGCAGCATCTATCCCAATGCCGGCGGCGATTGCTGTGGCGAACTTAACCTGAACCTCGGCGTTCCGACCGGCGACAAGATCACCACGACGCTGGATGCGAATTACGACCCCGGGGCCAAGACCTCGGATGCGCATCTGTCGCTGGACTATGCGCTGACCGACAAGATCACGCTGACCGGCAAGGTCGGGGTGGTGCAGAATGCCGGCGCGTCCGACACCAAGGAATGGGAGTTGGCGGCGGCCTATCAGTTGGGCGACAAGACCGCGGTAACGGTCCACTACTATGACGGTTCGGACTACAAGCCGTATCTGGGGCTGGACCTGACATTTGACACCACGATTCTGGGCGGCGCGTCGCAGTAGTCTTTGGCCCGAGTTCGGGCTGTTACAAGGCGCGGCTTGGCGGTATTGAAGGGCAGCGCGCTGCTTTCGCGCTGTTGTGGCGAAAGGACATGGGATGGCCGACGCAACCGGAACCAAGCGGGTGGAGCGCCCGCTTTCGCCGCATTTGCAGATTTACCGCATCCAGATGACCAGCGTCTCCTCGATCCTGACGCGGATCACCGGGAACGGGCTGATCGTCGGGGTCATTCTGGCGGTGTGGTGGCTGCTGGCGGCGGCGGTGTCGGACCAGGCGTTCGCGGTAGCCAACAAGGTGGTCACGGGGTGGTTCGGCGATCTGGTGTTTTTCCTGTCGCTGGTGGCGGTGTGGTATCACTATCTGGCGGGCCTGCGGCATCTGTATTTCGATGCGGGCCACGGGCTGGACATCAGGACGGCGGAGCGGCTGGGCTGGGTCTGCGTCGTGGGATCGGGCGTTTTGACCATCATCACCCTGAACATGATCTGAGGAGGTTCTGATGCGCTATCTGACGGATCGCAAGCGGGCCGAGGGGCGGGGGGCGTCGCACGCCGGGACCGAGCATCACTGGTCGATGCAGGTTTCCGCAGTGGCGCTGGCGTTCATGGTGCCGACCTGGGTTTACATCGTGGGTCACGCGATGGGCGGCACGCGGGCCGAGGTGGTGGCGACCTTTGCGCAGCCGTTTCCGGCGATCCTGACCGCTTTGGTGCTGGTGGTGGCCATGCGGCATTTCGCCAAGGGTGCCACCATGATGATCGAGGATTATGCCCATGGCACCGCGCGCAAGGCGGCGGTGATGTTCGTGACTTCGCTGGCTGCGGTGATTGCCGCGACCGGGCTTTATGCCCTGATCCGCATTGCACTTTGAGGGACTGGAATGACCGCTTATCCCTATGAAGTGCATGAGTATGACGTGGTCGTGGTGGGGGCTGGCGGGGCCGGACTGCGCGCCACCTTGGGCATGGCGGAGCAGGGGCTGCGGACCGCCTGCGTGACCAAGGTGTTCCCGACCCGCAGCCATACGGTGGCGGCGCAGGGCGGGATTGCGGCTTCGCTGGGCAATATGGGGCCGGATTCGTGGCAGTGGCACATGTACGACACCGTGAAAGGGTCGGACTGGCTGGGCGACATGGATGCGATGGAATATCTGGTGCGCGAGGCTCCGAAAGCCGTCTACGAGCTGGAGCATTACGGGGTGCCGTTTTCGCGCACTGAGGAAGGCAAGATTTATCAGCGGCCGTTCGGCGGGCATACGACCGAATATGGCGAGGGGCCGCCGGTGCAGCGGACCTGTGCGGCGGCGGACCGCACGGGACATGCGATCTTGCATACGCTGTATGGGCAGAGCCTGAAGAACAATGCCGAGTTTTTCATCGAATACTTTGCCATTGACCTGATCATCACCGACGGGCGCTGCGCCGGTGTGGTGGCGTGGAAGCTGGAGGATGGCACGATCCATGTCTTCAACGCCAAGATGACCGTGCTGGCGACCGGGGGCTATGGGCGGGCGTATTTTTCGGCGACCTCGGCGCATACCTGCACCGGCGATGGCGGCGGCATGGTGGCCCGCGCCGGGTTGCCGTTGCAGGATATGGAGTTCGTGCAGTTCCATCCGACCGGGATTTATGGCTCTGGCTGTCTGATTACCGAGGGGGCGCGGGGCGAGGGCGGCTATCTGACCAACAGCGAGGGCGAGCGGTTCATGGAACGCTATGCCCCGACCTACAAGGATCTGGCGAGCCGCGATGTGGTCAGCCGCTGCATGACGCTGGAGATCCGGGAGGGGCGGGGGGTGGGGCCGCATAAGGACCATATCCATTTGAACCTGAACCATCTGCCCAAGGAAGTGCTGGAGTTGCGGCTGCCGGGGATTACCGAGTCGGCGCGGATTTTTGCCGGGGTGGATTTGCTCAAGGAGCCGATCCCGGTGCTGCCGACGGTGCATTACAACATGGGCGGGGTGCCGACGAACTACTTTGGCGAGGTGCTGAACCCGACGGCAGAGAACCCGGATGCGGTGTTTCCGGGGCTGATGGCGGTGGGCGAGGCCGGCTGTGCCAGCGTGCATGGCGCCAACCGCCTGGGGTCGAATTCGCTGATCGACCTCGTGGTGTTTGGCCGGGCGGCGGCGATCCGGGCGGGGGAGGTCGTGAACCGCAAAGAGCGTTCGGCGGCGGTGAACAGGGCGGAGGTCGACCGGGCTTTGGACCGGTTTGACGGACTGCGGCAGGCGAAGGGCGCGATCCCCACGGCGGAGTTGCGGCTGGAGATGCAGAAGGCAATGCAGGCCGATGCGGCGGTGTTCCGCACCGACAAGACGCTGGCGGAAGGTGTGGCCAAGATGGCGGCGGTGGCGGGCAAGATGGCGGATATTCGCGT
>JAYUGA010000311.1:0-8428 GCA_043738565.1 Rhodobacterales bacterium
CGCAGAAGCAGAGGAGGCGTTCCATGCAAACCTGAACGCGCTCGATATGGTCGCCTGATCGTTGAACACCTCACCCTCCGGCAAAGCAGGGGCGGTTCACTTTACACCGCGATGTCAGTGATGACGGCGACCCGCGAGGCCAACCAGATCGGGATGCTTCAGCCAACCACGCTGGTCTCCCATGAGGCGGACATCACCCCAGTTTTTGACGGCACGGATGCAGGCGCGCTGGGCAAGTATGACATCACGCCAGCCGATCTTGCGGCTGACGACTCGCGGCTGCGCATGCGGGCGGAGGGCAAAGCCCCAACCCAGATCCTCGCCGAACGGCTGATCGCGGACGGCTACGCCGGACTACTGGTACCAAGCTTTGCAGCGGGGGCAACCGCCGAGGATCTGAACATGGTGCTTTGGGTCTGGGGCAGCGCACTGCCCGCAAAGCTGGTGCTGATCGACGACGAGGGGCGGTTGCTGCAGTAGCGAGGCAAGTTCGGCTCTGGAGACTTAGTGCAGCATATCCGCCAGTCCCAGCCCCACAGACGCCGCCTTCATCGCCGGATCATAGCCCGGATCGATCCGCGCCGGGCCGTAGCCGACATCCACAACGTCCGCATCCAACGGACCCGAAGCAACCCGCAAGCCAACATTCAGTCAAGCGTCGCCTTTGAACACCAGTTCTGGCAGAACGACCTCCCATTCATCGTGCCGGAGGAGATGGTCATAATCCTCGTTCCCGTCCTCCTTGCGCCAGCGCAGGACAGCCGCGACCTCGCCCCGCAGGAACGTCGTCCCTTCGGGCTGGATGAAGGCGCGGGAAAGGCGGGCGAGCGTGCGCCCCTGGCGATCGCGGACCTGCCAGCGCTCGCCGTCGCGGAACAGGGTGACGGGATCGCCCGGGCGGGCGGTGGCGATGGCGGCCAGCGAAAGGTGCCCTTCCGGCAGGCGGCCCGCAAAGGACAGGTCCACGAGCTTTGGGTCGGGCGGAATGTACCGCAGGCGGGCGCGTGGCAGAGCCTCGGTGTCGGGCGCAACAGTGCGGGGCAAGATCGACTGCCCATCGGGTCGGACGAAGGGGTGGGGACCATCGGTCAGTAAGGTCAGGCTATACTTGGCCCGCGTCATCGCGACGTAGAACAGGCGGCGGGGGGCGTCAGCATCCTCATTTCGAGAAGGGCGATCCCAGCCGCCGTTCAGGATGGCCACATGGTCGAACTCCAGGCCCTTGGCGCGGTGCGCGGTCAGCAGCAGGAGCCCGCGCTGTTCCCCCCGCGCCTCGCGCGCCCATTCACCGAACCACTCCACGAGGTCCGGCACTGGTGCCGCTTTTTCCACCAGTTCCCGGGCAAGCAAGCCTACGCCTTCGCCGATCAGATCGGTCCAGCGCGACTGCGGCTGGGCGTTCAGGATCGCCACGAGGTCGGGTATGGTCAACAGCCGCGTCCGGTCTGCCAGCAGAGCGCGAATGAACCCCTGCATCTCACGCATGCGCCACAGGCTGGGCAGGCCTTCATTGGCCATGTCGACGGGCAGGCCCAGCGCCTCGGCATAGGCGCGCACCGGTTCCAGGCGCCGCCAGTCGCGCGCGATTACCGCACAGCGCCGCCAGGACCAGTCCGGGTCCAGCCGGGACAGGCGGATCAGGTCATCCACCGCCGCCACCCCTTGCGCCGTATCGCCCGGCCCGCTGTCCAACAAGCATACCCGCCCCTGCGCCACAGGATCGAGGGCTGCCATGACGCCCCCCGGCGGCGATTTGGCCCTTGCCCTGTTCACGGCGATGTCGTGCCCGGCCTTCATCCGTCCGGCAGCTGGCGCGATCACGGCATTTGCGGCGGTGATGATCTGCGCGCTGGAGCGGTAGTTTTCAGTCAGCCACACCGGTTTGCCGCTGTAATCGACCTCAAACCTGCGGATAAAGTCGATCGAGGCCCCGGCAAAGGCATAAATGTTCTGGTCGTCATCGCCCACGGCAAACAGGCTGATCCGCAGGTCGGGGTCGTCCAGTGACCGACCCGCCACCGCCCCGATCAAGGCATATTCTTCGGGGCCGATGTCCTGATATTCGTCGACCAGCAGCCAGCGGAAGCCCTGGATCAGCGTTTCGCGCAAAGCCTCGGCCTCGGGCTTTGTCAGACCATCGCCGCGCAGAAGGGCCACCGCCTGCAAGACGATCCCGTCAAAGTCACGCGGCCCTTCGTGATCGCCCGCAAAACTCGCCCCCACCAGCCGCATCGCCAGCGCATGGCAGGTCGACACTGTAACCCTCGCCGCATCATCCCCGATCAGGCGGCGCAGGCGTTCGCGGATTTCGGCGGCGGCGTGGCGATTGTAGGTGAGCACGAGGATGCCGCGCGGGTCTTCGCGCCGCACGCGGATCAGATAGGCGATCCGGTGCACCAGCACCCGCGTCTTCCCCGACCCCGGCCCCGCAAGAACCAGAACGTTGGTTTGCTCTCGGTCATCGCGCACGATCTCGGCTTGCACCGGATTGTCCAGCGCATCGACAATGGTCTTCCAGGAGGTGCCCGTGGTCTGCCGCCGGATTTCAGCGCCCTGCCCCGGCAACCAGCGGCGCAGAAAGGCATCGCGGTCCAGCACGAAGTAATCCTCCGACAGGCGCTGCGCCTGATCCAGAGCTTCAAGGCCCTTTTCGGCATAAGCAGCCATCACATGGGTCTGCATCGTCGTTTCGCTGTAATGCTCATCCAGCGGCGCGAAGTGCTGTTCGGTGAACCGCCCGCCCTTGGGGTTCAGATGCACCGTGATGGCCGGGCGGAAGACGGTCAGGCCACGGCCCAGTGTCACAACCTGCCCCTCATGCAACCACAGAAGCGCGCGGTCCATCAGGCGGCTCATGTCCCTGATCTCGACACTCAGCAAGGCGTCGCCGTTCAGCGCTGCGGCCATGTCGCCCAGCGAGGTTTCCACCTGAATATCCTTGCCGCGCGTGCCTTTCGCGACCTTTCCCGTCAGATGCGCCAACAACACCTGCGCCCCCTGCCTGCGCAGCTCCGCCGTGCGCTCCACGATCCGCCACGAACGTTCCAGCCGGACAAACAGCGTGTTCCGGCTGGCCTTGCGCAAGGCCAGGTTGCCCCGCCCGCCGTCCTGATCGCGGCCGTCCTGCGCCATGCCGCGCAAGACCACCTCCACCACGTCGGGGCGCACCTGCGCATGCCCTTTGTCGCGCATGGCCTGACAGGTCTCGGTCAGGTGCAGCGGCTGCGACGCGCCCCCTTCGGCATCCGGCACTGCCTCGCGCATCAGGGCGATCAGGTCTCCCTCCATCCGTGCCGCCAGATCAAGACGGCGAGACGAGGCGTCTTCGACCCCCAAATGCACAAAAACCGTGACAGCCGTGTCATTGCTGGCGATGCCCAGCGTTTCCAGATCGGCCAGCGCCTTGTGCAGCGTGCGTCCCGACAAGCCGCAAGCGCCGGTCAGATCGTCGGTCGAGACACCCTCATCCGGGGACGCGTTCATCACATGGCGCACAAGGTCCAGAAGTTGAGTGCGGCGCGTGCCGGTGATTTGCGCGCGCTCGAAGATCGCTGCGGCCTCGTCGACCGTGCGGATACGCAGCGAGGACGGGAACACCTGCACCCGGTTCTCCTCGCGCGACAGAAGCTTTGCCTCCTCCAGCCAGGCGACGGCCGTCTTCACCCGGGTGTCGTCGGTTGCCTTGTCGCGCCCGAACTCCTGTTCTCTTTCCTCGCGGACGATTTCGCCCGGCGTGGCCACAACCTCGCCCGACTTCTGCCGGTCCATCCGCCGAAGCGCCTTCAGGATCGCCCCAATCTCGTGCCGGGCCAGACGCGAGCGGGCCGAGAGCGAGAATTGCCGCTCCACATCCTCGGCGGCAAACAGCAGCACGCAACTGGCGGGTGCGCGGTCACGGCCCGCCCGGCCCGCCTCTTGCAGGTAATTCTCCAACGACCCCGGAATATCGCCATGCACGACCAGCCGGATATCGGGCTTGTCGATCCCCATGCCAAAAGCGTTGGTGGCGGCGATCACCCGCAGGTGGCCTGTGCGAAACGCCTCTTGCACCTCACGCTTGCGCTCGGACGTCAGCCCGGCGTGGAAATAGTCGGCGGCCAGCCCCTGCGCTTTCAGGAATTCGGCCACTTTTTCGGTGGCACTGCGTGTGGCACAATAGACCACCGCGCCCGAGGTGCCTTCGGGCGGCAGGTTCGCCTCGATCACGGTCAGGATATCGGTCAGCTTGGTGGCCTTCTGCGTCGGCAGCACGGCGAAGCTCAGGTTCGTGCGTACCGCTCCGCCGTCCAGCAGCATCAGCTCCACCCCAAGGCGGCTTTGGAAATGGTCGCAGATGTCGCGCACCACCTCGGGCTTGGCCGTGGCGGTGAGGCACAGGACCGGGGGCACATGATCGCCCGAGAATTCCTTTATGAAGCGGCTGACATACCGGTAATCGGGCCGGAAATCGTGACCCCATTTCGACACGCAATGCGCCTCGTCCAACACCCAAAGCCCGACCTCGCGCTGTTGCAACACGGTCCGGATGGAAGGCGAGCGGAGTTGCTCAGGCGAGATCAGCAGGATCGCCGCATCGCCCATCCGCACCTGTTCCAGCGCGTCATGGCGTTCGGGCAGCGAGAGCATCCCGTTCACTGTCACCGCCGAGGCTATCCCCGCCCGCGCCAGCCCCTGGACCTGATCGGCCATCAGCGCGACAAGGGGCGAGATCACCACCGTCAGCGCACCCGTCTTGTCGAACCGCGACAGCGCCGGGATCTGGTAGCAGACCGACTTTCCCGTCCCTGTGGGCAGGATGCCCAGCACAGAACGGCCCGCCATCGCCTCTGCCACGATACGCTCCTGCAATGGGCGGCCCATTTCGTCCACGGGTTCAGGGCGAAAGGCGGGAAAGCCGAACCAGCGCTCCAGCGCCTTGTTCGGGTCGTTCTTATCGCTGCACCAGACGCAGGCCGGATCGCCGCAATTGGTGTCACGCAGGTGACGCACGATCAGCGAGGCCTCGCGGAACTGCATTCGCACCCAGGGCGGCATGACGGAATCGCCCCCCGCGACCGAAATCCATGACAGCGCATAGGCCGCAGGCCAGCCCAGCCGCGGATCGGACAAGCGGCCAAGGGTCTGGTCCAGCCGATGATTGCAGACAAGGCCTGCCAGCAGCCGGCGTATCGCGGCATGGGCCTGCGCGGCATCGGGCACGGGGGCCGCGCGCAAGTGCTGGAACAGCGCGTCAAAGCCCCCCGCCGCCTCGCCCCGCGTTGTCAGATGATGATAGGCCAGCAAAGCGTCGGGCACCTCCTGCCCGAGCTTGCTGAAAGCAGCGATCTGATCTGCGAACACCTGAAGCACCAGCCGTGCATCAAGTTCGGGGTCGTTCAAATGTCCCGCCTGCAGTCGCCCGTCTTGATAGTGCTTCACCAGATGGTGGTAGGCGTTGCGCGGAAAGGCGAGCGGGTTCAGCCACAGCGTGTCGATCGGTGCAGCGCCCAAGGTCGCCAAACGCGCCCGGTTGGCCACCAGATGCGGCAGGTCATGGCGCAGGATGTTGTGGCCGATCAGATGTCTTGCGTCTTTACAGAACGCCTCCAGCCGATCCAGCCCTGCACCCAGCGGCCCATTTTTGTGAACCAGCGCCACCCCATCCCCACCGCGCACCACCGCAAAGGCAAAGACCCGCGCCGTTTTGGGATCGACCTCCAGATCAACCGAAACGCAATGCGACAAGAACAAGGTGGAGTCTGAATTCACGTCTGCAGCATCCGAACTCCAAGGGACAACTATAAGTATTCCAAGCCCTTGATAACCCTGCACCGGCTTGCTGCAAAGCACCATGATCTTAACTGGTTTTCCCTGGGTCGATCGCCAACGCTGTGGTCTGGTACATCGGGTGAGGCGTCCTCACTCGTGACCAATCGCGCGGGCGTCGCCCGTCAGGCAGGTCCCGCATTTCGGTAGCCCGCCCCCTCCGATCTTCGTTGCCCGCAAGGACCGGTTGCAGGCAGCGGGCTTGGCTGGAACTGGGCATCCAATCGGAGCTTGACCGCGGCAATGATCGCGCTTGCCGCGTGCGGCGTCCCAATGCCCGGCAACGGCCCACACAAGGTCTACATACCGGGCACTGCCAAGGCGTTCAACGATGGCGCGATTGCGTCAGTGCGGCATATGCGCCCGGCCTGATCAAAGGTGGCTGCCGACATGATCGAGGTGAAGGCGAGGGCGGCACGCTCCTCGCCGATCCCGGCAAGCAGAAACCGGGCCAGATTGTCGCCCGCCTACTGGTCGCTGGCGCTGGGCGCGGGTGTCGATCTGCGCGGCGGCAAGGGCTTTGGTTTTCATGGGCGTCGTCCTTCAGGCGTTGGTGATGTGGGCGGAATGCCCGACGGGCGTGACCGCGTAGATCATCGTGCGGCCGTCACCGATGGTGGTGCCGAAGGCTTGAGCCTCGGGCAGCGTGGCGAATTGCTGGCGGGTGCGATCGCGTGGCGTGCGGCCGCAGGCGGCGACAAAGTGGGCGGCGTTCTTCAGGCAGAATTGTTCGTGGGTTGTCATGGGTTTCATTGGGGCCTCCAAGGCGTTGCGATGGCTGCAGACAGCCGCTGTGACCAAAAGGGAGCAACTTCTAAGAGACTGAATATATGGAATTTTATTTCGAAACTGTGGCGCCTAACTTGGTGCCCTCTCGGCGGAAGCCTATCGCCCATCCACCTTTGCCAGTGATTGACGCGGGTGCTGCTTGGTATTGCTTTTAGGTAAAAGGAGTGCCCATATGACGGTGAAATCCTCAATATCACTGACCGACGATCAGCACAGTTTCGCTAAGGAACTGGTCGAAGCCGGGCGCTATTCGAGCGTCAGCGCGGTGCTGCAACAGGGGATCGACCTGCTGCGGCAGCGCATCCAAGACGACGATCTGCAAGGGACGGCGCTGCAAGCGCTGCTGGACCAGCGCGCCGCCGGGGCGTGTGTCAGCGGTGCCCAGATGGACAAGACCATTGCCCGGATGATCAACGAAAAGCGCCGCGCACATGCGGTTCAGAATTGAGTTTTCGGCGGAAGCCGAGCGTGATTTCGCCCTGAGCTTCGACCAGCTGTTTGAGAGTTACCGCAGCTTCGGGACGCGCGTTGAAGCGGCGCTGGATCATTGCGAGGACCGCATCAGTGAAATCCGCGCGGGCACCGACCGGCTGGGTGCGGCACCGTATCGCGGGCAGCTCGGCCACTTGCCGGTCGAAGTCTCGCGCCATGACGCGTTCACCGAACAGCTTGAACCACCGCATCTTCGTCTCGACCAAACTTCGTCGGTGGTATCCGCTCCAGCGCCTCCAGATGGCACGGCCAAGGCGGCGGGTGGAGCGGACAGCCTCATTCCTTGCCTTCGCGCCTGGCGTGTTTTCAGCCATGGCGAGGCGTTCTTACGCGCAGGTATGACGGCGCAGGCACTGCGCGCCGCGATCGCGGTGTGCCAACCCGGTGTGATATAAGCACCGTCCGTTGCCCGGCAACGGTTTGCTTGCGAACCGTGAGAGAGGGCGGTGACCTTGCCGATAGACTGGTCGGCGGGAATCTGGTCCAGAAGTTCGGGCAGCACCGGCGCATCACCGAAGTGGCTGCCGGTGACCTCGATGGCCCTGATTTCCAACGAATGCGCGTCGATCCCCAGATGCACCTTATGCCATTGGCGCGGTTTGGAAGGCCCATGTTTTTTGGCAAACCATTCGCCTTCGCCCTCGGCCTTGATCCCGGTGCTGTCGATCAGCAGATGCAGGGCGACGGTGCTCTGACGATAGGGAATGGCGACAGGCAGGCCCTTCTGACGGCGGCAGAGCGTGCTGACGTACGTCACCGGCCAATCCAGCCCGGCAAGTTCCAATAGGCTTGCGACCAGCCCAGTCGCTTGCCGCAAGGGCAACCCGAACCGCGCCCTTACCCTCAGGCAGGCCTGGATCGCGGCGGCGGTGAAGGTGGCCGAGCGGCCCCGCTTGCCATTGGGAGCAGACAGCCAGACCGTCTCCGGATCAAACCAGATCATGAGCGGCCCGCGCTGCTTCAGGGCGGCCCTCGCCATTGGGCTCGAACCAATGGCGCCTCAATGGCTCGATAAAAGCGCCAGTTCGTCGTGCGGTAGCTCGGAGGTGTGATTTTGCTCATGCAAGCCGAATAACACTATGGAATCACGTGGGGAATTCCTCGCGATTTGTGCAACCGAGTCCTGTAACTGCGAAGAGCATGGCATCGAGGCTGATTTTTTCTTGCCTGCTGAATGGATCATCAGCATCCTCGACCACCCGCGCCGCACACACTGAAGCCTTAGACTGGAAAAGCCCGGTGGCCTTCGAACGCAATCCCGCTTCGCATGAGTCCGTGACCGGAACAAAACCGCGACAGGTCCAATATGAGTAAAGCGCGATGCAAGCTTAAGTTGCCGCCT
>JAYUGA010000312.1:0-49119 GCA_043738565.1 Rhodobacterales bacterium
CAACAACCACCGCCCCCATTCCTCCCTTGGCGGCACCCCACCCGCCGTGTTCTATCGGCGAACCATCACCACAACCCAAACCGACCAGCAGGCGCAAAAGCAGCTTAACTTACCCCGAAAACTGTCCAAGCAATGGGGAGTTGCTCAAAGAACTGCACCAGAAGGCCGGGAAAATGGCCGTCGGATATTTCGATTGCTTCAATGGTCAGCCCTGCCGGAGCTTCCAAACCAGTTTTGTGCATCCGCGACATCTTGTTGCTCCTCCCGGAGCCATCACAACATGTCGGCCAGAGAAACGTGCATCAAGATTGAGTCAGAGCCAGTATTGCGTGCCGATAGACACATTGGCCGAAGGGCGCGCGACAGATCAGGCGCTTGCCACGCGCGGCCCAGCCGCGCAGGGGGGTCATGTTGGTCTTGGCTCAGGCTTCGTCGATAAACACCAATCGTTTCAGATCGATACCGCCCTGATACGTCTTCCAGCGCTCTCGATTGCGCACCACATCCGGCCGGTCCTGTTCACTGGCGAGCGCGGCTTTTTTTGAAGCTCAGGCCCTCGGCATGGGCGAGGGCCCACATCGTGCGGTAGTCGACCGTGAGCCCGCGATCGGCCAGCTCTGCCACCAGACCGCGCAGGGTGAAGGCGCCTTCCGCCATCCGCGCGCGCAGCCAAGTCTCATGTTCGCCCCGGATCTTGCGCGGCACCTGCCCGCCGATCTTGCCGGGAGCAGCACTCCCCGTGGCCCGCCGACGATGCGACCACTTCACCACGCTCGACGACGCCACGATCAAAGCCTCGCCGGCTTCGCGCACCGTCTCGCCCGCATCAAGCCGCGCCATCGCGCGGTCCCGGATATCCATCGAAAGGGGTTTGGTCATGAGAGCTGGCTTCCAGACCTAGCCCCCATGGTGAATCAGAAATCATCCCGACAGGGAATCCCCCAGATTCACCCAAGCGTCATCCTGCTCTAGGGTCGCGATACCGGCCGATGGCACTTTCATCCAGGGTTTCTGTGCTTCTTAGGCCGCAGTCCCAGCGTGTTCATGTGTATAAGGCCCTTTTGTCGGGCCAACGCAGGTCGGTTCGAATTGCCAGGCACCCGTCGCGGACCCGGCCTTGTCAGGGGCGAGGGGGCGATGCGATGGGCGGTTCCTTCTCCGGCGGCCGCCGCAGAGTCAAGGGCAACAGGATCGTGAACTCAGTTCGGCCAGGCCGCGATGCCACGTCGATCCGGCCTCGGTGGCGGTTGACGACAATGTTGCGAGCGATGTGCAGCCCGAGCCCGGTGCCAACGCCTTGCAGCTTGGTGGTAAAGAACGGATCGAAAACCCGCGACTGCAAGGCTTTTGGTATACCCGGTCCGTCGTCGGCGATCCGCACTTCGATCGTCTCGCCGATCCGGCGGACGTGGAGTTCCAGAACGCCCTTGCCGTCCATCGTCTGCACGGCATTATCGATCAGATTGGTCCAGACCTGATTGAGCTCGCCGGCATACGCCTCGACCAGCGGCAGGTCAGCGGCGAAGCCGCGTCGCACGGTGACCCCCTGCTTGATCTTGTGCTGCAGGATCATCAGCGTGTCCTCGATCCCGCTGGTGATGTCGACAGTTTTCACCGGAGCCTGATCCAGGTAGGCATAGGATTTCACCGCGCGCACGATCCGGGAAATTGTTTCCGAACCCAGCTGGATTTCCTCTATCAACTGCTGCACGGCCAGTCCCGCGCTTAGCCATTGGATGATCAGGCGGAGGGTGGCGGCGGCGAAGGCATCGGCGAGCGCGTCCACCTGCGCCACAGTCCAGCCATAGGCCACCAGCGGCGGCGCCAGATGCCAGGGTTCGGTCAGGCCCAGCTGTTTCAGTCGGTCACTCAGGGCATCTTCGGCGCGGCTGGCGGCGACGGCCGAAACTTGCCGGGCGCTGCCGCCGGTCATCTGCGCCTCGATTTCGCTAAGGCGCCCGCGCTCGTCGGACCCGAGCGGCAGCGCCTGAAGCTCCAGCGTCGCCTTGCGCCAGGTCTCGAACGCGTCCTTCAGGGTCAGACTGCTGCGCTGGATCGCAGCGGCCGGGTTGTTCAGCTCATGCGCCAATCCGGCGGCGAGCGTGCCGAGCGAGGCGAGCTTCTCGCGCTGCATCAGCGAGGCCTCGGTGCTGCGTAGACGGCTGGCCATGGCGCGCAGAACCTTCGCTGCAGCCTCGGGGTTCTTTTCCAGAACCCGGCGGAACGATTCCTGACCAATTTCCAAGATCTCGGTGGTTTGCACCGCATGTGCCGAGGCCGAGCGCGGCCCCTGTTCCAGCAGCGACATCTCGCCCACGACCTCGCCAGGGCCGCGAACCGCGAGCAGGACGTCCTGATCGCCCTCGCGCTTGCTGACCTCAAGCTTGCCGTCCAGCACCAGAAACAGGCTGTCGCCCGGTTCGCCCTCGCGGATGACCAGCGTGCCCGGCGCGGCGGTGATGCGCTGCGAGTCGCGGCACAGCTGCTCGACATCTGGCGGGGTCAAGCCTGAGAACAGCGGATGCTGGCTGATGAACTCCAGCAAGGTCCGGAACTGATCGGGGGCCTGGGTCACGGGTCAGGTTCTGCTCGGAGCGATGGCCGGTGCCGCCCCGCTCAGGTGCTGATGCACGAACTGCACCGCCATGGCGCCTTCGCCGACCGCCGAGGCGATGCGCTTGACCGAGCGGTGGCGCAGGTCGCCCGCTACGAAAATGCCGGGGACGCTAGCTTCCAGCCAGAACGGACCACGCTCCAAGGCCCAGCCCGGCGGCAACCGGGTGCCATCATGCACCAGATCCACGCCGGTCAGCACGAAGCCTTGCGCGTCGGCCTGCAATGCATGGCCCAGCCATTCCGTCCTGGGCGCCGCGCCAATGAAGACAAAGACCGCGCGGGCCGGGGTCTTGGCCGTGGTGCCGGTCACCGCGTCGAGGATCGACATGGCCTCCAGTCGGGTCTCGCCATGCAATTCGCTGATCGAGGCGCGGGGGCGGATGATGATGTTCGCCGTCTGCTCCAACCGGTCGACAAGGTATTGCGACATGCCTTCCGCCAGCGATTTGCCGCGCAGCAGAATGGTGACGCTGGCGGCATAGCCGACGAGGTAAAGTGCTGCCTGACCTGCGGAATTTCCGGCGCCGACGACAAAGACATCCTGCCCCTGCACCCCTAGCGCCTCGGTGATCGCCGCGCCATAGTAGAGCCCTGCCCCTGCCAGCCGGTCTGCCCCCGGGATGTCCAGCTTGCGGTATTGCACGCCGGTGGTCACCATCAGCGCCTGTGTCGTGACCGTCGCGCCGTTTGACAGGCCGATGCGGTGATAGCCATCCTTGCTGGACAGCGCGACCGCCTCCATCGGCGCCAGAATCTCGACCCCAAAGCGCCGCGCCTGTGCCACCGCGCGCCGCGCCAGATCGCCGCCGCTCAGGCCCGCCGGAAAGCCCAGATAGTTCTCGATGGACGAACTGGTCCCGGCCTGGCCGCCCGGGGCCTCGCGCTCGATCAAAAGCGTCCGCAGCCCTTCAGAGGCGGCGTAAACTGCGGAGGCAAGGCCCGCCGGTCCTGCGCCGACGATGATCAGATCATAGGTCTCGGAGGTTGCCTCGACATGCAGCCCCAGCCGACTGGCCAGTTCCGCGACGTTGGGCCGGGCCAGGGCCGTCCCGTCGGCGAGGAGCGCAATCGGCAGCGGCGCGTCCGACAAGCCCGCCAACGCGCGCAGCTCAGCGGCCTCGGCATTGCCCTCAATGTCCAGCCAGCGATAGGGAATGAGGTT
Organism: Rhodobacterales bacterium; assembly: GCA_043738565.1. Lineage (GTDB taxonomy): Bacteria > Pseudomonadota > Alphaproteobacteria > Rhodobacterales > Rhodobacteraceae > Stagnihabitans. The sequence continues at coordinate 3,779 of JAYUGA010000312.1, forward strand.
GCGGGCGAGGAAATCGCGGATCAGGTGGCCCTCGGCCGCCCAGCGGTCGCCGATGACGCGCACGCCTTCGAACACCGGGCGGTAATTGGCGCGCCAGTCGTCCAAGAGGTCGTCCAGCACCGGGAACAGCAGCTCCTCGGGCGGGTGCCAGGGCTTCATCAGGTAATGATCCAGCCGGACCTCGTTGATCGCCCGGATCGCGGCTTCGGTGTCGGCATAGGCGGTCAACAGCACCCGCTTGGCATCGGGAAACAGCGGCAGAACCTCTTTTAAAAGCTCGATCCCGGTCATCTGCGGCATCCGCTGATCGACCAGCACCAAGGCCACGACCTCGCCGCGCAGCCGGATCTCGCGCAGTTCCGCCAGGGCTGCGGCACCGGATTCGGCGCGCAGGATGCGGTAATCCGCCCCGTATTTCCGCCTGAGATCGCGGCCAATGGCGGCAAGCACGGAGGGTTCGTCGTCCACCGCGATGATGACCGGTTTGTCCATGTCAGGCAGGCTCCATGAGGGATTGTTCGCCAGCTTCGGCAATGGTCTCAAATCTGGCTCGCAGCATTTCGGCCTCGGCGCGGGCGGTGACGGCTTCTTCGGCCCGGCCTTGCGCCGCGCGCAAGTCAGCCAGCACATCCAGAGTATAGGCGACACGGGCCACCATGCCGCGCGCGCGGAACAGCACCAGCGCGTCGGTGACGTGCGGTTCGGCCTCGTCCAGCCGACCCAGTTTCTGCAGCGCGATGGCAAGCTGAACCGCGAACCAAGCCGCACCGAAATCGTCGCCGCTGGACCGGGTCAGGTTGATCGCGTCGCGCATCTTGTCGACGGCGGAGGCTTGGCCCTTTTCGAACTGTGCCTCCGCGAGGCTGCCCGAGATAGAGTTCGAAAAGATTTGCATCGCGTCAGTCTTGGCGTGGCGGGCCGCCAGCAGCGCATTCTCAAAATCTTCCATCGAATTGTCGATTTCACGCAGGCCCAAATGGCTGCGGCCAAGGCCGAAATTGGCGATGCAGGCGCATTCGAAGCCGTTGGCCCCGCTGGCCATGTCGGCCCCCATTTGATTGTGCTCGACCGCTTTTTCCAGCTCACCCATTTCCTGATAGGTCATCCCCACTGCGATGTGGATGTCGGCCCTTCTCACCGGCGAAATCGTATCCCGTTCTTCTGCCAGTGCGAGAGCGATCTGGGCCCGGGCCTCGGGAAAACGCCCCTGCCGCGCATAGGCCAGCGCCAGCGACGCAATCGCATGGCCGCGCACATCGGACAGATTATTGGCCGCAGCAAGGTCGATGACCTCGATCAACGCCGTTGCGGCCGCCTTCGGATCGCGGTCGGAGAGAAACCAGGTTGCGACGAACAACGGCAACAGCATCAACTGCTCGTCGCCAAGCTCGACCGCCAGGTCACGGCTTTCCAGGATATAGGGCACGCTCAGGGTTGGATGGCCGGTGAGCATGTGCACATTGCCAAGCCAGGACAGGCTCAGCGCCAGCCGATGCCGGTCGCCCAAAGTCCGTGCAGCTGCGACCGCCCGTTCCATCGGTTCCACCACGCCGACGTATTTGTTGAGCCGATGGCGGACGATCAACCAGACGATGGTTGAATCGATAATTTCGGCAGGGTCCGGCTTGGGCATGCGCCCCAAAAGGTCAAGAATACGCTCGCGGTGTTCAAGCTCTTCATTGCCGGCAAACAGCGCTGCGGCGCGATCGGCCGCCCGCTTGGAATAGGCGATGGCCCGCGTGAAATCCTCGGCCTCGGCGAAGTGGTGGGCCAGCACCGCCGCATATTCCTCGATGCGGTCGCTGAACTCATGTTCCAGCGCGCGCCCGATCCGCGCGTGCAACTCGCGTCGCCGCGACCGCAACAATAGGTTATAGGCCGCCTCGCAGGTCATCATGTGCTTGAAGATATATTCCCGGTCCGGATCGCGCGTGCGTTCGCGGACCAGCTGTTCAAGCGACAGCGCGGCGATATGCGGTTCGACCCGCTCTACCCGCTCGGCAGGCGGCGCATCCAGACAGACGGTCTGCAACAGCCGGTGCGGAAAGATGCGCCCGATGACCGCAGCGGTTTGCGCGACCCGCTTGGTGGAGGCGGGCAGGCGGTCGATCCGTGCGCTCAGCACGCCCGCCAGCGTTTCAGGAATCTTCGTGCCAAGGATCGCGCCGGTCGCGCGCCAGTGGTCGCCCTCGTGCACGATCTGGCCGCCGTCGATCAGCGACCGCAGGATTTCCTCGATGTAGAACGGGTTGCCGTCGGCCCGATCCAGGATCAGCACGCGCATCTGCGGCGGCAGGTCGCGCACGTCCAGAAGATTGCCAAGCAGCGCATCGGCATCGGTAGCGCTGAGCGGCTCCAGCACTATCCGTCGGCAATAGCTGCCGAGCGATGCTTCCAGCCGGTCCAGGAGCTGCCAGCTTGCCGCCTTGCGGCGCGGGCGCATCACGCAGACGACCATCAGCGGCGCATAGGTCGCCAGGGTCGCCACATGGGCAATAAGTTCGATGCTGGCGGTGTCGGACCAGTGCAGGTCGTCCATCACTAACACCAGCGGTCGGGCGGCTGACCCGCGCCCGATCAGCGCTAGCAGAATGTCGATCACCGCGCTCGCGATCCCCTCGGCCACGGCATCGCCGCCAAGGCCCGCCACCTTTGCACGACCTTCCTCAGTTTCCACCGACAGCATGGTTTCCAACAGCGGGGCATCGGCTTCGGGCAGCCCGTGCAAGGTTGCGAAGGCGGCAAGCTTCGCCCGGACCGCAGGGGCTGCGTCCATTTCGCTGACCCCCAGGAACTGTCGGCTGACCTGCCGCCACGGCAGATAGGGGATCGATTGCCCGTAGGAAATCGCGCGGCCCTCAAACCACAACGCCCCCGCGCCGGCGCGCGCCAGCCAGTCATCGCGGAACTCAGCCAGTAGCCGCGATTTCCCCAAGCCCGCCTCGCCGACGATGGCAATGACCGAGCCCTGCCCGCCCCGCAGCGCTTCGAGCCGTTCGCGCAAGGTGGCCATTTCGGCCGCGCGCCCGACGATGGGCGAGGTCAGCCCTTCCAACCCGCGCGGATTTTCGGGCACCGCCTTCAGGCCAGTCACCTCGTAGGCCTCGACCGGGGCCTGTTTGCCCTTCATTTCGATCGGTCCGCGCGGGCGCACATCCACTTGCCCGCGCACCAGACTATAAGTGTCGCTGCTGATCAGCACCGTCCCCGGTTCCGCCGCGGACTGCAGCCGGGCCGCCAGATTGGCCGCATCGCCCATCGCGGTGTATTCGGTGCGGATCGCATCGCCGACGAAGGCCAGCACCGCCGTGCCGGTGTGGATCCCGACCCGCATGTTGAAATCGATGCCGTGGCGTTCCTTCACCGTAACCCGATAGGCGCGGGCGGCCTCTTGCAGGTCAAGCCCGGCCCGGACCGCGCGCTCGGCGTCGTCCTCATGCGCCACCGGGGCGCCGAACAGCGCCAGCACCGCGTCGCCCATCAGCCGCGAGACCGTCCCCCCATAGCGCTTCACCGCCGCGTTCATGAAACCGAACGCTCCGTTCATGATGGTCGTCCAGTCCTCGGCGTCCATCCGTTCGGCGAGCGCCGTGGACTGCGCGACATCGGCGAACAGGAAGGATGCGAATTTGCGCTCGCCCTCGACCTGTCGCGGTTGATCGAGCGCCGTGCCACAGTTACCGCAGAACTTTTGACCGTCGAGGCTGCCGACGCCACAGTTGGAACAGATCTGCATTTCTCGCACCCCGGCGAGGCTGCCCGCGAAAGGACCCGTGGCGAGTGCCTCACTTGCGAAAATTCATATCAGAAAGAGGGGCCTGACGGAAGCCGCTTGCGAGTGTGCGGCGCATCTGGACGTCTCGCCATGGCGCCGTGGCCGATGATGGGCCGTTGACTGGCCGGTGCGCAACCCGGGCCGGTATGCTAGATTGCGACTCATCCGCCAAGAGGGCCAGGACGAGATGAACGCGGATCTTGACGGGGCAATGCGCTACGCTTTGGACCGGCTGCAGGATTCTTTGCCAGCAGGTCTCTTTTATCATGATGTGCGCCATACCCGCGATGTCGTTGTTCCCGCGACCGCAGAGATTGCCTGGGCCGAGGGTGTGACTGGCGAAGACCTGCTCCTGTTGTTGACGGCCGCGTGGTTCCACGATCTGGGCTATGTCGAAACCCGTGGCGGCCACGAGGCGGTCAGCGCCCGCCTGGCGGTCGAGGTTCTGCCGGGCTTCGGCTATTCGCCCGCGCAGGTATCGCGCGTACTCGCCCTCATCTTGTCGACCGAAATTGCGCGATCGCCGCAGGATCTCTTGGGCATGATCCTGGCGGACGCCGATCTTGACGGTTTGGGCAGCGCGGATTTCCCGGATTGGAGCGACCGCCTGCGCCACGAGATGGCCGTCCATGGCCAGATCTTCACCGACCGCGAGTGGGTCGTCCGGCAGTGCGACTTCCTCGCGCGGCACCGGTATTTCACGCCTTCCGCACGCGCACGCCGCGCAGTGGGGCTTGCGAAGAACTTGCAGGGTTTGACCGATCGGCTGAACGGGCCGGAGGGGCCCGGGGGCTCATCGACGGCGCCCACGAAAAACGTATAGGGCGGGGCGGCAAGGCACTTGTCAACGGGATGGCCCGTGAAAACAGGATATGAGCGCGCTCAACAAGTCGGCCCCATCGGCATCGGATCGTCATTCAGACCGGTCGACGCCGGACGCGGGCTTGCCTGCCCCTCTGGGTGAAGCGATGGATGCCTTCCGCACTGGCAAGCCGCACCTTCCGATAGAGTTTCACGGTCAAAATCCTCCCGCCCTCCCTGTCGCCAGAAAGGATCAAAGTGGACGACTTTTACGCCGCCCGCAGCAGGTTCACCCCGACGCTACCGTGGCCGGTTATCGCGCCGCCGCTTACACCCGTTCGTGGGCCAAAGCGAGAATATCGACGGTGAACTTGCACGCTACCCTCTCGGGCAGCGCGGCCATGGCGGCCTCGTAAAGCTGGCGGTAGGCTCGCGTGAAAAGAACTGATCGCGATAGACCAGGCCGGGCAGCGCCATAGGATTGCGCCGCAGGGCGTGGATCACATGGCGGTAATCAACGACGTGGCCGCGCCTTTGGTCACCCGCCATGACGATCCGCTGCGCTTCGCCGCTCAACACCAGCGACTGCCCGGCGCGAACCTTCACACCGGGATAATTGTCGGTCAGCGTCGCGACATAACCCCAATGGATCGTCGCCTCGCAGCCCGCCAGGAACCCGGCTTCCCCCAAAAGGACCGCCCCGGAGCAGGCGCTGGCCAGCATGGCACCCGCCTGATGACAGTGTCGCAGCCAGTCCGCCTCCGGCTGATACTTTCCGGCGACGCTTTCGCCGGGATCGACGAAGAAATCGGGAATGCAGACGATGTCCGGCGACGGGCAGGACGCAAAGTCGTGGTCGGGATGCACCCTGATGCCGTTGGCGGCAGCGAACCCGTCCAGGCTGCGCGCCACGACATAGGGCTGCATCTGCGACGGGCCGGCCACACCCGCGACGATGAACTGCCAGTCGCGGCCCGGCGAGGAAAACACGTCGAACATGCCGTAGAGCGCCGAAGCAGTAACTTCCGGCACGGCGAGGATGGCGACGATGAACCGACCTTTTTCGTCCGGCATGGCAGAAATGACCACCTTTCAGCAGTTTCGACTCTAGCCGTTTGGTCGCTGCGGGGCTAGGCTTCTGCAATAGGCATGGAGGTGTGACATGGCCCATGACGTTCTGAAGACCGGTCTGAGCGGCGAACTGCTTGAACCGGGTGATCCGGCTTATGAAGCCGCGCGCGTCGTATGGAACGCGATGATCGACCGGCGACCGGTCCTGATCGTCCGCTGCCGCACGGTCGCCGATGTCGCCAGCGCGGTCCGCTATGCCCGCGAGGAGGATCTGCTTATCTCGGTGCGCAGCGGCGGCCACAATGTCGCGGGCTATGCCGTTTGCGATGGCGGCCTGATGATCGACCTTTCGCGGATGAACGGGATCAGGGTCGACCTGTCGCAGGACCGGGTCATCGTCGAGGGCGGTGCCACCTGGCTTGACGTCGACGCGGCAACGACAGCTTGCGGGCGCGCCACACCGGGCGGGCTGATCTCGGCGACCGGGGTTGCCGGGCTGACCCTGTCCGGCGGGATCGGCTGGCTGCGCGGAACCTGCGGGCTCAGTTGCGACAACCTTCTGGCGGCGGAAGTCGTGACGGCAGAGGGCCGGTTGATCCGGGCCAGCGCCGAAGAGAATCCTGACCTTTTCTGGGCCTTGCGCGGCGGCGGCGGGAATTTCGGCGTCGTCGTGTCGTTTGAATTCCGGCTTCATCCCGTAGCACCCGAGATGATGTTCTGCGCACCTGCCTATCCTGAGGAATTGGCCAATGAGATTCTGCCACGCTGGCGCGACTACATGGCAATGGCACCCGATCAGGTCTCGGGTCTGGCGGAATTTTCGACCATCCCCGATGATCCGGCCTATCCCGAAACCATCCGGGGCCGCCGGGTGCTGTCGCTGGCCACCGTCTATGATGGCCCCGCCGATGAAGGTGAGCGCATCACGATGCCGCTGCGCCAGTTCGCGGAACCGCTGATCGATTTCAGCGGCAGGATGTCCTATCAGGTCCTGCAAAGTGCCTATGACGCCTTGTTTCCCAAGGGTCGCGACCGCTGCTACTGGAAATCGACCTATCTCAAGGGCCTTGATGACGGCGTGATTGCCGAGATTACCGCAGGGCTGGCCCATCGCCCGTCGGAGATGACCTTTGCCTCGATCTGGAAATTCGGCGGCGCCGTCGCCCGGCTGGCGCCGGACGCAACTGCCTTCGGCGACCGCTCGATGCCCTACATGCTAAGCCTGGATGCGATCTGGTCCGATAGGGGCGCTGACGACGCGAATATCGACTGGGTGCGCGGGCTGTGGCAGGACATGCAGCGTCACTCGACCGGGCGGATGTATCTCAATTTCCCCGGCCTGGGCGAGGGCGAAGGGCTGGTGGAACGGGCCTTCGGAGCCGAAACCTACACCCGGCTTCAGGCGATCAAGCGAAGATTCGACCCGCAGAACCTTTTCCGGATGAACCAGAATATCCTGCCGGGATGACGCCGACCTCGGGGCCGGGAATTGGGTCTAATCTCTCACGATCACTGAAAACTTGCCTGAAAGCTCGTGGCGCTCAGGGTAACATGCGCGTCCAGAGGAGGGCGAATTTCGAAGGCGCGAGGGTCACGGGCAAAGTTCCAGAGCCGGGCAAGGTGCCAATGCCCCCGGCGCTCGTCGGCCACTTCCAGCTCGTTGCGGCTGATATGGAACGGCGTCCGCTCCCAGCCGTTCGTTGTTTTCACCTCGATCAGTCGATCAGCGCCGTCGGCACCGAAGCTGTGGATGTCATAGCCGGCCCCGTCGCCGTCTTCTTCGGAGACCCACCGGGCCTTCTTCGCGAGACTGTCCAGACCTGCCTGGCTCAGGATCAGCCGCTCGTTCTGGAGCACCCGCTCCTCGCCGGCCCGACCAAGGGCCCGGTTCCGGGCGTCGCGGCCTGCCACGTCGAATTTGCGGGAATTCGCCAGCATCTGCTCAAGTTCGGCGGGTGGAGGCGTGTTTCGCAGGGTCCGAGGTGGGCCGACCCACAGGGGCCGTGCGTCGTCCAGATGCCGGAGCGGTGCGAGGATCGGAGCACGAACTGACCAGCCAGGGTTGGCGGTAATCCAGCGCATCACGGCATCCACCAGTGCCATCTGGAAGTTCACCGTCGGCTTGTAGCCCTCGATCCAGGCTTCCCCCAGCCTGCGTATTCCACGGATGATGGGCATCGATTCCACGCGATCATGGGCACTCGTTCCACGGCATCTCGCGCAGCCATTCCACTCGCGGGTGGGCGGCGGATTTGGCCGACGGTTTCATGGAGTCAGGCTTGTGCTGTCAGGTCAAGGCTTGAGTTGCGAGCGGCGGCTTTTCGCATGCTTTCTCCGGTGAGTTTGAGCCTGTGGACGTTGTGAACGAGGCGATCGAGGATGGCGTCGGCCAGGGTTCCCCAACAACACACCGCAACATATCGATCCAGTCGCGCTCGTTTGCCGTGATCGGATCTGTCGAGGGCAGCTTGAAGCCTTCGACGACGCGCCTGTAATTCCTGATCATTTCCCGAACAACCTGCGGATAGCCGCCCCCGCCTGCGACGTGAGCCGCGGATCGGTGTCGCCGGACGCCTCCCTGATTTCAGTGATCCACATCATCTCGTTCTTGGTGATAGGCTGCCCGATAATTTCATAGATCGCCGTTGCCGCCGTGCTGCCTTCGCTTTGTTCGAGAGCAAGGCGCACCAGCAGCGCAAGATCACACTCCAGCGCCGCGGCGAGCGCCGGAACGCGGTCAATCGGCAGCTTGGTCGAGCCCTTCTTGATCATCGTGACCATGTTCGGGTTAACGAAGCCGGCCTCTTCGGCGATCTCGCCTTGGGTCTTCTTGTGCTTCAACTCCAGCAGCCGGGTCTCCAGGAACTTCGCCAACGGTGTATCTTGATAAGGCTTCTTAGCCATCTTTCATCGCCAAAATCAATGACTTGCGATCTGCGCGTCATCCTTGATTTATAGCGACGGCCTGATGGGGATTTCACGGGGCTGCGACACCGGGCTCGAAAATGTTCGAAAAAAGAGCCCGTCAAAGCGAGTGGGCTGACGAAGGTCGATTTTCGATACTGAAACTTGCCGATCACGCAGCAAGCTGCTTTCGTGTCTTCGGGTGCCTGTCGTGTCGCGAGTCGTGCCGTGAGCGGAGTTCCGGTATATTGGATCGAAAAAGTGTTCCGGAATCGCCTGGCTTGGCGTGGTTAAGTATTTGATTTATCGGGATTTTTGTTAATTGGTCGGAGCGAGAGGATTCGAACCTCCGACCCCCTGCTCCCGAAGCAGGTGCGCTACCAGACTGCGCTACGCTCCGACTGGGCCGGGGGTTATCCGCTTGCGCGGCGCTTGGCAAGGGGGTGGGCCGCTTTACGTGCTGTCTTTCTGGCCCTTGCGGCCATCGAAAATCCGCAGCCATTGCGACAGCCGCGGCGTGATGCCGATGTCGAACCGGCTGCGGGTTTCCAGCACCGGGCGGTTGCGCGACACCTGCGGCTTGTCCTCGCGCAGCACGATGTAGATGCCCGAGGCGATGATGATGACCGTGCCGACGGCGGTCATCAGATCGTGGGTTTCGTTAAAGATCAGCGTGCCAAAAAGCGTGGCCCAGATGATCTGCGAATACTGCATCGGGGCGACGATCACCGCAGGCGCCCGCCGGTAGGCGGCAATCGCCAGCAGCGACGCGGTCAGCCCCAGCGCCGCCATTGCCGCCACCAGCGCCAGATCGGCAATCGGCATCGGCTTGTAGACAAAGGGCATTGCCAGGCCCGCCACGATGAAGTTGGCGATCATCGGATAGAGCATGATCACCGCCGCCCGTTCGGTATGGCCGGTCTTGCGCACCAGGACCGAGTTCATCGCCCCCAAGGTCGCCGCCGCCAGCGCCGCCATATGGCCCAGCCCGAATGTCCCCGAACCCGGCCGCACCACCACCAGCACGCCCACCAGCCCGACCACCACCGCCAGACCGCGATGCAGCCCGACCTTTTCGCCCAAGAGCGGAATGGCGAACAGCGTCACCAGCATCGGCATCGCGAAAAAGATCGGATAGGCTTCCGACAGCGGCAGCACCGAAAACGCATAGAACCCGGTCAGCCCGTTCAGCACCGTCAGCACCGCCCTGAGCGCCGTCCAGCCCGGCATCTTGGGCCGCAGGTTGCCATCGCTGCGGTCGCTCATCATCAGGATCGTTATCAGCGGAAAGCTCAGCAGACCGGAGAAAAAGATGGTCTGGAACGGGTGATACTGGGCATTGGAGCCGAGATATTTCACAATCACGTCGTTGGACGCATAGATGGCAAAGGCCAGCAGCGACAAAAGCGCGCCGCGCAGGTTCGATTGGGGAACGGTCATTGGGCTTGGGTCCGACGGATAAGGGCCGCAGCGGAATGGTCGCGGGCCTGCTCTGCTGAATCGCGCCTTGGGCCGGAAAGTTCAAGGGGCAAACCGGAACATTCCCGTGTGGTCCGCCAAACCTTCAGGCAGGCCGCACGACCCGCCGGTTATTTGAGCGCAGCATGATGAACAGCCCCGCCGCGATGATGACGGCAATGCCTGCCACCGTCGGCAGGTCCATCGGTTCGCCGAAAAAGAACAGGCTGAACAGGGTGGCGATGATGATCTGGACATATTGCATCGGGGCCACGACGATGGCGGGCGCAAGGCGGTAGGCCGCGATGATCAGCAGTGAGGCGGCAAAGCTCAGCACCGCCATCAGCCCGGTCAGGCCCAGATGGGCGACCGACATCGGCTGATAGACCAGCGGCAACAGCAGCGCCACCACCACCACCTGCCCCAGCATTGGGTAGACCATGATCACCGCCGCCCGCTCGGCCCCGCCGGTTTTGCGGATGATGATGTAGTAAAGTGCGCCCAGCGACGCGCCGCCCAATGCAGACAGATGCGCCCAGGTCAGGCCCAGTTGCCCGGGCCGCAACACGATGATCACGCCGACCAGCCCGGCCACCACCGCCAGACCGCGCGGCAGGTCGATCGGCTCGTGCAGGATCGGTACTGCCAGCACGCAGATGAACAGCGGCATCATGAAGAAGATCGCGTAAGCCTGCGACAGCGGCAGCGCGGTAAAGGCATAGGCCACCATCAGCCCGTTCAGGATGACAATCCCCATCCGCGCCGCCGTCCACTTCGGCAAGACCGGGCGCAGGCTGCCGCCCTGTTTGTCGGCCATCAACTGCAGAAAGATCAGCGGAAACCCCGCCATCCCGGAAAAGAACAGGATCTGCACCGGGCTATAGCTGCTGCCGAGGAATTTGATCGTGATATCGGTAAGCGAATACAGGGCAAAAGCCGCCAGCGAACAGAATGCGCCCAGCAGCGGGGAGTGGCGGGGGGGCATGACGGGCTTTCACAATGGAAAACGTTTACCGATGCCCTGATGTCGCCCGGATCGACCGGATGCACAAGCCCCGACCGCGCGACCCGCGCCATCGGGCGTCAAAGCCGCGCTTGCGGCATCGGCTACAGACTGGCCTCCAGCGCCGCGATCACCGCGTCACCCATCTGCGCCGTCGAAACCGGGGTGCCACCTTCCGGCCCCATCAGGTCGGCGGTGCGCAAACCGTCCGCCAGCACCTTTTCCACCGCCTTTTCCACCCGCGTCGCCTCGTCCCCCAGACCGAACGAATAGCGCAGCGCCATCGCGAACGACAGGATGCAGGCGATCGGGTTGGCCTTGCCTTGGCCCGCAATATCGGGGGCCGAACCATGCACCGGCTCGTACAGCGCCTTCGGGCGGCCATTGGCCATCGGCAGACCCAGGCTGGCCGAGGGCAGCATGCCCAGCGAGCCGGTCAGCATCGCGGCCATGTCCGACAACAGGTCGCCAAACAGATTGTCGGTCACGATCACGTCGAACTGCTTGGGCCAGCGGCAGAGCTGCATCGCGCCGGCGTCGGCGTACATGTGGCTCAATTCCACATCCGGGTATTCCTTGTCATGCACTTCCTGCACGACCTCGCGCCACAGCACGCCGGATTCCATCACATTGGCCTTCTCCATCGAGCAGAGCTTGTTGCCGCGTTTGCGCGCCAACTCAAAGGCCGAGCGCGCCACCCTTGCAATCTCGCTTTCGGTATAGCGCTGGGTGTTGATGCCGACCCGCTCGTTGCCCTCGACGAAAATCCCGCGCGGCTCGCCGAAATACACACCGCTGGTCAATTCCCGCACGATGACAATGTCCAGACCGGCCACTACTTCCTTTTTCAGGGAGGAGAAATCGGCGAGGGCGTCAAAACACTGGGCGGGGCGCAGGTTGGAAAACAGATCCATCTCCTTGCGCAGCCGCAGCAAGCCGCGCTCCGGCTTCAGCGAAAAGTCCAGCTTGTCATACTTCGGCCCACCGACCGCGCCCAGCAGCACCGCATCGACCGCCTGCGCCTGCGCCATCACCGCATCGGTCAACGGCGTGCCATGCGCGTCATAGGAACAGCCGCCGACCAGACCTTCTGACAGGTCAAAGCCGATCCCGCGCCGGGTGTCATACCAGCCGATGATCTTTTTGACCTCGGCCATGACTTCAGGGCCGATGCCGTCACCGGCGAGGATAAGGATAGAAGGGTTGGCCACGGGCGTTTTCCTTGATGGGAAGGGTTGCCGTGGCCTAGCGAGTGGGGGCGGTATGGTCAAGGGAAGCTGCCCCCGACGTCAGAATAAGCGTTCATCAAGCGCGAAGGGCGCGTTCTTCACACCCGCGACGAAAGCCACTTCGGCTTGCGGAGCGGGTAGTCGCGAAAACCCGCTATCCCAGCGCCCTGAACCCCGCCGCCAGATGATCCAGCACCCGGCGGATGCGTGGGTTCTGGCGCAAAGCCTCGGGTGCCGTCAGCCAGACCGGCAGTGGCGGCATCGGCACAAAACCCGCGACCCGCTCGACCGCAGGATCGGCATCTCCAACCAGCCGCTGCATGCCGCCCAGGCCGCAGCCGGCGCGGACCAGGTTCCAGTAGACCACCTGATCATCGCAGCGCAGCTTGAAATCCTCGCGCCGCCGCTGAATTCCCAAACCCGCCATCATCCGCAACATCAGGTCCGAGCGGTCGAAGCCGACGAAATCCAGCGCCAGCAGGTCTTCCGGCGTCTGCGGCCTGCCGTGGCGGTCCAGAAAGCCTTTCGCGCCATAAATCCCGGTCGGCAGGTCGCACAGATGCCGGGTCACCACATCGCCTTGCGTCGGGCGGTACATCCGCAGCGCAATATCCGCCTCGCGGAACAGCAGGTTCTCGGTGCTGTCGGACGGCACCAGTTCGATCTCGATCCCCGGTTCCTGCCTGCGCAGATCGGCCAGCATTGGCGGCAGCAGGTGGTGCGACACCACCCGGCTGGCGGTCAGCCGCACCGTGCCCGCCAGGCTGCCCTCGCGCCCCGCCGCCACCAGGGCCAGACTGGCAGCGGCATCGCGCATCTGGCGCGCGGCGGGAACCATTGCCGCCCCAGCGTCGTTCAACACAAAGCCCCGCGCGGCGCGGCTGAACAGCGGGGTCTGCAACGCCGCTTCCAGACCCGCGATGTGACGGCCCAGCGTCGGCTGGCTGAGGTTCAGCGCCCGGGCGGCAGCCGAAAGCGAACCGGTCTCGGCCACCGTCAGGAAGGAACGATACAGGGTCCAGTCAGGGGAATTATCCATGCGTTTATGAATAGGCTCCCAGAGATTCAGGCAATATCCGTTCGTGTCTTTAGGGGGCATTGCCCCTGCATCAGCCTCGCAAAGGAAAGATCATGGCAAACACGGTTCTGGTTCTCGGCGCTTCGGGCCTGTTCGGCGGCCAGGCGGCCAAGGCATTCGCGGCGGCGGGCTGGCAGGTGCGCAAGTACCGGCGCGGCACCGACATGGCGGCGGCAGCGCAAGGTACCGAGGTCATCGTCAACGGCCTCAACCCGCCGAACTACCATGATTGGGCGAGGCTGATCCCCGAGATCACCAAGGAAGTCATCGCGGCAGGACTTGCCTCGAGCGCTACCCTGCTGGTGCCGGGCAATGTCTATGTCTTTGGCGACCAGAGCGGCCCCTGGGGCCCCGACACCCCGCATCACCCCGTCGCCCGCAAAGGCCGCATCCGGGCGCAGATGGAGGCGGAGTACCACGCCGCCACCTCCAGGGGTCTGCGGGTGATCCTGCTGCGCGCCGGTGACTATATTGATCCCGACGCGCCCGCCAGTTTCTGGAACAGGATCACGCTGAAATTCGTGGCCAAAGGCCGCATCACCCGCATGACCGGCCCCGATGTTCAACGCGCCTACGCCTATCTGCCCGACATGGCCCGCGCCGCCGTGGCGCTGGCCGAACGCCGCGACACCCTGCCCGCCTTCGCCGACATTCCCTTTGCCGGCCATACGCTCAGCATGACCGACCTGGCCAAAGCGCTGGAGCGCCTGACGGGCAAACCGATGCGGCTGACCCCCTTCATGTGGTGGTTCATGACCCTTGCCGCGCCGTTCTGGGAACTGGCGCGCGAGCTGCGCGAGATGCGCTATCTTTACGACACCTCGCACAGCCTTGACCCGGCTCCGTTGGCCGCCCTGCTTCCTGATTTCCGCCCCACCCCGCTGGATGACGTGCTGCGCCAGCATCTGGAGCGGCTGGCACCCGGGTTGCTGGCACCTTAGGGCAAATTGATCGCCACCCAGACCGGGCGGTGACGCGAAGCCGCCGCCAAGGTCGCGGCAAAGGCATCGCTGTCGGCGGGCCACATCACGCCCGCCGCCGTCACCTCCAGCCCCGCAGAGGGCAAGATCACATCGACCCGCAACCCGCCGACGCCCTTGGGATAGAACGCGGTGTCGAGTGCCGGATCGCCGCTTTGGCCGGGGTCGCTACGGCCCGATGTGCCCGTAGGTTTCACCTCCTGCACGGCGGGACTGACCAGCAAAGCCCGGATCGCATCCTGCCGCCCGTTGCCATCGACCGGGTCAAGATTGGGCTGGCCCAGGATCACAAAGGGCGCTTGCGGCGGGGCGAAAGGCAGCTTGCCCGCCAGCAGCCGCAGCCAGAACGCGGTTTCATCTGCGTTGCGCCGCCCGTTGCGGTCTTCCGGCCCGTCGAACACCGGCGGCGTCGCGTACCAGACCAGCAGGCGCAACCCGCCGCCCACCGCAATCGGCACCTCGTAGTGCCCGGCGGTCGACAGCAGTTGCTTGGCCTTGGCCGCCTCGGTCATGTCCGGCGGCAGGTCGGCCCCCGGCAGATCGCGCCACAGCAGTTGCGAAAAATCCCGCGGCGCACCAATCGGATAGCGCGACAGCACCGCCATCCCGCCCGACCCGGCAAAGCGGCCAAAGCCCTGCGCATCCCGCGCCTCGCCCAGTTTGCCGTTGCCATCCAGATCCAGCCCGGTCGGCACCCCGGTATTGGGCCGCAGCGCCAAGGCGTAAGGATACTCCAGCCCTGCGGCTTTCAAATCCGCCGCCAGTGCCGCCAATGCCGCCTGACCATAGTCATAGTCCACCCCGGTCAGCAGTACGGTATCGGCGTTCAGCCGGATCAGAACGGCCTCCGCCGCCGCAATCTGGGGGTCATTGCCGCGGCGAATCGCCTGCAACAGCAGCCCCGGCCCGGCGCGGGTCAGTTCGGCATTCCAGGTCGCCAGCCGCAGGCTTTGGGCCGCGCAGGGCAGGGCTGCCAGGCCAAGCAGAACAATCAGACCTGCGCGTATTGTGCCGCGCCATTTGACCCGCTTTCGGCCTTTCGGCGTTCGCTGATCATATCGGCCACCCGGCCCATCGCGATGCCGCGCATGAACAGGCTGGCGGGTAGAAAGGCCCATGCCGTCATCGTCCAGATCAGGGTTTGCGGCGAAGTCAGCTCCAGCGGCTGGAAGCCCACTGACGCCACCTCGACCACGGCTGGCGTCAAGAATGGCAACAGAAACCCTAACGCAATGTTAACGCGGGCGTCACGGGTCAGCCGTGCGACAACATCGCCACCCGAGGTCGGATCGAAGGTCGGCAGATTGACCCAGACGTTGAAGGCGCGGTCGCGGTTCGGCCACGACCCGACCCGCAACTGGATCGCAAAGATTGCCAGTGACACCAGCGAAATCAGGTAAGACATGCCCGCCGCCGTGCGCACCGCGGCGATCTGCTGGTCGGTGGCGTCCGACGCCATCATCAGCGTCGCCAGCCGCACCGGACTGTAGGGGAAATCCATCGACTGGCCGATCAGGGCGCCAACGGCGTGGATCAGTTCGGTCATGGTGGAAGGCTGCATCCGGCCCCGCTCGATGGCGGACAGGCAAAACACCGTGGCGAACAGCATCAGAAAGCGGATGCGGTTGAAGGGTGGCGCGTCACGGAATTCGACCAGACCGGGATAGACGGCGTTGTATTCGACAAAGGTCAGTGCTGCGGCAAACAGCGCGACCAGCGCCACCATCTGCTGGCTGTCGGGCCGCACTTCGATCAGCAACACCGTCGGCGTGGCAATGACCAGCATTATCAATACCGCGCGCGTGGCCGCACCTGTCAGTCGGGAAAACACCGCCCCTGTACCCTTCGTCCGGACGAACCTGATGCTCTGCCAGGCCCTTGTTCCGATGATCTCCCGCACATTGTGGCGGGTCGCCTCAATCTTGCCCAAATTGTGCCTTCTTTCATCCAGTGCTGCAACCCTTTGGTAAACAACACACAATCTGTGTGGCACTTTGAGGGACGGGGTGTTGCAGGATTGAATCAATAGAGTGGTAAAAAAAAGGCCGCCTCTGGGGTAAGACCAGAGGCGGCACAAGATGTGGTGATTTTGGTGGCGTTATGCCCAGGGACGCAGGGTTGCGAGCCTTGATTCGTAGGCGTCGATTGCGGCGGCTTTTTCCAGCGTCAGGCCGATATCGTCGAGCCCGTTGATCAGGCAATGCTTGCGGAACGGGTCAATCTCGAAGCCAAAGACCTGACCGTCAGAGGTGGTGACGGTCTGCGCCGCCAAATCCACGGTCTGGCGGGCGTTGGCACCCTTTCTGGCGTCGGCCATCAGCACATCGACCACCTCTTGCGGCATCACGATCGGCAGGATGCCGTTCTTGAAGCAGTTGTTGTAGAAGATGTCGGCAAACGATGTGCTGATCACGCAGCGAATCCCGAAATCCAAGAGGGCCCAGGGCGCATGTTCGCGCGACGAGCCGCAGCCGAAATTGTCCCCCGCGATGATGATCTCGGCATGACGCCAGGCCGGCTGGTTCAGCACGAACTCCGGAATTTCCGCGCCATCCAACGTATAGCGCATCTCGTCAAACAGGTTCTTGCCCAAGCCCGTGCGGGCGATGGTTTTCAGGAACTGCTTGGGGATGATCATGTCGGTGTCGATATTGACCAAAGGCATGGGGGCCGCGATGCCGGTCAGGGTGGTGAATTTGTCCATTTGGGACTCCTGTTATAGGGGCGCTCGTCCCTTCCTGACCGGCGGTCCTCGCTGGAGCGAAGACGCCTGTCAGGGCGGATGAGCGGATGGTCACACGGTTTCGGTCATCATCTCTCGCACATCCGTCAGATGCCCGGTGATCGCCGCTGCCGCCGCCATCTGCGGGGACAGCAGATGCGTGCGGCCGCCCCGGCCTTGCCGCCCTTCAAAGTTGCGGTTCGATGTCGCCGCACAGCGCTCGCCCGGTGCCAGTTGGTCCGGGTTCATCGCCAGACACATCGAACACCCGGCCAGCCGCCATTCAAATCCGGCGTCGATGAAGATCTGCGCCAGACCTTCCGCCTCCGCCTGCGCCCGCACCAGACCCGACCCCGGCACCACCATCGCCCGCAGCCCGTCTTTCTTCTTATGGCCTTTCAGGATCGCCGCCGCCGCCCGCAAATCCTCGATCCGGCCATTGGTGCAAGACCCGATGAACACCGTGTCGATCCTGATCTCCGACAGCTTCTGCCCCGGCACCAGACCCATATAGTCCAGCGACCGCCGCACCGCCTCGACCTTGCCACCTTGGAAATCCGACGGCGAGGGCACCACCCCGGTGATCGGCAACACATCCTCGGGCGAGGTGCCCCAGGTCACGACCGGGGCGATATCCTCGGCCTTCAGCGTCACCACCTTGTCGAAATGCGCTCCTTCATCGGTGAACATCGTCTGCCAGTAGGACATCGCGGCGTCCCAATCGGCACCTTTCGGCGCATGCGGACGACCCTTGCAATAGGCGTAGGTCGTCTCGTCCGGGGCGATCAGGCCAGCCCGCGCCCCACCCTCGATCGCCATGTTGCAGACCGTCATCCGGCCTTCCATCGACAGTTCGCGGATCGCCTGCCCGCAGTATTCGATGACATAGCCGGTGCCGCCCGCGGTGCCGGTCGCGCCGATCACCGACAAAGTGATGTCCTTGGCAGTGACACCCGGCATCAGCGACCCGGTGATTTCCACCTTCATGTTGCGGGCCTTGCGCTGGATCAGCGTCTGGGTTGCCAGCACATGTTCCACCTCTGAGGTGCCAATGCCATGCGCCAGCGCCCCAAACGCGCCATGCGTCGCGGTGTGCGAATCGCCGCACACGATGGTCATGCCGGGCAGGGTCCAGCCCTGTTCCGGGCCGATGATATGGACGATGCCTTGCCGCACATCGCTGACCGGATAGTAATTGATCCCGAAATCGCGGGCGTTCTTGTCCAGCGCCTCGACCTGAATGCGGCTGTCCTCGGTCATCGTCGCCGCATTGGCGCGGTCCAGCGTGGTCGGCACGTTATGGTCCGGCACTGCGATGGTCTTTTCGGGGGCGCGGACGCGGCGGCCGGTCATCCGCAACCCCTCAAACGCCTGCGGCGATGTCACTTCGTGGACCAGATGGCGGTCGATATACAGAAGGCAGGTGCCGTCCTCGGCCTGATGGACCATATGGTCATCCCAGATTTTGTCGTACAGCGTGCGAGCGGTCATGGCTCTCTCTTTCAGCTATGGGAAATTTTGGCAGAAAGCGCGCAGCAGCGCGCGGCGCGTCAAGGACGGGCGAGAACCGACCGCAAACGCTGCGTGAAACGCCAGGGCAGGCGGGCGTGGTCGGCCATGTCGAAAAAGCGGTACATGGGCCGCGATATACGCGCAAACCCGGACCCGAACAAGCGCGGCCTTGCAAAAACCCGGCAATGTCGCACAAATCGCAAATCTTGGAACGGGAGAACCCATCATGCAGCTTGTTGATCTGACCGTCACTCTGGTTGACTTGCCCTATGCGGTGACACGCAGGCTGACCGTGCCCGCCGCCCTGCGCCTGACCGACCTGCATCTGGTGCTGCAGGCCGCGCTGGGCTGGGAGAATTCGCATATGTACGATTTCAGCAGCGGTCGGTCGCTGCGCTGGTCAAGCATGAAGTTCGAGTTCGGCGATCCGGACGACCGATCCGCTGCGACATCGACCCTGGCCGATGTTCTGGCAGAGATCGGGTGCCGGAAAAGCTTCTGCTATACCTACGACATGGGCGACAGTTGGGAACACGACCTGGTCCCGTCCAAACCCCGCGATGCGGTGGCGGGTGAAGCCATCATCGCCCTGCATGATGCCGTGGGCCGTTGTCCGCCAGAGGATTCAGGTGGTGCACCGGGCTTTGGCTACATGCTGGATTGCCTCGCCGATCCCGAAAGCGACGAATACCAGACCTATGTCGAATGGCTGAGCGGCCCGACCTTTGACCGAACGGCGAATGTCGCCTTGCAGACCAAACAGGTTGCAGCCGTGGCCAAGCGGTTGGCAAAACGCTATCAGGACTGAATGGCCACCTCAGACACTGGCGAACGGGCCGCGTCCGATCTCGCGTTCGCGGCATTCCAGATCATACAGGCTGACTGAGGCGCTCAGATAAGCCATTTCGCGGGCGGCGCGGCTTGGAGTGGCGGGGAACCAGCGGCCAAGCAAACGGGACAATGAGGACATCAGATATACTCCAAATTCCTCCCTTCCCCAATATGCCGCAACGCAGCAAAAAGCGCCAGCGCCAAGGGTGGGATGGCGCATTGCGATACATGCATGGCTGACCGCCACGGTTTCGGCCCTTGCAGGCCGCGAAAATTCCCGCTATCCGCGCGTCCTTCTGCCCATCCTGCCGGCATTGATTGAGGTTTCACGACCGGAATGCTAGTTTGGGCGCAAGCCCTGCGCCGGGGCCCTGCGGTGCGCTACCTGGAGGACGTTGTCCTGTCCCATTCTGACCCTGCGACCGGCTTGCCGGTCGGGCCGCGTGCCACCCGTCTGGGCGCTGTTTCTCCCGCCGATTATACCGCCGAACAGGTTTTGGCCGCCGTCCTTGCCTCGGTCGATGACGACAAGGCCGAGGATGTCGTGCAGATCGACCTGCGCGGGCGCTCTGACGTGGCCGATTACATGGTGATCTGCTCGGGTCGTTCGACCCGTCAGGTCGCCGCGATCTCGGAAAAGCTGGCCGACCGGCTGCGCGGCGAGTTCAAGATTCCGGCCAAGATGGAAGGCAAGGAAACCGGCGATTGGGTGCTGATCGACGGCGGCGATGTCATCGTCCACGTCTTCCGTCCCGAGGTCCGCGATTTCTACCAGCTCGAAAAGATGTGGATGCCGTCCAGCGCCCACCGGACGCCGTCGATCTGAGCATGGTGGGCTGATGCGCCTGCATGTCTGCGCAGTGGGCCGGCTGCGGTCCGGCCCCGAGCGCAGTCTGGCGGATGAGTATTACCAGCGTTTCGACCGCACCGGGCGGCCCTTGGGGCTTGGCCCCTTGGCCGAGCATGAGGTCGAGGATAAAAAGGGCGGCGGCATGGCTGCAGAGGCTGACTTGCTGGCCCGTGCGATCCCGGCAGGTGCTGTGCTGGTGACGCTGGACGAGCGCGGCAAGCTGCTGTCGTCGCCGGAATTTGCGATGCAACTGGCGCGGTGGCGCGATGCGGGGCGGCAGGATCTGGCCTTTGTGATTGGCGGTGCCGACGGCATGGCACCAGAGTTGCGGGGCAGGGCGGAGGTTTCGGTCAGTTTTGGCGCAATGGTCTGGCCGCATATGCTGGTCCGGGTGATGCTGGCAGAGCAGTTGTACCGGGCCGCGACCATTCTGGCGGGCGGGCCGTATCACCGCACTTGATTTTTCGCAGAAAAATCGCCGCTTCCCGCTCCGATTTTTCTGCGAAAAATCCAATGGAGCGGCAAGTGTTGCAGCACCCTCGCCGCCCAAGTAGAAGCAGGGGCAACATGCGAAAGGGCTACCGATGATCACCCCAAAACCCATTGTCCTGTGCATTCTTGATGGCTGGGGCATCGGCACCAACCCCGCCGTTTCCGCCCCCGCGCTGGCTCATGTCCCGAATTTCAACCGCCTGTGGGCCAGTTGCCCGCATGCCACGCTGACCACCTTCGGCCCCGATGTCGGCCTGCCCACCGGCCAGATGGGCAATTCCGAGGTCGGGCATACCAATATCGGCGCCGGCCGGGTGGTGGCGATGGATCTGGGCGCGATTGATCTGGCGATCGAGGATGGCACCTTTGCCACCAACGCGGCGCTGCTGGGGTTTGCGGGCAAGCTGAAGGCCAGCAAAGGCACCGCGCATCTGATGGGGGTGGTTTCCGATGGCGGCGTGCACGGCCATCTGAACCATGTCCTCGCCGCCTGTCGCACCCTGACCGCCCAGGGCATCCCCGTCGCGCTGCATGCCATCACCGATGGCCGCGACGTTGCCCCCAATTCGGCCGCCGAATTCATCGACCACCTGATGACCTCGCTGCCCGCGGGCGCCAGGGTTGCCACCGTGATTGGCCGCTATTGGGCGATGGACCGGGATAATCGCTGGGAACGGGTGGAACGCGCCTATCAGGCGATGGTGAATGGCAAGGGCGAGACCGCGGCGACGCCGCAAGCCGCCGTGGCCGCATCCTATGCCAAGAATGAGATGGACGAATTCGTGGCCCCCACGGTGATTGGCGACTATGCCGGGGCCCGCGACGGCGACGGCTTCTTCTGCCTCAACTTCCGCTCTGACCGCGCCCGCGAAATCCTTGCCGCGCTCGCCGATCCGCATTTCACCAGTTTCGATACCGGCAAGCGCCCGGATTGGGCGGCGCTCTTGGGCATGGTCGAATATTCCGACAACCATAACACCTACATGCAATCGGCCTATCCCAAGCGCCACCTGCCCAACACGATCGGCGAATGGGTCGCGGCGCATGGCCTGACCCAGTTCCGGCTGGCCGAGACCGAGAAATATCCCCATATCACCTTTTTTCTGAACGGGGGCCGCGAGGAACCCTTCCCCGGCGAAGACCGTTTCACGCCGAAATCGCCCAAGGTCGCCACCTATGATTTGCAACCCGAAATGTCCGCGGTGGAAGTGTCCGACCACTTCGTCGCGGCCATCGAACACGGCTACGACCTGATCGTGGTGAACTATGCCAACCCTGACATGGTCGGCCATACCGGCAGCCTGCCCGCCGCGATCAAGGCGTGCGAGGCGGTGGATGCGGGTCTTGGCCGCGCCCTTGCCGCGCTGGAAAAGGCCGGTGGCGCGATGATCGTCACCGCCGACCACGGCAATTGCGAACTGATGGTGGACCCGGTGACCGGCGGCCCCCACACCAGCCATACCGTGAACCCGGTCCCGGTGGTGCTTGTCGGTGGCCCGGCGGGCAGCACCCTCCGCTCCGGTGGCCGCTTGGCCGACCTCGCCCCCACGCTCTTGGCCTTGATGAACCTGCCTCAACCCCCAGAGATGACCGGGCGGAGCCTGCTGCTGGCATGATCCGCGCCACCGCCTTTGCCACAATCGGCCTTGCCCTGCTGCTGGCCCTTCCCGCTGCCGCACAACAGGTGACGGGCGCTGTCGCCAAAGCGGCGGCCAAGGCCTCCGCCGACCTGCAAGCCTCGGTTGCGGCGTTGCAGACGGCTGACGGGGCCAAGGACCGCGTCGCCGCCCTGACCCAGACCATCAAAGCCTACGAATCCGGGCAGGCGGCCCTGCGCGAGGCGCTGCGGCAGGCGCAACTGCGCGAAACCACCCTGACCCTGCAATTCGAGGCCAAACGCGACCGGATTTCGCAGCTTTTGGGCGTCCTTTCCAGCCTTGACCCCGGTCAGGGCCCCCTTCTCCTCCTGCATCCCGGCGGCCCCTTGGGCACCGCAAGATCGGGCATGCTGCTGGCCGCTGTCACCCCCGCCCTGCAGGCCGAGGCGCTTGCCCTGCGCCGCGATCTGCAAGAACTGCACGACCTGCGCAGCCTGCAACAGGCGGCGGGCGACACGCTGGGGCAGGGTCTGGCGGCGGCGCAAACCGCCCGCACCGACCTGAGCCAGGCCATATCCGACCGAACCCCCCTGCCCAGACCCATCACCGAAGACCCGCAGACGCTGAAAACCCTGCTGACCAGCGCCGATACGCTGGACGCCTTTGCCACCGGCCTTTCCCCCCTGCTAGATACCACCCAGGGCTTTGCCGAGGCCAAGGGCAAACTGCCGTGGCCCGCACTTGGCCGCCTCATCCTGAAACCCGGCGAGACCGATGCCAAGGGCGTCACCCGCCCCGGCGTAAGCCTTGCCACCAGACCGCTGGCGTTGATCACCGCGCCCTGGGCCGCCACCATCCGCTACCGTGGCCCCTTGCTGGACTACGGAAATGTGATGATCGTGGAACCCGGCGGGGGCTATCTTCTGATCTTGGCCGGGCTACAGACTGTCTATGGCGACGTGGGCGACGTGGTTGCAAGCGGCGCTGCTTTGGGGTTGATGGGCGGATCGGCAGCGGCGGGCACCGACATCCTGGCCGATGCCACCGATGCCAGTGGTGCTAACGGTTCGGAAACGCTTTACTTGGAATTAAGGCAAGGGGCCGAGCCGATCGACCCACTATCATGGTTCGCGGCAATCGAGGAATAAAGACGCATG
Source organism: Rhodobacterales bacterium (assembly GCA_043738565.1). Taxonomy (GTDB): domain Bacteria; phylum Pseudomonadota; class Alphaproteobacteria; order Rhodobacterales; family Rhodobacteraceae; genus Stagnihabitans. The sequence continues at coordinate 27,240 of JAYUGA010000312.1, forward strand.
AAAAAACTTCTGATGGCCGCCCTGGGCGGAACCCTGGCCGGGGCGCTGATCACCACGCAATTCGCCGGGCCACTGATTGCCCAGACGGCGGCAAAAAGCCCCTCGGTCTATGAACAGCTTGACTTGTTCGGCGATGTCTTTGAACGCATCCGCAGCCAGTATGTCGAGGCGCCCGACAGCCAGAAGCTGATGGAAGCGGCGATCAATGGCATGCTGACCTCGCTGGATCCGCATTCCAGCTATATGAACGCCAAGGACTTTGCCGACATGCAGGTCCAGACCAAGGGCGAGTTTGGCGGCCTTGGCATCGAGGTGACGCAGGAAGACGGCTATATCAAAGTGGTCTCGCCGATCGACGGCACGCCCGCCGACAAGGCGGGCATCAAGACCAGCGACATCATCACCCAGGTCAACGCGGCCACCGTGGTCGGTCTGACGATGGATCAGGCGGTGGAACTGATGCGCGGGCCGATCGGGTCGGAAGTCGTGATTACTGTGGTCCGCGATGGCGTGAAAGACCCGTTCGACGTCTCGATCATCCGCGACACGATCAAGGTTGCCGCCGTCAAGGGCCGCGTCGAAGGCGATACCGTGGTGCTGCGCATCACCTCGTTCACCGACCAGACCTTCTCGGGCCTGCAAACCGAACTGGCCAAGGCGCTGACTGCGGCGGGTGGCATCGACAAGGTCAACGGTTTTGTCATCGACCTGCGCAACAACCCCGGCGGTCTGTTGAATCAGGCGATCCAGGTTTCGGACGCTTTCCTCAACGAAGGCGAAATCGTCTCGACCCGCGGCCGCAACCCGCAGGACAACGAACGCTTCAACGCCACGCCGGGCGATCTGGCGGGCGGCAAGCCGGTGGTGGTGCTGATCAACGGCGGTTCGGCTTCGGCTTCGGAAATCGTCACCGGGGCGTTGCAGGACCACCGCCGCGCCATCGTGGTCGGCACCAAGAGCTTTGGCAAAGGCTCGGTCCAGACCATCATCCCGGTGCGCGGCGATGGCGCGATGCGCCTGACCACCGCGCGCTATTACACCCCCTCGGGCCGTTCGATTCAGGCGCTGGGGGTGATGCCCGACATCGTGGTCAACCAGCCGCCGGTCGATCCGGCCAAGACCGGAACCGAGGCGACCGCCGCCGCCAAGGAAGCCACGGCACGGTCCGAGGCCACCCTGCGCGGCATCCTGTCGAATGACAGCATGTCGGCAGACGAGAAAAAGCAGTTGGAAGCTGACCGCGCCCGCACCGAAGAAGTCGCCAAGCTGCGCGACGATGATTACCAACTGGCCTATGCCATCGACATTCTGCGCGGCCTGGCCGCCGTGTCGGCCAAACCCTGAGCCAAGCGGGCCGCACTGTCGGGGTGTGGCCCGAACCAACCGGCGTTCATCAAGCCCCAAGGGGCTTTCTTCACGCCCGCGAAGAAAGCCCTTTGCGGCTTGATGAGCGGTTTATAGACACTGGAAAAACAGGCGTTTAGGACCAATATGACCGACCCTGCCACTCTGCCGTACCGCCCCTGTGTCGGCGTCACCCTGATCAACCCGCAAGGCCTGATCTTTGCCGGTCGCCGTCTGGATAGCACCGCCGACGCCTGGCAAATGCCGCAAGGTGGCATTGATGACGGTGAAAAACCGCGCGAGGCCGCCTTGCGCGAATTGGGCGAGGAAACCGGCGTCAAACCGGATGCGGTGAAATTCCTCGCCAAAACCCACCGCTGGCTGACCTATGACCTGCCGCCCGACCTCTTGGGAAAGGTCTGGGGTGGCAAATATCGCGGTCAGCGCCAGAAATGGTTCCTCTACCGTTTCACCGGCAGCGACCAGATGATCGACATCGCCCGCGATCACCCGGAATTCGCCGCCTGGCGCTGGATCGCTGCGGAGGAGATGCTGGCCGCCATCGTGCCGTTCAAGCGGGCGGTTTACGATCAGGTGATCAAGTCGTTCGGTGCCTATCTGGCCTGATCTGCCGCCGGCATTGCGTTGATCCAGCCATTTGCGGCGCGGTCGGCCCGGGCCATGCGCAGCTTTGCCCGGGCCAGGCCAGCCGCAAAGAACTTAACAGTGGGTTAAATTCTGAAAATTAACTCACTGATTTCATTGTGTTTCAGAAAACGTCCAGAACCGGACGCCTGTGAGATCAGCCGCCCGCCGCTGCAATCGCCGCCGCCAGAACGGGCACGGTCGTGGCGTTCAGCCCGGCAATGTTGATCCGGCTGTCCCCGACCATGTAGATCGCGTGCTTGTCGCGCAGTTCACCCACCTGCGCCTCTGACAGCCCGATCCGGCTGAACATGCCGCGATGCGTCGCGATGAAATCGTAGCGGTCCGAATTGGTGGCGCGGCGCAATTCCTCGGCCAAAGCCTGCCGCAGCCCCAGCATGTTCTGCCGCACCTCCTCCAGCTCCGCCTTCCACTCCGCCGTCAGCGCGGCATCCTCCAGGATCATCGTGACCAGCCTGGCACCATGATCGGGCGGAAAGCTGAAGTTCTGCCGGTTCAGGAAGTTCAGGTTGCCCTGCGTCACCGCCTTGCGCGACGCCGCGCCCAGGGCGATCAGAATCCCGGTCCGCTCGCGGTAAATCCCGAAGTTCTTGGAACACGACGCCGCGATCAACACCTCGGGGAACCGCGCCGCGATCAGCCTTGTCGCGGCGGCATCTTCCTCCAGCCCGTCACCAAAGCCCTGATAGGCCAGGTCGACAAACGGCACCGCCTGCCGCGCCAGCAACAGATCCACCACCTGCGCCCATTGCACCATATCCAGATTGGCCCCGGTCGGATTGTGGCAGCAGCCATGCAGCAGCACCACGTCACCCGGCTTGACGCGCCCCAGATCCGCCTGCAGCCCGGCAAAATCCACACCGCGTGTCGCGGCGTCGAAATAGCGGTATTCGGCCAGCTTCATGCCAAGGTATTTGATGATCGAGGGATGGTTGGGCCAGGTTGGGTTCGACAGCCACACCGTGGCATCCGGTGCCGACAGCTTGATCAGTTCCAGCGCCTGCCGGATCGCCCCGGTGCCACCCGGGGTGGCGACCGAAGCGGCCCGGTCGGCGTAGCCCGGCCCGAGGATCATCGTCAGCATCGCGGCGTTATAGGCCGGCTCGCCCGCCAGCCCGGTGTAGGTCTTGGTCATCTCGACCTCCCACAGCTTTTTCTCCGCTGCCTTGACCGCCCGCATCACCGGGGTCAGCCCGGTCGCGTCCTTGTAGACGCCGACGCCCAGGTCGATCTTCACGGTGCGCGGGTCGTCGCGGAACAGCGCGATCAGTTGCAGGATTTTGTCCTGCGGTTGCGGGTTCAGAGTTTCAAGCATCGCTCATCCTTTTTCGACAGGCAGATCGTCATACCTGCCCCATTCGGCCCAGGACCCGTCATAAAGCGCATGGCCGCGGTGGCCAAGCCGTTCCAGCGCCAGGCTGAGAACGGCAGCCGACACGCCGGAACCGCAGGTGGTGATGGCGGGTCTGCCCAAATCCACCCCGGCAGCGGCAAAGACAGCGGCAAGCTCCGCCACGGGTTTCATCGTGCCGTCAGCGTTCAAGAGGCTGGTGAAGGGCACGTTCTTGGACCCCGGAATATGGCCCGACCGCAGGCCGGGGCGCGGTTCGGGTGCCTCGCCTCTGAACCGGGCGGCGGGGCGGGCGTCGATGATCTCCGCCTCGGCCAGTTTGGCGGCATGGCCGACCTGGGTCACGTCCTTCACCAGATCGGCTTGCCGCGACACCGTCAAGTGGCGGTCGCGCGGCGGCAGCGGCTGGGTTTCAACCTCGCGCCCTTCGGCCCGCCATTTCGGATAACCGCCGTCCAGCACCGCCACGTCGATCTTGCCCATCAGCCGGAAGGTCCACCAGACCCGGGCCGCCGAAAACAGGCCCGACCCGTCATAGACCACGACTTGGCTACCGTCGCCCACCCCCATCGCGCGCAGCCGCGCCACGAACATCTCGGGCGCGGGGGCCATGTGCGGTAGGCTGGAGCTGGTGTCGGCAATCGCGTCAATGTCGAAGAACCGTGCACCGGGGATATGGCCGGCGGCATATTCCGCCTTCGCGTCCCGCCCGGTAGCGGGCAGATACCACGAGGCATCCAGCACCCGCAGATCCGGGTCTTGCAGATGCTGCGCCAGCCAATCGGTTGAAACCAGCGTTTTGGGGTCATCCTGAAAGGCCATCACCGGCTCCTGAAAGGCTGGGCCAGACCTAGCCCCAAGCGGCCCCGTGAGGCAAGGTTACTCCCGTGCGCCGTGCTTCATAATCCGCGCCTTCTGAATGTCCCAGTCGCGCTTGGCGCTGGTTTCGCGTTTGTCGCCCTGCTTTTTGCCCTTGGCCACGCCCAGCTTCAGCTTCACCGTGCCCTTGTCATTGAAATACAGCTTGATCGGCACCAGCGTCATGCCCTCGCGCCCGACGGCATTCCACAGCCGCGACAGTTCTTTCTTGTTCACCAGCAGCTTGCGGCGGCGGCGTTCGTCATGCGGGAACAGCTTGGCCTGCAGATAGGGCGCCACATAAGAGTTGATCAGCCACAACTCGCCACCCTCGACCGAGGCATAGCTTTCCGCGATATTGCTGCCCCCCAGCCGCAGCGATTTGACCTCTGAGCCTAGCAGCATGATCCCGGCTTCCAGATCGGATTCGATGAAATAATCGAAACGCGCCCGGCGGTTTTCGGCGATCAGCTTGGAATTGGGGTCGGATTTTTCGGCCATGATCCGCCCGAGATAGGGGAGGCTGGCGGCAAAGTCCAGTCGTGCAGCGTTCATTGCGGCAGGCGCCAAGCCCGCAAGATCGGCTCTCGGCACCTGTCAGTCACACCGCAAGACGCGCCGCCCGGCATTTCAGGAAGGCGCGGGCCGCCAGCGTGTCGAGCCGGGGGAAGAAGCTGTTTTCGGGATAGCGCCCGGCACCGTCCATCACGCCCGGACAGTGGATCAGCACGCCCGAATTGGCAAAGACCACCTCTTCATCGGCAAACAGCGGGGTGATGACCTCGACCGGATGGGTCGGGAAATCGCGCCGCACCAGCGCGTCAGTGGTCAGCGCCAGGGCCGGAACCAAGGCAAAGGGTGCGCCGATGCTGGCATCCTCCAGCGTGTCGATCAGCAGATGCTGGCCCGGCACCAGCCACAGGTCGCTGCACGCATCATGGCAGCCGCCCGGCACCAGGATCAGCGCGGTTTCGGCTGCAGGCTGCAAGATGCGGCGGTCCAGCCCGTGAATCCGCGCCAGCCCGCCGTCCAGCGTCTGCACCGCATCGCCGATCCGCAGGGTGGCCACGTCGCGCCAGCCAAGGCCGGTTTCCAGCAGCGTGCCCGCCACAATCCCGGTCACGACCGGGGCGGCAATGACGGCGCTGACGCGCGGCGCGACCAAGGAGAATTCCGTGGCATAGCTGGTAAAGTCATTCATGAACATGGGCTTATCCTCCGGGTTGATCTGTGTGGCGGCCGTGTTGGCCATGCGCCCAATCAGCACCCGAATTTCGCCATTCTTTTGTCGCGGCTGCGACAAGACTGCGGCATTGTTTCGCCACAATCGACAAAGCCGCGCCAAACCCGACGGGTATCGCCAGATCACGCGCAGATTAGGGGTTCGTTAAGCAACAATCGCGCCGGGGTCAGGCCGCCTCAGCCCCGATTCGCCGCTGGGTCAGGATAAACAACCCGCAGGCCACAATGATGGCAGAGCCTGCCAGCGTGGCCGCATCGGGCCGCTCGCCAAAGGCCAGCACGCCCAGCCCCATTGCGAACAGCAGGCGCGAATAGCGAAATGGCGTGACCGCCGAAACCTCGCCGGTGCGCATCGCCGTGGTCAGGGCGCCGTAACCCAGAATGCCAAAGACCGCCGCGCCCGCGACCTTGGCCAGAACCAGAGCGGGGGGCAGCACAATGCCGCCGGTGAAACCCAGGATGATCCCGCCCGACAGGCCCAGCATGGCAAACCCGGCCACGCCCAGCTGCGCATTCGACAGGGCGGACGGCGCCGCCCGGGTTGCCAGATCGCGCCCGGCAAACCCGATCAGCCCGATGACCGCCAGCAGCGACAGCGCGTCAAACCCCGCGAGGCCGGGCCGCAGGATCACCAGCACGCCCGCGAACCCCACCGCAATCACCAGCCATCTCTGCCCGCCAACCCTCTCGCCAAACACCAGTGCCGCCCCCAGCACCACCACCAGCGGCGTCGCCTGCAAGATCGCCGAGGCGACCGAGATCGGCGTCAGCGCGATGGCCAGCGCATAGAACAGCCGCCCCACCACCTCGAACCCCGAACGGACCGCCATCGTGCGCGAGACCAGCGACGCGGGAAATACCGGCTCCCCGGCACGCATCGCCAATGCGCCAAAGACCAGCATCCCAGCCAGTCCCATCAGCACCATCGCCTCACCCACCGGGATGGCTGTCGAGGCGGATTTGAGAAAGGCATCCTCCACCGCAAAGCCCGCCATCGAGGCGACCATCCAGATCGAGCCGCGCAGATTGTCGGATGCCATGATTTTCTCCCGGTCAGTGTGGCGCGGTGATGGCAAGGCCGATCGGCAGGCGCAAGGGCCGGATCAGCTGGCAGGCATCGGCCGGGCGGTGCGGCAAAACGACCGGCTTCATCTTTTGGGGGTGCAGGTAAGGTGCGTCATATGACGCACCTTACTTTGCGGTCTATGCCAGAATTCCGGCGTGCTGCATGGCGGCCCTGATCCGTGACTTGGTGCCATCGGTCAGCGTGACCAGCGGCAGGCGGACCTCCTCACTGCACATGCCCAACAGCGACAACCCGTATTTTGCCCCGGCCAGACCCGGCTCGATGAAAATAGCTTCATGCAGCGGCATCAGCCGGTCCTGATAGTCCAGCGCCTTGCTGTAATCGCCTGCCAGGGTTGCTGCCTGCAGTTCGGCACACAGTCTCGGGGCCACATTGGCCGTCACCGAAATGCAGCCCACCCCGCCGTGGGCGTTGAAACCCAGGGCGGTGGCATCCTCGCCCGACAACTGGATGAAATCGGCACCGCAGGTGATACGCTGCATCGAGACACGCTCGATCTTGCCGGTCGCATCCTTGACCCCGATGATCCGCGGCAATTCGGCCAGCTTGCCCATCGTTTCGGGCGTCATATCCACCACCGAACGACCGGGGATGTTGTAGATGATGATCGGCAGGGTGCAGCAGTCATGCAGCGCGGTGAAATGCGCGATCAGCCCGGCCTGCGTCGGCTTGTTGTAATAGGGGGTGACGACCAGCGCCGCATCCGCCCCGACGGCTTCGGCATGCTGGATCAGGCTGATCCCCTCGGCCGTGTTGTTCGACCCGGCGCCGGCGATCACCGGCACCCGACCGGCGGCGATCTTCACCACTTCTTCGACCACGAGGCGATGCTCTTCGTGGCTGAGCGTCGGGCTTTCGCCGGTCGTGCCCACCGGCACCAGCCCGGAGGACCCTTCGGCAATTTGCCATTCGACGTGTTTCTGCAACGCCACCAGATCCAGCGCGCCGTTCTTGAACGGTGTCACCAGTGCGGGAATCGACCCTCTGATCATGGCAGCGTCTCCTCTATCTGTCGCCCGGGCTGAATCGCCCAAGGCCGCAGCCGCGCTTCTAATCGCGCTTGCCGGTTTTGCCAAGCAGCGCAAAGGACTGCCGATCACGGCAAGATGGGTTGCCCTGCCCGCCTGACTAGGGCAGATTCACGGCATGATCCGATTTGCCCTGCTCCCCCGCCTTGCCCTGCTCTGCCTTGCCCTGTCGCTGCCGTCGAACGTGATGGCGGGCGAGGCGCAGGAAACCGCCGCCCTCGCCGATGCGATGAAACTGGTGAGCCAGCAGGATTTCGAAAGCGCAAAGGCTGCGGTTTTTGCCGCCGGCCCGATTGGCGCCGATCTGGTGGAATGGAGCCGGTTGCGCTCGGGTGACGGTCTGCTGGGCGATTACGAGGCATTCCTCGCCAGGCGCCCCGATTGGCCCGGCATGGCGCTGTTGAAGGAAAAGGGCGAGGCAGCCGTGGCGCGCTCCTCCGACCCGGCCCGCGTCATCGCCTATTTCGGCTCTGACCTGCCAAAGACCGGCACCGGCTCGCTGGCGCTGATCAAAGCCTATGATGCGGCAGGCCGCAGCAAAGATGCCGAGGCCGAGGCGCTGCGCGGCTGGACCAGCCTCAAATTCAGCGCCGCCGAGGAAGCCGAACTGCTGTCCTTGCACGGTGTCGCTTTGGCGGTGGCCGATGAGGTGCGGCTTGACCGTATCCTGTGGGACGGCAGCCGCGCCGATGAGGCGCTGCGCATGATGCCGCAGGTGTCCAAGGGTTGGGCAGCGCTGGCCACGGCACGGCTGGCGCTTCGGGCTGACCGGGCGAACGTGGCCGCACTGGTCGCCGCCGTGCCCAAGGGGCTGAAAGACGACGCGGGGCTGGCCTACGAACGCTTTCTGTACCGGATGCGGCAGAACAAGTATGCCGATGCCGCGACGCTGATCCTGGACCGCTCGACCACCGCCGCCCGGCTTGGCAATCCTGAAGCCTGGGCCGAACGTCGCATCCTTCTCGCTCGCTATCTGATGCGGACCGGCAGCCCGCGCGACGCCTACAAGGTCGCCGCCAGCCACGAGCTGACCAGGGGCGCCAGCTTTGTCGAGCTGGAGTTTCTGGCCGGTTACATCGCCTTGCGCAAACTGGACGACCCCGCCCGCGCCCTGACCCATTTCGACCGGCTGCAAAAAGCTTCTGCCACCCCGATCAGCCTGTCACGCGCCTGGTACTGGACCGGGCGGGCGCAGGCGGCGGCAGGCGACAAGACCAAGGCCAAAGCTGCCTTCCAAAAGGCCGCGCAATACCAGACCTCGTATTACGGGTTGCTGGCGGCAGAAAAGCTGGGCCTGGCGCTCGACCCCGCGCTGCTGGCCAACAGCCGGCCCGCTGGCGATTGGCGCAAGGCCAGCTTTGCCCGATCCTCGGTGCTGGACGCCGCCCTGCGTCTGGCCCGCGCGGATGAGGCGCAACTGGCGGCGCGGTTCTTCCTGCAACTGGGTCAGGGCCTGTCGGATGGCGAACTGGCGCAACTGGCCGATCTGGCGCTGCAATCCGGGCAATACCGCTCGGCGGTTCTGATCGCCAAGGCGGCGGCGGACCGTGGCGTGATCCTGCCGCAACCCTATTTCCCGATGCCCGACATGGTGCCCGACAATCTGGAGGTCAGCCGCGCCCTGGCCCTGTCGATCTCGCGCCGCGAAAGCGAATTCGATCCAGAGGCGCAAAGCAAGGCGGGGGCGCTGGGCCTGATGCAACTGTTGCCCGCCACGGCAGAGAAACTGTCCAAGGACATGGGGCTTGCCTATTCGAAGGCAAAGCTGACCACCGACCCCGGCTACAACGTGCAACTCGGCGCGGCCTATCTGCGGCAGATGGCCGATGAATTCGGGCCATCCGTCGCGCTGATCGCCGCAGGCTACAACGCCGGGCCAGGCCGCCCGCGCCAATGGATCGCGGCATACGGCGACCCAAGGCTGGCTTCGGTGGATGAGGTGGATTGGGTCGAAAGCATCCCCTTCGCCGAGACGCGGACCTATGTGATGCGGGTGGCGGAAGGCGTGGTGATCTATCGGGCCAAGCTGAAGGGCGGCTCTAGTCCGGTGCGGATCACGGCGGAACTGCGCGGGCGGTAGGTAAGGTGCGTCACGGCTTGACGAAAACGTCCAGATCCACCTGCCGCCCGCTGCCAAGGTCAAGCCCGCGCACCGCCGCCACCGGCACCGCCATCAGCCCCACCGTATCCGCCCGCGCCATGACGATCACCTGGCAACCTGGTGCAAAAAACGCCAGCAAAGCCTGTTCGGGACCGCCAAACCTGACCCGATTGCCCGTCAGAAACACCAGCGACGGCTCGGCATAGCCCGCGACGGTCAGCCCGCAGCCCGGATGCGCCGCCGCAATCGCCGCAAGCGGCTTGGCGGGCCACAGCACCGCCAGCCCCGCCAGCCCCGGATAGACCGCGCCCGACAGCGCCATCCCCCCCGCCGCCAGTGCGAGGGCCAGCGGTGCCGCCGCGCCGCGCCGATACGCCCACAGGATCACCCCCAGCGCCACAACCAAAGCCACGGCGCCCAGCCAGAACCCCAGGGGCAGCCCGGTCCCCAGCCTGCCCGCCTCGACCCGGACCGCCGCCAGCAACACCAGCGGCAGCACCCCCGGCACGGCCGCCAGCCACCAGCGACCCGGCGCTTTCCACAACGCCCAGGCCACCACAATCGCCAGCGCCGGATAGACGGGCAGCACGTAATGCACCAGCTTGGTTGCGGTCAGCTCGAACACGATCCAGGTCGGGATGATCCAGCCCGCCGCGAACCACAGCACCGCCTCGCGCCGGCCCTGCCACAGCGCCGGAAGCCCCGCCGCCAGCAGCATCGACCCCGGCCAGAACGTGATCCAGACCAGCGCCAGATAGCTGCCCGGCGGGGCGCCGTGGTTTTCCTTCGCGGTGCCGATCTTCTCGAACATGTCACGCCCCAGCGAGGCCGCCCAGAACGCCCCGTCGCTTTTGACCGAGATCGCGACGAACCACGGGGCGACCAGCAGCACCAGAAGCCCGATCCCCCACAACGGTCGCAGCGCCCGCGCCACCGCGAAATCCCGCCGCGCCGCACAAATCCCGGCCAAGGTGAACAGCGCCACCATCGGCCCGATCGGCCCCTTGACCAGAATGGCCGCCGCCTGAGCCAACCAGAATCCCATCGCCAGGGCCAGGCTCAGATCGGGTTTATGGCCCCGTCCCAGCGGCAGAAACCCGCGCGCCAGCACATATTGCCCGGCCAGAACGGTGGCCAGAAGCATGGAATCGGTCGTGGCCAGCCGGGCCTCCGCCCCCAGCAGCAGACTTGCGGCCAAGGCGACCGCCGCCAGCACCGCAAACTCCCCCGGCATGACCAGCCGCGCGATCCCCCAGGTGAAACCGACCGCAATCAGCGCCCCCAGCAGGCTGACCAAGCGATACGACCAAATCTGATCCGGCTGCCCGGTGATGGCGGCGGAGGCAGCCTGTAGCCAGTAAATCCCCACGGGTTTTTTATAGCGCGGCGCATCGGCAAATCGGATGTCGACAAAATCCCCCGAAGCCAGCATCTGCGACGAGGCCTGCGAAAACAGCACCTCGTCGCGGTCGATCGGCGGCAGGGTGAAAAAGCCGGGCAGGGCCAGCAGCAGCATCAGGGCGAGCGACAGCCACAGGCCGTTTCGTCCGTTGATGATCCGATCCAGCATCTCCACCTCCGTTTGGGTCGTGATAATGGAAGCCAAAACGTTTTGCTCCCGATCTGAAACGCCCGCTGCGGAGCGGGCGGCTCACCGGGAAGCTGCTTCAGCCGTTCTCCCGCAACACTACCCCCGCCAGATACAGCGAGCCGCAGATCAGCACCCTTGCTTCGGGCGATTTTGCCGCGATCCCGGCCAAAGCCTCGGCCACCGATCCAGCCGTCACCGCCGTGATGCCCGCCGCCTGCGCCGCATCCCGCGTCACTTCGGCGGGCAGGGTGTTAGCCTCGCCGGGGATCGACACGGCATGCAATTCAGTGACCTGACCCGCCAGCGGCGCCATATAGCCGCGCACGTCCTTGGTGTTCAGCATGCCGCAGATCAGATGCGTCTCGCGCTGCGGCATTCGCGCCAGCGTCGCCGCCACCGCTGCACCGCCCGCCGGATTGTGGCCGCCGTCGAGCCACAACTCGACCTTGGGCGCAGACAAAACCAAAGGCCCGATCCGCAGCCGCTGCATCCTTGCGGGCCAGACCGCGCGGCTCACCGCCGCCTCGCACGCCGCCTCTCCGAACCCCAGAAACCGCAGACTCATCAAGGCCGCCCCGGCATTCTGAACCTGATGCGGGCCAGGCAGATTGGGCAGGGCCAAGTCCAACAACCCGCTTTCATCCTGAAACACCAGCCGCCCGCGATCTTCCGCGACCTGCCAGTGTTGACCATAGGCCATAACCGGTGCCCCCATCCGTGCCGCCTGCCGTTCGATCACCGCCAGCCCCGCCGCCTCCTGCGGGCCGACCACCACGGGCACGCCGCGCTTGATGATCCCGGCTTTCTCGAAGGCGATCTCGGGCAAGGTTTCGCCCAGATATTGCTGGTGGTCGATCGAAACCGGGGTGATGATCGTCAGCGCCGGCTTGGCTACCACATTGGTCGCATCCAGCCGCCCGCCCAGACCAACCTCCAGCAGGGTCCAGTCCGCCGGGGTCCGGGCAAAGGCCAGAAAGGCGGCGCAGGTGATGATCTCAAAAAACGTGATCTCGTCCGGCCCGTTCGCCACCACGCATTCATCCAGCAACGCGGTCAGCGCCGGTTCGGAAATCAATGCCCCGGCCAGCCGGATCCGCTCATGGAACCGCGCGAGGTGCGGCGAGGTATAGGCGTGGACCTTTGCGCCGCCAAACTCAAACCCCGCCCGCAGCATCGCCTGCGTGGACCCCTTGCCATTGGTCCCGGCGATATGCACCACCGGCGGCAACGACCGCTCCGGGTTGCCCAAGGTGGCCAGCAAGCGTTCGACCCGGCCCAAAGTCAGGTCGATCACCTTGGGATGCAGGGTCATCATCCGGGTCAGAACGGCGTCGGAACCGGTCATTTCGCGGCGCTGGCCTCGACCGGGGCGGGCAGGTCGCCCTTCACGGCGGGGCTTTGCCCGGTCAGCATCCGCAGGATCGTCACCAGTTCCTCGCGCAACTGCTTGCGATGCGTCACCCGGTCCAGCATGCCGTGGTCCAAAAGGTATTCGGCGCGCTGAAAGCCTTCCGGCAGTTTCTCGCGGATGGTCTGTTCGATCACCCGCGGCCCGGCGAAACAGATCAGCGCATTCGGCTCGGCAATATGGACATCGCCCAGCATCGCGTAAGACGCCGTGACCCCGCCCGTGGTCGGATGGGTCAGCACGACGATGTAAGGCAGCCGCGCCTCTTTCACCATCTGCACCGCCACGGTGGTGCGCGGCATTTGCATCAGCGACAGGATTCCCTCCTGCATCCGCGCCCCGCCCGCCGCCGAGAACACCACCAGTGGCCGCTTGTGCGCCACCGCCGCCTGCGCCGCCGCGATCATCGCATTGCCGACATACATGCCCATCGAGCCGGCCATGAAGCTGAAATCCTGCGCCACAACGATCACCGGCGTGCGCTGAATCTCGCCCTCTGCCACCAGCATCGCCTCTTTCTCGCCGGTTGCCTTTTGCGCCGCCTTCAACCGCTCGGGGTATTTCTTCTGATCGCGGAAATGCAACGGGTCCACCACGGCATCGGGCACCTTGACCTCGGTGAAAATCCCGCCGTCAAACAGATGCCTGAACCGGTCGCGCGGGCTGATCGCCATGTGGTGATCGCAATTGGTGCAAACGTTCAGATTGTCCGCCAGTTCGCGGTGAAACAGCATGGCGCCGCATTCGGGGCATTTCGACCACAGGTTCTCCGGCACCTCGCGGCGGGAAAACAGCGAGTTGATCGTGGGGCGGACGTAGTTGGAAATCCAGTTCATCGGACGGCTGGCCTTTCGGTCGCTGGGTTGACCCGAGATAAGGCCAGCGCGGCGCAAATGCAATCGGGGGGCGGGGGACGTCTGGAACAGTTGATGGCGAACCGTCGTAGCGGCGTTTGTCGCAATCGCGCGCGGCATCCCTGGAAAATGTGGCCGCCGCGCCAGATTCGAGGTCTTGGCTCGGCACGAAGGAAGGTCTTGCACCACCGTCTTGACCTTGGGGCAAGACCCGGTCCTATCGCGTGAACTTTTTTCGGCCGGGCCTGAAACTTCTGCCGGTTCAAAGCCGTTTCTTCCGCAAGCAAGGGGAGGCTATCATGACACCCGGACAGGGACCGCTCATCTACCGGCAGAAACGGGCGACACGCCTCACGCATTGGGTCTGGGCGATTTGCCTGCTGTTCCTGATGTTTTCGGGCTTTCAGATCTTCAATGCCCATCCTTCGCTCAATTTCGGCAAGGAAACCGGGTTTGACTATGACAATGCAGCGGTCGCCATCGGCGCGGTGCAGGATGGCGATCAGGTCAAGGGGGTCACGCGCATTCTGGGCCGCGACTTTGACACCAGCGGCGTCTTGGGCACCTCGGGCGGTCAGGTCCGCGCCCTTCCCGCCGCCCTGACCATGCCCTCGACCCAAAGCCTGGCGACCGGGCGGGTGATCCACCTGTTCTTCGCATGGGCTCTGGTTGCCACCCTGACGATCTGGCTGGGGTTCTCGGCCTGCAACGGCCATCTGCGCAAACTGATCCCGACGGTCCGCGACCTGCGCAACCTGCCGGGCGACGTGGCCAGCCACCTGCGCCTGCGCTTCCACCACACCCGCGATTACAACGTGTTGCAGAAGCTGGCCTATGCTTCGGTGCTGTTTCTGGCGCTGCCGCTGATGATCGCCACCGGGCTGACCATGTCGCCGGCTTTCGATTCGATCGCGCCGTGGCTCTTGGACCTGTTCGGCGGCAGGCAGTCCGCACGCTCGATCCATTTCCTGACCATGCTGGCGCTGATCCTGTTCTTCTTCGTCCATATGGTGATGATCCTTGCGGCAGGTCCGCTGAATGAAATCCGGTCGATCGTGACCGGCTGGTATCGGGTCGATCCCGACAAAGGGGGCCAGGATGATCAATCGGCGTAATCTTCTCCTGGGCGGCGCTGCGCTTTCCCTGTCGGGCTGCAAGCTGCTCGACGGCCTCAATTCCGGCGACAGCCTGCTGCGGGCCACCTTGCAAGGGGCCGAGAACCTGACGATGGCGGCGCAACGCTTTCTGCTGGGCGACAGCCTTGCGCCGGAATTCACCGAGGCCGACATCCGCCAGCGCCAGCATCCCAATGGGTCCAAGGCGGTGGACAGCCCGGAATATCTTGACCTGCAAGTCGGCGGCTTTGCCAAGTACCGGCTGCAAGTCACCGGCCTGGTCGAAACCCCGCTGTCGATCCCCTATGCCACGCTGACCGCGCTGCCGTCGCGCACCCAGATCACCCGCCACGACTGTGTCGAGGGCTGGAGCTGCATTGCCAAATGGACCGGGGTGCCGTTGTCGGCGATCCTCGATCAGGCCAAACCGCTGCTGAACGCCCGTTACGCGGTGTTCCATTGCTTTGACACCATCGAACGCACGCTGGCGGGCGAAGTCACCTATTACGAAAGCATCGACATGGTGGATGCTCGCCATCCCCAGACCATCCTGGCCTGGGGCATGAACGGTGCGCCCTTGCCGATGGCCAATGGAGCGCCCTTGCGGCTGCGGGTCGAGCGGCAACTCGGCTACAAGATGGCGAAATACGTCCATACCATCGAGCTGGTGGACAGTTTCGCCGGGCTGGGGCAGGGCCGGGGCAGCTATTGGGCCGACCGCGGCTATGAATGGTATGCCGGAATCTGACTTCCGTGCATTTCATCCGTCCGCAAATATCCGACGCGGGTGCGCGGGGTGTGAAACCCCCGCACCGTCGCAGAAACTCTGGACACATTGTAGATCGACCCGCGCCGCCACCGGATCAGACCGCATAGCCAAGGCGCGCGAAATCATCGGCATAGATGCGCGAAATGGTCGCCCGCGCCTCCGGCGTCAACAGCGCATCGACGCTGCCCGCATAAGCGGTCTTGTTGCTGTGCGGCAAAGTCTTCAACCGCGCCAGCATCTCGCCCGGCAGCCCCAGTTCCGCCATGGCAATGCGGAAATCGGCGTCCAGCGTTTCCAGCCGCAACAACCGGTCATACTGCAACCGGTCCAGCGCCAAGAGCCCGGATTGCCTGGCGTAATGGCCATCGAAATCGGGACCAAAGCGTTCCAGCCCGGCCAGCATCTGCTGAAAACTCAGTCTTGACTGCATATGGGCGTTGCCCCGCGCGACCAGAGGCCAGGCTTTCGGCCCTTCCAGCAACTGGCGGAATTTGCCATAGACAAAGATGCCCTTGGCGTGGGCCTTGGTGTAGCGGTTCAGCTTGTTGTAGTAATTCGACAGCACCCGGTCATGGGGGTTGCGGACGTTGGCGATCAGCCGGTGCGCCGGATGCGCCTTGCGGGCGGCAATCACCCCCGCCGTGTCGGTCTTGCGGAATTGCAGCCCCGCCCTGGCCAGCCGCCCGTCGCCTTGCGCCGCATTGGCCAGTTCGCGCACGCGGCGGTCCTGCGGGTCAAGCCCGGCCATGGTCAGGAACATGCTGACCACGCTGCTGGACCCGCATTTCGGCAACAACACATATAGGATGCCGCCGGGCTCGGAAATGATCAGGTTGAGGCTGTCTTGCATCGGACAGGCTTTACGCAAAGCCACCGCTCGCTTCAACGAAAATCACTTGCGGCCGCGTTTCGACTTGCCCCTTCTCGCGGCGCCCCCTAACGCTCTGGCTTCGGAAACCGTCCCTTCCGGAGGTGCCGTGATCGCCGCTTTGCGCCCTGTCCGTCCCAAACGCTCCGCCCTGCGCGGCTGGCTTGGCATGGCCGCGCTGCTGGTGCTGGCCGCCTGCGAACTGGCATCGACGGCGTCCGGCCCCAAACAGGTGTCGGTGCTGAACGGGCAGTTTCACGTAGCGGCCCCCAATGGCTATTGCATCGACCCGCAGGCGTCGCAGGCGGCGGCGGATACGGCCGTGGTGCTGATCGGGCGCTGCACGGCGGCGGGCCAGGTCGCGGCGGCGCTGGTCACTGTCAGCATCGGCAGTTCCGCTTCGGCGGGGGTGATGCTGGCCAGCCCTGCGGTTCTGGGCCAGTATTTCGCCTCGGCCCCGGGTCGCCGTGCGCTGGCCCGCGATGGCAATCCGGCGCATGTGCTGGTGGTGGCGACCGAGGCGGAGCAGGATAACCTGTTCCTGCACCTGAACGACACGACCGCCGGCGACTATTGGCGCGCCATCGCCGGGGTGCGCGGACGGTTGGTGACGGTGTCAGCCTCGGGTGCCGCCGGCGTGCCGCTGACCCCGGCACAGGGTCGCAATCTGGTGGCGGATACCGTCAGGGCGCTGAAATCGCTCAATCCGCCGCTGGTCCGCTAAACCGGCCGCTGGAAATTCCGCGCTGGACAAGGGCCTTGGGGGTGGAGTCTTTACGAGTTTGGAGCAATAAACGCCATAGTTTCCATAGATGCAACAATGCCTGCGGGCACAGGATGCGGAACACAGGGCAGGATGGCAGGGCGCATCGCGGGATTGTTCGAAGGCTTTCTGCACCGGCGCGTGTTGCGGCGCTGGGGCATGACGGGCGCCGATATCGGCAATGCCGATCTGGAGATGCTGCGCAAATGGCGTGGCCGTGCGCGGGCGCTGCGCCGCCACCTTGATGTGGTGATCCACGAGGCGGACTACCGTCTGGCCCTGCCGGTCATCGGCTCCAACGTCTTCCGCAAGCCGATGGGCACCGAATGGTCGTGGCGCCCGATGCTGTGGAAAGGCCCGCTGCCCGCGCCCGGCATGGCCTCGGTTGCGTCCAAGGCGGTGATCTGTGAAGGGGCCACGATCTTTCACGACTGCCGCCGCAGCGAACTGACCGTCCGCCAGATCCGCAACACCCGCGAGGCCGACATTGCCGCCTTCGGCTTTCGCATGGACATGTTCCGCTTTGACGGCTCGTTCCTGAGCCTCGTCATCGACCTGCCGGAAGACGCGGCGCGCGGGCTGAAGCTGAGACACCTGATCCGGATGGATGTCATCGTCGAGATGGAAAAGCCGCTGGAAATCTTCGCGCGGCTGAACATCAAACACGGGCCGAACGTCGAACAGATCGTCCGCGAACTGCCGCTGAACGAGGAAGAGGTGATGGTGGAATTCGACCTCGCCTATTCCAAGATGAATGAAAAGCGGGTGGACCGGCTGTGGGTTGACCTGATCTTCGAGGGGCCGGAAATGAATCAGGTCATCCTGCGCGACGTGACCTTTTCGCGGCGACCCCGCGCTGAATTGTGAGAATGCGATGAACGAAGCCCGGCTGACCAAGACCCGCATCCGCGCCGGCATCTGGGAAGGTGTCCTGAACGGCGCGGATAGCGCGCCTGATCTGGAGGTGGTGCTGCTGGAACAGGTCCTGCCCGGCACCAGCGTCGGCCCGATCCCCGATCGTCCCGGCGAATGGGCGGTGCGGGTGCCTGTCCCGGCAGAGGTGCTGAGCGACGGCGTGCAGACCTTCCTGATCCGCGCCAAAGCCACCGGCGAGACGCTGGCCCATTTCACCATCATCACCGGCGTGGCGATGGAGGACGACATGCGGGCCGAGGTGGATCTGCTGCGCTCGGAACTCGACATGCTGAAACGCGCCTTCCGGCGACATTGCGTCGAAACCGCCAATTAAGGCAGCCCCGCCGCTGATTTTGCTACGAAAACCTGTGGCCCACCCGGCTCTGGCTGTTTCCCTGCCTTCAACGATCCCCGGTAATACCCCAATGTGTCGCCGCAACGCCGCTATCTCGCCCGAATCCGCGATCAATACTCCCCAATCAACCCACACTGCTCGCTTGGGGACAACAATGGATCGTTTGACGGAAATGGAAGCCTTTGCCACGGTCGTAGACCAGGGCGGCTTTACCGATGCTGCGAAAAAGATGGGAATCTCCAAGTCGGCGGTGTCCAAGCATGTCTCGGCTCTGGAGGCGCGCTTGGGGGCGCGGCTCTTGAACCGCACGACCCGCCGGGTTTCGCCGACCGAGATTGGCCTGGCCTATTACGACCGGGCAAGGCGGGTGCTGAACGATGCGGGCGAGGCGGATGCGCTGGTCACCTCGATGCAATCGGCACCTTCGGGCCTGTTGCGGATCAGCGTTGCCACCGATTTCGGGGTCAACCTGCTGTCGCCGATCCTCGGCGATTTCCTGCTGGAATACCCTGACATCACCGTCAACATGGTGTTGAACAACCGCTATGTCGAACTGATTTCCGAAGGCTTCGACATGGCCATCCGGGTCGGAGAGCTGGAAGACTCCACGCTGCGCGCCCGAAAACTGACCGATACCGCCAAACGCATGATCGGCTCACCGTCCTATTTCCAGAAATACGGGCGGCCTTTGAAGATCGACGATTTGAACGACCACAAATTGCTGCATTATTCCAATCAGGCCAACGGCAACGTCTGGAAAGTCACCGCCCCCTCGGGGGAAAAGCGTCAGGTCCGCACCGCCGGCTGGCTGACGGTGAATGACGGCCAGAGCCTGCTGAACGCCGCCGTCTCCGGCCTTGGCATCGCCTATCTGCCGTCGTTCCTCTATGCCGAAGCCATGAAGCACGGTCAGGTCGAGGAAGCGATCCCCGGCCTGCCGGTGGAAGTTCAGGGCATCTATGCGGTCTACCCGCCGGGCCGCTTCACCCAGCCCAAAGTCCGCGCCTTCATCGACTTTCTGGCGCGGCGTTACATGGACAAAGGGCCGGACAACTGGTGATCGGATGCAGGGTGCGTCAGATGTAGGGTGCGTCATATGACGCACCTTACCTCGCCGATGCTGCGCCATGACCGCGCGTCCTACGGCAGCAGCATCACCTCGACCCGGCGGTTCCGCGTTCGCCCCGCTTCCGTCAAATTCGTATCGCGCGGCGCCAGATAGCCCGCGCCTTGCGCATCGACCTGCGCCGCCGCCACGCCGTAATGCGCCAGCAGCCAATCCCGCACCGACCCCGCTCGCTGCCGGGACAGCGCCACATTCGCCGCCGGTGCGCCCGAGGCATCGGTATGACCCACCAGCGCCACCTGCGACGCGGGATGTGCCGCCAGCCACCGGGCCAGTTCCGCCAATGAGGCGTAATCCTTGTCCTCCAGCGCCGCCTTGCCACTGCCAAACACCAGATCGTCCAGCGCTACCGTCCCCTTCTGCTGCAACTGATCACCCAGCCCGCCCGCAACCGGCTCGGCCACTGGCGCGGCAGGCACATCGGCTACCGGCAAAGCCTGCCCGACCACGGGGCCGGCCTCCACCAGCGGGGCAGGCGCGGCCGCACCCAAAGCAGTCACCGATGTCACCTGCACAAAGCCCTGATCGCTGGACCGGCTGACCAGCAGCCCCACGAAATTCGACCCCTTGCTGCCCTTCCGTTCGGCCGCCAGATAGCGGAAATCGCCCAGATCGACATGCATCTGCGGTTCCGGCAACACCTCCATCCGATAGCGAAAGTCAAAGCCGCCACAGTCCGCGGTGTCGCATTGGTAGATCACCGCATAGCCGCCCGCCGCCAATTGATCGCGCAACGGCTGCAACAGTTGCAACGTGGTCTGGCCCTTCGACTCCAGCCGGTACGCCCGCTGATCCAGCGCCCCCTCGACCCGCTGCACCGGCACCGCCTCGTCGGCATAAGGGCCAATCGGCAAGGCATAGCTGCCGGGGCTTTCGGCGCGCCCGCCGATCACCGAGGCGGCGGCAGGCATTTCCAGCACGACTGCCCGCGCCGCAGATGCGCCGAGACCCAATGCAAGGGCAACCATGACAATCTTGGTCCGCATCACCTACTCACGGCCTTTTCCGGCTCATTTGTCCCGATAATGGTAGTGTCCCACAACCTGCATGCTTAGGGAAGTGTACAGGTGCCGCGCCGCTGCATTCGCCTCTGTCACCACCAGCGACAGCGTCTCGGCTCCCATTCCTTGCGCCCAAACCGCTGCCGCCCGCAAGATATGCTGTGCGGAACCCTGCCTGCGCAACGCAGGCGTCACCTCCAGCGCATGCAGCATGGCCACTGACCCGTGCAGCGCCACAAAAGCCACCCCCGCCGCCCGGTCAGCCCCCCGCGCCAGAATCGCCACCTTCGGCCCCTTGGCCCGCTGCATCACCGCCAGCCGCGCCGCCCCGATACCGCCCTCCGCCCACAGGTCCACTGCAATCTCCAGCGGCGGCCAGTGCGGGAATGTCGTCATCCGCGGCGGTGCTTCAAACCCTGCAACCGGGGCCTCATAAACCACCACCGGATCAATCAGACGGTAGCCGCGCGCTGCCAAAGCCGCATCCAGCGCCGTATCCTGTGGCCGGATCTGGAACAGCGGCTGCGCCATTGCCGCCTCGGCCTGCGCCAGATCGCCCGCGACCCACGGACGCTGCGCCGTCGCCGCCGACACCCGCTTGCCGCCGCCCGCTCCGTCGCGCAGCCGCCACGGCCCCAGGTCGCGCACCGCCGCCGGGGGCCAGGTCGCCTCCATCGCCTCCGCCCAGCCGGTCATGGCACGAGCAGCGCCGTCAACCGCGCCAGCGCCGCGTCCAGCCGCCCCGCGTCGACCCCGCGCAGCACCAGATTGGTGCCAAACACCCCGTCCTGTTGGAACGGATACGACCCCATCGCCAGATCGGGATAGCCCGCCGCAAAGCTGCCAAACGCCGTGGCAATCTCGCCTTCCCCGCGCAACAGCCGCAAATTCCGGCTCAGCAACGGCTGCCCGCGGGCAATCTGGCTCAACACCCCGGCCAGCATCGCCTCGAATATTTGCGGCACCCCGGCCATCACATGTACGTTTTCCACCGAAAACCCCGGTGCCACCGACACCGGATTGTCGATCAACGTGGCCCCATCCGGTATCCGCGCCATGCGTTGCCGCGCGGCGTTGAACTCCAGCCCCTGCCGCGCATACTGCGCCCCCAACAGGTCCATCGCATCCGCCCGATGGCTGATCGCCACCCCAAACGCCGCCGCAATCGCGTCCGCCGTGATGTCGTCATGCGTCGGCCCGATCCCGCCCGAGGTAAACACATGGTCATAAGCGCCCCGCAGCGCATTCACCGCCGCAACAATCGCCGCATGATCATCCGCCACCACCCGCACCTCGGCCAGTCGCAAGCCATGCTCGGTCAGTTGCACGGCCAGATGGTGCATGTTGCTGTCGCGCGTCCGGCCTGACAGAATCTCGTCGCCGATCACCAGCATGGCAGCGCTTTGGTTGGTCATCCCGCTCTCCCAATTCCAAGCCT
>JAYUGA010000313.1:0-3007 GCA_043738565.1 Rhodobacterales bacterium
CATCACGCCTTTGGTGCCGCAGCCAGCCCGCCGGGATCAGCGTGGCATCGTTAATCCGCGCGCGCCACATGTCGCGCCATGCGTCCTGCCCCACCACGGCAGGGTCGGGCGGCAAGGCGCAATAGTTGAACAGCGCACTGCCCCAGCTGAAATTGTCGTCGATCAGGCAGCCGCCCATCCAATGCGCATCACAGGCATAGCGGTCATCGGTGGAATAGATGCTGACCACCGCCTTCAGCCGCGCCGGTCGGCGTGCGGCGGCCTGCAGGCTGGAAAATCCGCCCCAGGAATGCCCGATCATCCCCACCGCGCCACTGCACCAGTCCTGCTGGCCCAGCCATTCGATCACCTCGCAGGCGTCATCCTGTTCGCGGGCCACATATTCATCGCCGATCAGACCATCGGAATCGCCGGTGCCGGCGATATCGACACGGGCGCCCGCGTAGCCATGCGCCGCGAACCACAGATGCAGCTGATCGTCGCCAAAGCGCGTCCCGTCACGCCGCCGATAGGGCAGGTATTCCAGAATGACCGGCACCGGCGTCGGGTCTGCGGGTAAAAACAGCCGCGCGGCAAGGCGGCGACCATCGGCAAGCGGGATCCAGACCGTCTCGACGCTGCGGGCCGCTCCACTGTCGGCAAGCGTCCCGGTCGCCACCATCCGGTCGTCCGCGCCCGCCATTCGACCAGCCCCCCGCGATGTGAAGCTCTATAAAACGGGCTATTGTTTTATGAGTCAACAAATAGTCGCCGTTCAACCGGGCTTTGTTGCGCAAGTGGTGTCGGGTTCACTGTCGGACTCCGGCAGGTTAGCTGAGGTGCATGCCAAAGCCCATCCCCCCGACCTGCCGCACGACGAATTGGCGCAGCTCCAGGGTGCCATGTCACGCCATTGGCCCGAGCCAGCAGACGTATTCGTCGGCGGCGAACGCGCTGAAGCAGGCTGGCGCTCTGGACATCTGGTTTGATCCGACGACGGCCCGGTCCGCAGCGCCAACGGGTCGGCGGGCGCGGTGACGGGCGAGCGTTGGGTTTGCAGCGGCGGCGCGCCGGTTGTGCTCTACATGATCGCGGGTGGCAGGCATGCGTGGCCGGGACAGCGACAGGGGTCCGGCGCGACCCTTGCGGCGGATTTTGAGGCGAGCCGCACGATGTGGGAATTCTTCCGGGGATTCTCGCGCTGACCGTTGCGAAGCTCAGGCGGTGTTGGCCGGAACCAGCGACAGTTCCGGGCGGCGCGAGGCTCTGTCGTCGGCGGTGGCAAACAGGCTTTCGAGGAAATATGCGGCAAGCTCGGTCCGGCCTGACAAGCCTGATTTGCGATAGACCGATTGGGCTTGCTGGCGGATCGTCGCCTCGGACGTGTCCCGCGCCAGTGCGATTTCCTTGAGCGAAGCCCCTTTCAGCATCAGTCCCGCAATGTCGATTTCCGCCGCACTCAGGCACCATTGCCGGAACTGCTCTTCGATGGCCTCGCCCAGAGCGGCGATTTCGGTCCGGCGCTGGTCGCGCCACTGATCGCCCTGCGCCACAGCCCGGGCGATATTGTTGGACAGGGCTTCCTGACCATCCTGCAAATCTTCAACCCGCCGCATGGTCCAGGCAACCGCTGCCATTCCGCACAGCAGCAGCAGTTCATCGGCGAGATTGATGAACACGTCTGCCGCAGTCACGCGGTCGGTTTCGCGGATCAGATCAACGGTCGTCAGCGCCACGGCGACCACAGCCATTGCCACGAAGACGATCAGGATTCTACCTTTCTTCATCTTTCTCACCACTCCGTGCCCGTCAACCAGTATCGGCTTATTGGGCCGGATCGGCAATCATACAGATGCGATAGGGCGCGCATCCGGCATCAGGCGGATTTCCAGACCGGCCGACGATGCGCAATGTTCGGGGTGTTCGCAGCAACCTCCCGGAAGGAGACCCGATCATGAAGACGATGACAACAACCGCCCTGGCCCTGCTGACCGGCCTGAGTGCGCCACTGGCGGTCTTTGCCGCCGAGCCGACGTTGCCCGCTTTTGATGTGGCCAACTTTGCCAACCCGAAGCCCAACCCGTACATCTCGCTCGAAGTCGGATCCCGGCAGGTGATGGCGGGCAGCGGCATGGACGAAGGCAAGCCGATCACCGAAGTTGCCACTCAGATCGTCACCGGCCCCGGACTGAAGCTGATGGGCGTGCAGACCATGCAGATCCTCGACGAGGCGGTCAAGGACGGTCGGCTGGTCGAGCGGACGTTTGACTATTACGCCAGCGATAACGAGGGCAATCTGTGGTATTTTGGCGAAGACGTGACCAACTACCGCTATGACGCCAACGGCGTGTTCACCGGGACCGACAGCAAATCGGCCTGGCGATCCGGGGTGAACGGTGCCATGCCGGGCATTTCGATTGCGGCCAACCCGGTGGTTGGACTGTCGCTGTTTCAGGAGCAGGCTGCGGCCGATGGGGCGATGGACTATTTCGAGGTCGTGGCAATCGACGCGACGGTGACCGGCCCAGGCGGCACTTTTGATGGTGTGCTGAAAACGTTCGAGGGCAGCAAATCTGAACCGGACCTGCGCGAATACAAGTATTACGCCAAGGGCGTCGGTTTCGTACGCACCGAAGAAGAACTGTCCGAAGCGCTCGACAATCCGAAGTTGGTGACCGAAGTGCAGCCCTGACCATCCGTCGGCCAGATCATTGCACCCTCTCCCGCAATCGCAGGGGAGGGTATTTTTCGGGGGATCAGTTCAACAGCCCGGCATGGCGCATCTCGGCGTCGATCCACACAGCGGTCGGGACTTGTGGTGGTTTTGGTGGCTGGTGCACAAAGCGCTCGGGCGTACTCAGAAACGCAGCGCCAAGCGCAGTTTGGCGGGCGGCATAGAGGGCGTCGGCCTGCCCGAAGTGGATCTAATACCAACGGCCCTTTCAGCTGACTTGTGCCCAAGTACGTGAGGTTATGGAAGCGATGGCCCCTGGGTCGTTTGCGAAGAAGTTCCAGGCCTTGCAGCAGG